>NZ_CABVEW010000003.1:0-236117 GCF_902497445.1 Faecalibacterium sp. Marseille-P9312
TGGTTATCGTAGATAGGCGGATGTGGCTGAGGTGAACTGGTGTCGATGAGAGTATGCAGTACACGGTGTGGTGTTTTTTTTTTTTGAAAAGAAGAGGCGGGAATAGGATGTTGCCTTTTGTCTGGGGGGCGGGGAGTTGTGAAAAAGAGAGGGGCCCCCCCCCTCCCGGGCGGGGGCGCGAGCGATTTGTCCATGGGCCGTTTTTTCCCCGGACAAAAAAGCACCCGCCTCTCTCCCCCATCGGGCAGAAAAGCGGGTGCTGATTTTTTCAGGGTCGTGCTCCGGCTCAGGTATCCTGCAGCTCACCACGGCTTGCGGCCTTGAGGTAAGCGAAGATGAAGCCGTCGAGGTCGCCGTCCATGACAGCGTCCACGTTGCCGGTCTCGTAGTTGGTGCGGTGGTCCTTGACCATCGTGTAGGGCATAAAGACGTAGGAGCGGATCTGGTGGCCCCATGCGATCTCGTTCTGGACGCCCTTGATGTCGTCGATCTTATCCATGTGCTGCTGCTTGGCGATCTGGTACAGCTTTGCCTTCAGCATTTCCATCGCGTAGTCGCGGTTCTGGAACTGGCTGCGCTGAGTCTGGCAGCTGACCACGATGCCGGTGGGCTTATGGATGAGTCGGACAGCGGAAGAAGTCTTGTTGATGTGCTGGCCGCCGGCACCGGAGGAGCGGTAGACCTGCATCTCGATGTCCTCGGGGCGGATGTCCACCTGGATGGTGTTGTCCAGCTCGGGCATGACTTCCAGCGAAGCAAAGCTGGTCTGACGGCGGGCGTTGGCGTCAAAGGGAGAGACGCGCACCAGACGGTGGACGCCGTTCTCACTCTTGAGCAGGCCGTAGGCGTTGGCACCCTTGACCATCATGGAAGCGCTCTTCATGCCGGCCTCGTCGCCGTCCTGATAGTCCAGGACCTCGACGGTCATGCCGTGAGCCTGCGCCCACTTGTTGTACATACGGTAGAGCATCTCGGCCCAGTCCTGTGCCTCGGTGCCGCCGGTGCCTGCGTGGAAGGTCAGGATGGCGTTGCTGTGGTCGTACTCACCGTTCAGCATGGTCATCAGCTGCAGCTCGTCCACAGCCTTGCCCACGGCGTTGACGGCCTCTTCGGCCTCCGGCACCATCTCGGGGTCGTACTCCTCGTCCAGCATGACCAGCATGGTCTCTGCGTCATCGTACAGGCCCTGCAGCTTCTCGAAGCGGGTCAGCTTGCCCTTCAGGTCGCCCACCTCGTCGAAGACCTTCTTGCTCAGCTCAGCGTCGTCGTAGAAGCCGGGGCGGGACATGGTGTGCTCCAGCTCCTGCACGCGCTTGCGGGAAGCGTCGATGGCCAGCGCCTCCTCCAAGTCCTTTACAGCGGTGTGGTATTCAGCCAGCTGTACTTTCAGTTCATCAGTGGTGATCATCGTTTTATTCCTCTCGTCTCAGTCAACGGATACATCTTTTAGCAGCGTCCTTGCCCTCTCAGTCTCGCTTCGCTCGCCAGCTCTCCCAAAGGGAGAGCCACTGGCGTGTCGGGCAGCTCTGCGCTGGACGCCCATGGCCCGACAGGGCGCAAAAGAGCGGGCCTCGCTTACGAGGGCAGCGGCTTCTGGACAAGCACACCTTGTCAAGCTGCTGTGGATCTCTGTAGCAGGGCACTACTGTTTCAGGTCAGCGCAAACTTTGCTCGTCCTGCATGGGCCTACCCGGCCTGCCAATGGCTCCCCTTTCAAGGGGAGCTGTCGCGTCAGCGACTGAGAGGTCCTGCCGGGGCATCGCTCTATAGGGAGCTGCAAAAGATACAGTTTATACACAGATACTTCATTAGTATACCCAGAATCCATGATAAAGTAAAGAGGAAAAAATACCATTGTGCTGGAAATTTGAAGATTTCCGCCTTTTCTTTTCCGCATTTTAAGTGTATAATACTGATAAACTACCCTATTCATTGGAGGATGTTATGCCAAAATACTATGGCTGTCCGTGTGAAGGCTGCGGCAAGCCCCTCACACTTCAGGATGACATCGTGGTCTGCCCCGACTGCGGCGCGCCTTATCACCGCGTCTGCTACGAGAAGCTGGGCCAGTGCATCCACCGCCCCGCCCACGCCGCCGGCTACGAGTGGAAGTTCCCCTACGAGGAGAGCCAGCTCCGCACCTGTCCGTCCTGCGGCGAGCGCACCTTGCGGGATGAGGAAACCTGCCGCTGCTGCGGTGCTGTACTGCCCCCCGAGGGGCAGGAGCCTCCTTCTTCCCGCGACAGCGGCGAAGAGACTTTCGACTACTCCCAGATGTACCGTCAGTTCGGCACTTCCGCCGACCCGGAGAAGGAGTTTTTTGAGGACGCCTTCGGCAAGGAGGCCAAGATGGACGGCATCGCCCGTCAGGACTGGCTGGACTATATCGGCCCCGCCGCCCCCGCTTACCTCGCCGCTTACAGCCGGATGCAGCTCCAGAAGAGCAAAGTATCCATGAGCTTTTCGGCTCTGCTGTTCGGCCCCTTCTACTTCTTCTACCGCAAGGCGTGGAAGCCGGCCTTCGGCTTTCTGGCCGCTGAACTTCTGCTGGCAGCGCCCACCTTTATCGAGATGCTGCAGCTCTCCGGCAGCGCTCTCGCCCCCGCCATGAGCGCTTCGGCTCTGACGGTATTTGCCCGGGTCTGCTCTGTCCTCAGCTTCGTGCTGATGCTGGTGCGCGGTATGTACGGCAAGTGGCTCTACCGCAAGAGCGCCGCCGACCACATCCGCCGCATCCAGTCCGAGTTTCCCGACGCCCAGCAGCGTCAGGCCGTGCTCCGCGCTCAGGGCGGCGTCAGCCTTGGGGCCGTGCTGCTGTGTATGCTGCTGCTGATGGTGGGGGGCAGCGCCTTTACCCTGCTGCTGGGCCCGGATCTGCAGGCTCTGCTTACTGCTCTTGCCGGCTGAGGCACCCTCAGCCGAGACTATAAACCAAAGGAGTCTGAATCATGAAAAAGATCACCAAGGCGGTCATTCCGGCAGCAGGTCTGGGCACCCGGGTGCTGCCTGCCACCAAGGCGATGCCCAAAGGAATGCTCCCCATCGTGGACAAACCCGCCATCCAGTATCTGGTGGAGGAGGCTGTCCGTTCCGGCATCACCGACATCCTTATCATCGTGAGCCGCAATCAGGACATCATCCAGGACCACTTTGACCGCAGCCCTGAGCTGGAAGCAAAACTTGCCGCTCCCGGCAAGGAGAAGATGCTGGAAGAGTGCCTCGGCATCTCCAATCTGGCCAACATCTTCTTCGTCCGCCAGCAGCAGACCCTCGGCCTCGGCCACGCTGTCAGCATGGCCAAGCCCTTCACCGGCGACGACCCCTTCGTGGTCATCTACGGTGACGACGTCATCTGGGGCGAGGACCCGGTCTGCGCCCAGCTCATCCGTGCCTACGAGGAGTTCGGCCGTCCGGTTGCCGGCGTGTCCGCCGTGCCTTGGGCCGACGTGAGCCGTTATTGCAGCCTCAAGACCACCCCCATCCATGACAATTACTTCTTTGTGGACGATATGATCGAGAAGCCCAAGAAGGGTCAGGAGTTCAGCAACTACTCCATTCTGGGCCGTGTGCTGCTGACCCCGGAGATCTATGACATCCTCGCCAGGACCAAGCCCGGTGCCGGCGGCGAGATCCAGCTGACCGACGCCATGGCCGAGTATGCCCGCAGCTACGGCGGCATGACGGCTGTGGAGTTCACCGGCAAGCACTACGACATGGGCAACAAGCTCAAGGTCGCTGAGGCACAGGTGGAGCTGGCCCTGCAGCACCCCGAGATCGGCGAGGCATTCCGCGCCTACCTGAAAGAGTTCTGCAAGACGCTGTAAATAACCGCATAAAAAGCAACGCCCTGCATCTCATTGAGGTGTCGGGCGCTTTTTGCTATTTGGAGATGATAACCTTGCGGAATGCCAAGGCCTCCCCTCGTTAGGAGCAACGGCGACGACCGCCGCCAGCGGCGGAAACAGGGAGGAGTTGTTGGGGCAGCGGCTCACGGTCAGGCTGTCCTTCGTACAACCTCTCAGTCTCGTCGCAAGCTCCTCGCCAGCTCCCCTAGTAGGGGAGCCTCTGGCGAAGAGGTCAACTCTCTAAAGCAAACCAAAAAGCGCCCTCACCTTGTCATCGGTGAGGGCGCTTTGCTGATCGCTGATTATTTTGATTGGGTTGATTATCTCAGATTAGTCGCTGACGTAGGGCATCAGAGCAACGTGACGAGCACGCTTGATAGCCACGGTCAGTGCGCGCTGATGGAAAGCGCAGGTGCCGGTAACACGGCGGGGAATGATCTTTGCACGCTCAGAGACGTACTTACGCAGACGGGGAACGTCCTTGTAATCGATGGTGTCGATGCGATCGACACAGAAGCTGCAAACCTTCTTGCGGCCGCGACGCATGGGGCGTGCGGGACGAGAGCCTTCGGTTCTTTCAAAAGCCATTGCTTATTACCTCCTGTTGGATTTTTACGGTTAAAACACCGGTTCGGGAATCAGAACGGCAGGTCGTCGCTGTCGTCGATGACGGCGAAGTCATCTGCATTGCCGGCGGAATAGCTGGGAGCTGCCTCCACAGCAGCCGGACGGGCAGGGGCTGCGTTCTGGTAGGACGGAGCAGCATTCTGATAGCTGCCGCTGCCCTGATTGCTGCCATTCGATTTGGAGCCAGCAAAGTTGACGTTGTTTGCCACGACCTCCACAGCGGTGCGGTTGTTTCCGTTCTTGTCCTGATACTGGCGGGTCTGGAGGCTGCCTTCGATGGCGATCAGACTGCCCTTCTGGAAATACTTGGAGACGAACTCTGCCTGCTGGCGCCATGCGACGATGTCGATGAAATCGGCCTGACGCTGCTCGCCCTGACGGGCAAAGTTGCGGTCACACGCAATGCGGAAGCTGCACACATTGGTGCCGCTCTGGGTGGTGCGAAGCTCGGGATCCGCCACGAGACGGCCCATGATCGCTACAACATTCAACATAATACGGACTCCTTTTTCGTCACGAAAAGATTACTCCTCGTGGGCAACGATCAGGCTGCGCATAACGCCCTCAGTGATCTTGTACACACGGTCGAGCTCAGCGGGGAAGCTGGGGTCAGCAGTGAAGTTGATCACGGTGTAGACGCCTTCCTCCTCATCGTTGATGGGGTAGGCCAGACGGCGCTTGCCCCACTCATCGATGGAATCGATGGTACCGTTAGCCTCGATCAGGGACTTGAACTTACCGATGAGAGCGGAAGAAGCCTCCTCGTCGAGAGCAGCGCTGGTAATCAGCATGGTTTCGTACTTTGCCATTTTGTAGCACCTCCTTTTGGACTTAAGGGCCTCAAGAATATGAGGCCAAGGGTACACAGCCAGCGCGGCGTCGCGCGGGCTGTGCGGCGTGTCTGTTCAGACAGCAATTTATTATAGCAAGCCCCGCCAAAAATGTCAAGCCCTCCCGCAGGATTTTTTTCGTATTTTTGAGCGCATGACAGCAAAATCCCCCTCATCATTCTTTTTATGCTTTTTCAGTATACCCGTCATATCTCTTTTATATGGCATCCTTCGTCATTTCCAAGCCAGTTTTCCTTTGCATTTCGCCGAAAGATGGACTATAATAGAAGATGTCCTTCTCCCCTTCTGTCTTCGTGCGCGGCGCATGGCAGGGCTTACGGGGGAGCAGGACGATTGCTAACGTTAAAGGAAGGATCGCCTATGTATTCCATCTTTCGGAATCTCGCCCTCATCCTCATCAGCGCCAAGTTCTTCGCGCTGCTCGCCCGCAAATGCCGGGCGCCGCAGGTGGTGGGTGAGATCATCGCAGGTCTTGTCATCGGTCCCTGTCTGCTGAATCTCGTGCAGCCCAGCGACTCCATCGCCATTTTTGCTGAGATCGGCGTCGTGCTGCTGATGTTCACCACCGGCCTCGGCACCAACCTTCAGGAGCTGATGCGGGCCGGCCCCATCGCCACCCTCATCGCCTGCGTGGGCGTGGCCGTGCCTCTGGCAGGCGGCACCCTGCTCTACAGCCTGTTCTACGGCTTTTCGGCGCTGGGCAGCCCGGAGTTTTATCGGGCGCTCTTCATCGGCACCATCATGACGGCCACCAGCGTCTCCATCACCGTCGCCACCCTGCAGGAGCTGGGCAAGCTCAAGAGCTTCCTCGGCACCACCATCGTCAGTGCAGCCGTCATTGATGATGTCATCGGCATCGTGGTGCTCACCTGTGTGCTGGGTGCCAGCGGCGGCACAGACACCAGCCTCGTCGATGTGCTGATGGACACCGTCCTCTTCTTCATCGCAGCCATCGTCATCGGCCTCATCATCCACAAGGCCATGCTCTGGCTGGACCATCGCAACCCCCACACCCAGCGCATCACCATCGTCAGCCTCGCCTTCTGCTTTGCGATGGCCTACATCGCGGAGCAGTATTTCGGCATCGCCGACATCACGGGCGCTTACATCGCGGGCATCGTGCTCTGCACCCTCGAAGATGCGCCCTACATCGAGCGCCGGGTGGACATCAGCAGCTACACCCTCTTCGCCCCTGTCTTCTTCGCCAGTATCGGCCTGAAGACCGACATCAGCGGCCTGACACCCACCATCCTGCTGTTCAGTGCCTGCTTCGTGGCCGTCGCCCTGCTCACCAAGATCATCGGCTGCGGTCTGGCTGCGAAGCTCTGCCGGTTCAACTGGGGCGACTCCCTCAAAGTGGGCATCGGCATGATGACCCGCGGCGAGGTGGCCCTCATCGTGGCCCAGAAGGGCCTCGGGGTCGGTGTGGTGGACCCTGTTTACTTCACTGCCGTCATCCTGCTCATCGTCGTGTCCTCTATCGTGACGCCGCTGGCGCTGAAGGGGCTGTTTGCAAAAGGTTAAACCTTGAGCGAAAGCCTCTCCCTTTGGGAGAGGTGTCACCGAAGGTGACGGAGAGGGCAAGCTCGTCTCCCAAGAGCATCCACACAGCGATACGCACCGGCTTTTGTCAGAGCGATGCTATCGCTGTGTTTTTGTTTTCTCGTAGCAGCCTTGCCCTCTCAGGCGCTTCGCGCCAGCTCCCCCAAAGGGGGAGCCATTGGCAGACCGGGCCACTTTCCGCTGACCGCTGGAAGCTCAATATAACGTAAAAGATAGTGCCCTGCTACAGAGATCCACAGCAGCTTGACAAGGGATATTGTTCCAAAGCTGCTGCCCTCTATAGCAGGGCACTACTGTTTACGATAAAATCAAACTTTGCTTGTCCTGCGTGGGCCTGACCGGCACGCCAGTGCCTCTCCCTATGGGAGAGGTGGCATTGCGAAGCAATGACGGAGAGGGCTACGCTCTAAAACTCAGACCACCTGAATGCGGCCTGCGCCATACGGATTCTCGTAGTTCAGCAGGTAGCCCGGATAGCTTGCCAGCGGGCTGTTGGCGCTGCTCAGGACAGGCACATCGTTCACAGCGTCGAAGATCATGGCGTAGGTGGACATGACGAGGTAGTCCTCAGAGACATAGTCCTTGATGAGCTCTGCGCCGTCGAACATGGCGAAGCCATCGCCCAGATTGCGCAGGGTGTAGTTCATGCCGGCCAGCGCATAGGTGCGGTTCAGGTCCAGCGGCTCGTAAGTGCCGGTCTTCTTGTTGTAGATGCGCACGTTCTGGACGCGGGGCGTGCCGGTGGCGCTGCCCATCCAGACATTCTTGTCGTCGGTGAGGACGGTGTTGGGGATGTCGGTGTGGATCTCGTAGGTCGCACCGGCAACATGCAGGAAACCGCCGTTCTCCTTGCCCTCCGGGCCGACGAAGCGGGCGCCGAACTCCAGAGCATCCTGGATCTGCTTGCCGGTAACAGACATCAGGCAGGCCACATTGCCGAAGGGGCTGACCTGCTTGCAGGTCTTGAAGGTCCACTTGCCGGCGTCCACATCGGTGCGGATGCCGCCGCCGTTCATCATAGCGATGTCGCAGTCCAGCTGCTCGACCTCATTGAAGTAAGTATAGATGCCGTCGGCCACGAAGTCGCCGAGGTTGGTCTCGCCCATACGGATGCGGCGCTTGCTGGTAGCGGGGTCGTTGATGTAGAATTTGATGTCCGTGGTGGCGATCTGCTCGCCCAGCATAGCGTCCACGTCGTTGATCCAGGCTTCTGCGGTAGCGGCCACAGCAGCGTCGGAGACATCAGCGGTGGAGATGAGCTCGGTGGTGATCGCGCCGTCTTCGGCGATGGTCATCTTACCGACGTTTGCCAGATAAGAGCCGGTCTGGGTCAGGGTGACAGCCTTGCCGGCTGCATCGTAGACCTGCTTGTTCTCCATGACGGTGTGAGAGTGGCCGTCGATGAAGGCGTCAAAGCCGGTGGTGTTGGCAATGACTTCCTCACTGGTCCAGGGAGAAGAGGACGGGTCAACGCCCAGATGGCCCAGACCGATGATGATGTCTGCGCCCAGAGCCTTGGCCTTGTCGATGGCCTTCTGGACGGCGTCGTACAGCTTCCTGCCGTCGTCACCGCCCAGAATGTCGTAGATGTACTTGGTCTGCTTGGCGTTCATGAAGTAAGCAGGAGTGGACTTGGTGAAGGACTCGGGGGTCGTGATGCCCACGAATGCGATCCACTTGCCGCCTGCGGGGAACAGCTTGACAGCGGGCAGGACGCGCAGTCCGGTGCGCAGGTCCACCCAGTTGCAGGAGACATAGGGGAAGTCCGCTTCCTTGATGATGGCCTTCGCGCGGGCCATGCCGTAGTCGAACTCGTGGTTGCCCGGAGTAGCGATGTCGTAGCCAGCCTCGTTCATCAGCTCGATGATGGTAGCGCCGTCGTCCATGGAGCCGTAGGCAGTACCCTGAATATGGTCGCCTGCGTCCACCAGCAGGACGGGCTTGCCCTCATCCACATAGCCCTGCTTCATGGCAGCGATAGCGGCATAGGTCAGTTTGGGA
Source organism: Faecalibacterium sp. Marseille-P9312 (assembly GCF_902497445.1). Lineage (NCBI taxonomy): Bacteria > Bacillati > Bacillota > Clostridia > Eubacteriales > Oscillospiraceae > Faecalibacterium > Faecalibacterium sp. Marseille-P9312. The sequence continues at coordinate 8,888 of NZ_CABVEW010000003.1, forward strand.
GACTTGTTGTCGATGTAGGTGTGGACATCGTTGGTGTACAGGATGGTGACAGCGGCATCCTTGCCCGTCAGGAAACCGGCCGAAGCCTGAGGAACGGCAGCAGCCATGGCGGAGGCAGCGGCGGTGACACCGGCAGCCTTCAGGAAATTGCGGCGAGAAATAAAGTGTTTCACGAAAAAGAACCTCCTTTATGTTCCAGACCTGTTTTTGCGGCACAGCCTCTCTTCCGCTGTGCCGCATTCTTTGTTTTAAGCTTACCACAGAACCGCCGAAAGAGCAAGCACAAAGATGGTCATTCTGCATAATAGTTTTCTTTATGAGTACGACTTTTTATGAAATCTCGCGCAAATCAGCACAAAAGACCGGGCCGCTGCTTCCTGCCTCAGGCTTGCAGCGACCCGGTCTTCCGGTTATGGAGGGATCAAAAATGGAGTGTTATTGTCAGATAGCGTGATACTGGCGCAGGAACTTCTCGAGGTCGGTGCCTTCGATCTTCTTCAGCGCCTCCTTCAGGGCGATGCGGCCCATAAGGGGCAGCTCCATGTCCGTGAGCTTCCGGCCATCCCGCAGCTTCACCGAGGCATCCACCAGCGCCCGGACGTCATAGGTGCTGCCCCAGACCTCCGGCACGCCCCGGTCAATGTTCAGCAGCCGGTACACCGCCTCCATGCCGGTGCGCATGGAGTATTCGGTGGTGAAGATGGTGTCCCGGCCGGTCTCGGCGAACTGGCCGAGGAAGGCAAAATTCACCGCATCCTTCGGCACGATGTCGGGGCGGTCGCCCTTCGCGCGGGGCATGAAGAAGGCGTCGATATAGGGCATCATGACCGGCACGGTGTTGGCGCTGTGCTCGGCAAGCTCTGCGATGTCCTCCACCGGCACGCCCAGATGGTAGAGCCACTCCATGCAGATCTCCCGGCCCGTGCAGTCCCGCATGGGCTTTTTGACGTAATCGCCGGGCTTATCGCTGAACAGGCCGTACACCCAGACGCAGAGCTGGTCTTTGGGCTGTGCCCGGAACTGCTGCTGCCGGTTCAGGGTCCAGCTCATGAGCCACTTAGAGTCCTTCACGGTGACGATGCCGCCGGTGACGGTGCGGCCGCTGAAGGGGTCCCGCTTGCAGATCTTCTGGATATACTGGGGGATCTTCTCATCCAGCGTCGTGATGGTGGCGCTTTCCCAGTTGGTCAGCTCCGGCTGGCTGCAGAACTTTTCCGGGTGGCCGAAGGAGTCGTCCAGCGCGGCGATGCGCTTCCAGAGGTCCCAGCCGTTGCCCGGCTTGATGGTGGGGTCGAAGCCCGCGGCCTTGTTCTGTGCGCCGACGGTGCAGCTCTCCACGCAGCCGCCGTTGGTGATAAAGAGCAGGTCGTCCTCGGTGAGGTCGATGGTCTCCACCGCGCCCTTGTGGTCTACCGTGATGCCCGCCGCCTGCTTTTTGCCCGGCTCGAGGCTGAACTGGACGTCTACGACCTTTGTGTCGTAGTAGAACTGGACGCCGTGGTCTTTCAGGTAGGTGACCATGGGCAGGATGATGGACTCATACTGGTTATACCGGGTGAAGCGGAGGGCCGTGAAGTCGGGCAGACCGCCGATGTGGTGGATATACCGCTTGAGGTAGAGCTTCATCTCGAGGGCGCTGTGCCAGTTCTCGAAAGCGAACATGGTGCGCCAGTAGAGCCAGAAGTTGGAGTTGAGCACCTCATCGTCAAAAAAGTCGGTGATCTTTTTGTCCTCAAGCTGCTCGTCGGGGGTGAAGAAGAGCTTCATGATCTCCATGGCTCCCTTATCCGACAGGCCGAACTTGCCATCCGTGTGGGCGTCCTCGCCCCGGTTCACGGTAGCGCGGCAGAGGGAGTAGTTGGGGTCGGCCTTGTTCAGCCAGTAATACTCATCCAGCACACTGGCTCCCTCCGTTTCCAGCGAAGGGATGGAGCGGAGCAGGTCCCACATGACCTCGAAGTGGTTGTCCATCTCACGGCCGCCCCGCATCACATAGCCGATGTCGTACTTGTAGCCGTCGCAGGCACCGCCGGGCAGGGGGTCTTTTTCAAAAACGTGTACCCTCTCCCCCTTCATCTGGCCATCCCGCACCAGATAGCAGGCTGCCGTCAGGGCCGCCAGGCCGCTGCCGATGATATAAGCCGATTTGCGATCCACGCCTTCGGGCTTGCGGGGCCTCGCAAAGGCTTCGTAATTGCCGCTGGAATAATACATAGACGTGACCTCCATTTTATTCTGTACCGGCAGCACGTTCGGCTCCGGCTTGTTTGGTTCTGGCATCAGTATACCCCGCCGCTTCCCGCCCTACAACAAACAAAACCGCCCAACTGCCGCAATTTTTGTCATACAGGCAGGTTTGCATAGAAAAATCCGCCCCCGGCGTACCGGAGACGGATAAAAAGTTTTATGATGCCTCAGAATGTCAGCCGCATCTGATGCCAGACCACATCGCCGTGGGTGGAGACGGAGACGCCCTCATCCACGAAGCCGAACTGCGCATAAAAGCCGATGAGCCGTTCCTTGCAGGTGAGCACGACGCCCTTGCGCCCGGCGGCTTTCGCGTCGGCGCAGACCTGACGCAGAACACGGGAAGCACAGCCCTCATGCCGATGGGCCGGAGCGGTGACGACGCTGAAGATCATCTGCCACCCACCCTTCGACGTGTGGAGATGGGGGTCATCGTACATCTCATCGGTGAGGTCGGGCATATCGGTGACGAAGCCGTTGACGAAAGCTTTCACCTCGCCGCCCTCGTCCAGCAGCCAGAAACAGTCCGGGTAGACAGCCACACGCCCGGCGATGCTCTGCCGGGACGCCCCCTCAGCGGGCGGGTAGGACGCAGCTTCGATGTCGGCCAGTGTGTCCACGTCAGCGGGCAGTGCATGACGGATGCTCATACTCTCCCCTCCTCAGGCTTTGGCGGCGGGAGCCACCTCAAAGTCGATCTTGCCCAGATTGACGTCGGCGCGGACGATGGTGATCATCATCTTGTCGCCGAGGCTCCAGGTCTTGCCGGAAGCGGGGTCGGTCAGGCGGACGCCCTCGGTCAGGCTGGTGCCGGAGGGAGTCAGGCTGGAAGCAGGCACGAAGCCCTCCACGCCGTTGTCCAGCTCGATGAAGAGGCCGCGCTGGGTCACGCCGGAGATGGTGCCCTCGTAGCACTCGCCCAGATGGCGGCGGGCATACTCGGCCTTATAGCAGTCCTCGGCCTTCCGCTCGATCTGCATGGCGATGACCTCACGCTCGCTGGACTGCTTGGAGGCGCGCTCTGCGAAATCGGTGTAGCGGAGGATCATGGTCTCCTTCTCGGTACCCTTGAGCATATCGGTCATGATGCGATGGATGGCCAGATCGGGGTAACGGCGGATGGGGCTGGTGAAGTGGGCGTAATCCTTCAGCACCAGACCGTAGTGGCCCTTGGGCTTCTCTTCGTAGAGAGCCTTGGACATGCAGCGGAGCATGCCGGTGTTGATGATCTGCTCATAGGGGGTGCCGCGCACACCCTCGAGGATGGCGCTCAGCTCCTTGGGAGTGGGAACGTCCTTGGCGAAGTGGTCGTTGATGCCGCAGGCCTGCAGCAGAGCGTGCAGACGCTCCAGCTTCTCGGCGTTGGGCTCTTCATGGACGCGGTAGACGAAGGGGATCTGCTTGACGCGGGCAAAGTGGGCGGCGCACTGGTTGGCCAGCAGCATGAACTCCTCGATCATGCTCTCGCTCTCGCCGGAAGTGCGCTTCTTGACGTCGATACAACGGCCATTCTCGTCGAGGATGAGCTTGACTTCGCCGCTCTCGATGTCCATGCAGCCGCGCTCCTTGCGCAGGCGGGCGCGGTGGCCGTACAGCTCCTTCATGGCAGGCAGCTGGTCGATGACGTCGGCATACTTTGCCTTGATCTCGGCGTCGGCAGTACCGGCCAGCAGGGCGTTGATCTCAGAGTAGACACCCTTGACGCGGCTGCGGATGATGGACTTGACGAAGCGGTAATCCGTCAGATTACCCTCCTTGTCCAGACGCATCAGGCAGGAGAACGCCAGACGCAGCTCGTTCTCGTTCAGGCTGCAGATGCCGTTGGACAGGGCCTTGGGCAGCATCGGAACGACCTGATCTGCATAATAGACGCTGGTAGCGCGGCTGAACGCCTCGTTGTCCAGCTCGGTGCCGGGCTTGACGTAGTTGGAGACGTCGGCGATGTGGACGCCCAGCTCAAAGCCGCCGTCAGAGGTGCGGGTCAGGCTGATGGCATCGTCGATGTCCTTGGTCTCGGCGCTGTCGATGGTGAAGATGGGCAGGGCGCGCAGGTCCATGCGGCCCTCGCAGTCCTTCTCAGAGACCTCTGCGCCCTCGAACTTCTTGGCCTCATCCCGCACTTTATCCGGGAAGCGGGTGCGGATGTCCTTTGCGTAAAGCAGAGCCTTGGCGCAGCGCTTGGCCTCGTCGGAGCTGCCGAAGCGCATGGCGACGCCCACGCGGTGGTCTTCCTGACGGTTGCCGCGGTTCAGGATCTCGACGGCTACCTTGTCGCCGTCCTTTGCGCCGCCCTCGCAGTCGCGGGCCAGCGGCATGGTGATGGCCGGGCAGTCGTCCGGCACGAAGCGCAGACGGCCCTCGACCCGGCGCACAGTGCCGACCAGATCGTTTTTCTCGGTCAGGATGGCGAGGATCGCGCCCTCGTCGCTGCCCTCCACACGGGGATGCTCGAATTTCTCCACCAGCACATCGTCGCCGGGCATTGCGCCCTTGGTGAAGCGGCCGGGGATGAAGATGTCGCTGGTGCCGTCCTCCAGCATGACGAAGGCAAAGTTCTTGCCCAGCTTGACCACCTTGCACAGCAGAGCCTTGTCGGCACGGCCGGAGCGGACAGTAAAGAACACGCCCTGACGCTGGCAGACGACAGCCTCTCGCACCAGTTCGTCCAGAGCTTCCATCACCTTGCGGTCTGCGCCGCGCTCGCCGCCGAACTTCTGCTTCAGCTCTTTGACGGTGCAGGGCTGGTTCTGGATGGCATGTTCGATTTTATCGCGCATTGACATAAATTTTCTTTCTCCTTAACTACCATAGCCCGCCCTCCACCGGGGCGTGGCTTCTTCCCTCTTATCTCTTTTTATAACAATATATAGACACAAAAACAGCCCCGCTTTCATCACGGGGCTGCGGGCGCATACTCAGGCCAGACGGCTTGCGAACACGCAGGCCAGGATGGCCACCACAAAGAAGATGATACCGGCGATGCGGGTCACCTTTGCCAGCATCTGGTCCGCAGGGGTCAGACGGGCGTTGTTTGCGCCGTAAGCGCTGCCGTTGATGACACCAGCCAGACCCTGACCGTGGGTATGCTGCATCAGGGTGAGGGCAAAGATGACCACCGAGACGACGAGCAGAATGACGCCGCCGACGATTTCAATGACTGCCATGGATGAAAACGCTCCTTTTATTGTTAAATTTGGATAACAAACATACAAATACAAGTATATAGTAACATACCTCGGCCAAAAAAGCAAGCAGAAAAGCAAAACCATTCACTCCCCGGCGCTCAGTGCGTCGCACAGGCGGGCGAAGACGGCTGCGCTGGACACCTCCGGCTCTGTCTGGGCGTCCTGCATCACCACGATGGTCCAGCGGGGCTTTTCTGCCGGGTAAAAACCGGCGAACCAGTAGTTTTTCAGCTCTTCGCCGTCCCGGAACTGGCCGGTCTGGGCGGTGCCGGTCTTTCCGGCGGCAGTCCCCTCGGAGGGGGCTGCCTGCCGGCCCGTTCCCTCTGCCACGACGCCCGCCAGCAGCTCCTGCAGCTTTTCCGCCGTCTGCTCCGCGAACACCCGCCGGGACGAGCCATGTGCCAGCGGCGTGAGCTCTTCGCCCGTCGTCTCGTCCCCGGTACCCCCCACGAAAAGCGGGGTGTGATAGACGCCGCCCGCCGCAATGCTGTTCATCATCCCGGCCACCTGCAAGGGCGTCGCCAGAAGCTCCCCCTGTCCGAAGCAGAAGTTGGCAAACTGCCCCTCGTTTTTGAGTGTCTCTGCTTCGGGCAGAACACCAGAAGCCGACCGGAGGCCGCCTGCAATGTCCTGTCCCTTCCCGAAGCCCAGCGCTGCCGCCATCTGCCGGACACGCTCCGACCCCAATTCCCGCCCCAGCTCGATAAAGTAGCCGTTGCAGCTCTTTTCCAGAGCGCCGTCCAGCCCCACGAGGCCGTGAGGTACGCTTCCGGCACAGCGGTAGACCTGGCCGTTCAGGGCGTCGTAGCCGGGACACTCCCGGGTGAAGTCCCCTTCTCCTGCTTCCAGCGCCGCTGCGGCCAGCACCGGCTTGAAGACCGAGCCCACCGCATAGGCCGAAAAAGCACGGTTCAGAAGCGGGCTGTCCGGAGCCGTCAGGCTCTCACCCACATTGGCCGCATCAAAGCCCGGCAGGCTGACACAGGCCCGCACCTTGCCGCTGGTTACATCTATAATAAGGATGCACCCGGCGGCCATGCTCTCCGCCGCCACCCCTTCTGCGGCCCTCTGGATGCTGCGGGAGAGGGTCAGCCGCACACCCTGCGGGGCAGAGTCTGCTTTTTCTAAAATCGGCTCACTGCCCCGCCGCAGCCGCCCCTGCGCTGTGACCGCACAGTGCAGTATATCCCGCTCGCCGGTGTAAAGGACATCGTCCAGCGCAGCCTCTAGGCCCGCTGCGCCATGGCCCTCGCTGTCCAGGTAGCCGATGAGCTGTTCTGCCAGCGGGGCAGCGGCATACCGCCGGGGAACAGCATAGCACCGCACGCCCAGCCCGCTTACATCCTGCACCACGTCCAGCAGAAAGGGCCGGGAAGTATTCCGCTCCCGGTAAAGCCTGGCCTGCCCGTCGGCGTCCGCATAGGGGTAGAGCCGCGCGTAGCTGCTCTCACCCGGGAAGCAGAGGGCCAGCCAGCGCTGAGAGATGCCCGTCAGCGGCAGACCGCCGCAGTCGTAAAAGTTTCCCCGCGCCGCAGGCAGGCGGAGGACCGCTTCGCTCTGCGCCGCCGCCCGCACGGCGTAGTCCGTGTTCGAGCAGAGCCAGTATAACCGGCAGACCACCGCCGCAAACCCCAGCAGCAGCGCCCCGTACAGCGCAAGCACTCTCCGGCCCGACATAAAAAGCCCCCCTTCCCTGCCCGGTAGTATGGGCAGAAAAGAGGGACGGTACACAAAAGAGGCAGAGCCTCCGAAGAAGCTCTGCCCCAGATACTGAAACAGTATGCGCGTTTTGGGAAAGGCTGCAGCTTAGTACATGCCGCCCATACCGCCCATGTCACCGCCAGCGGCAGCAGGAGCAGCCGGGGGTTCGGGCAGATCGGCCACGAGGCTCTCGGTGGTCAGCACCATCTCAGCGACGGATGCTGCGTTCTCCAGAGCGGAGCGGGTGACCTTGGTCGGGTCAACGATGCCAGCGGCGATCATATCCTCGACGTAGACTTCATTCTGAGCGTCGAAGCCGTAGTTGGGCTTGTTGGCAGAGATGATCTTGTCGATGATGACGCTGCCCTCGAGGCCGGCGTTCTTGGCGATCTGGCGCAGAGGAGCTTCCAGAGCCTTCAGGACGATCTTAGCGCCGGTGCGCTCGTCGCCTTCCAGCGTATCGCACAGCTCACGGACAGCGGGGATGGCGTTGATGGGAGCAGTGCCGCCGCCAGCGACGACGCCTTCCTGAACAGCAGCCTTGGTTGCGTTCAGAGCATCCTCGATGCGGAGCTTCTTGTCCTTCATCTCGACCTCAGTAGCAGCGCCGACCTTGATGACAGCCACGCCGCCAGCCAGCTTTGCCAGACGCTCCTGCAGCTTCTCGCGGTCGAAGTCGCTGGTAGCGGCCTCGATCTGGTTGCGGATCTGACCGATGCGGGATGCGATAGCGTCCTTGTCGCCAGCGCCGCCCACGATGGTGGTGTTCTCCTTGGTGACCTTGACCTGACGGGCATGGCCCAGCATGTCAACGGTAGCATCCTTCAGCTCGTAGCCGAGGTCAGCAGAGACAACCGTGCCGCCGGTCAGGGTAGCAATATCCTGCAGCATCTCCTTGCGGCGGTCGCCGAAGCCGGGAGCCTTGACAGCCACGACGTTCAGGGTGCCGCGCAGGCGGTTGACGATGAGGGTAGACAGAGCCTCGCCCTCGATGTCCTCGGCCACGATGAGCAGCTTCATGCCGTTCTGCATGACCTGCTCCAGCAGAGGAACGAGGTCCTGAATGACGCTGATCTTCTTATCGGTGATGAGGATGGCGGCGTTGTCCAGAACAGCCTCCATCTTGTCGGTATCGGTGACCATATAGGGAGTCAGGTAGCCGCGGTCGAACTGCATACCTTCGACGATCTCGTTGTAGGTCTCGGCAGTGGTCTTGTTCTCCTCGATGGTGATGACGCCGTCGGAAGTGACCTTCTCCATCGCCTCGGCGATGAGACGGCCGATCTCGGGGTCGCCTGCAGAGATGGTGCCGACGCGGGCGATGTCGTTGGAATCCTTGACCTTCTGGCTGTGTGCCTTGATGGTCTCGACGGCCTTAGCGACAGCCTTGGTCATGCCGCGGCGGATGTCCATCGGGTTTGCACCGGCGGTGACATTCTTCATGCCCTCGGTGACCATAGCCTGTGCCAGAACGGTCGCAGTCGTGGTGCCGTCGCCTGCGGCGTCGTTGGTCTTGGTAGCGACCTCACGCACCAGCTGTGCGCCCATGTTCTCGAACTCGTCCTTCAGCTCGATCTCCTTTGCGATGGTCACACCGTCGTTGGTGATGACGGGGGCGCCGAACTTCTTGCTCAGCACCACGTTGCGGCCCTTGGGGCCGAGGGTGATCTTAACAGTATCTGCCAGAGTGTCGATACCGGCACACAGTGCCTTGCGGGCTTCCTCGCCCTGCTTGATCTGCTTAGCCATATTTTATCGCTCCTTCGTAAATGCTTGATTATCCAGTGTGAGGGAAAGACGCTTACTCCACGATGGCCAGAATGTCGGCCTGACGCACGATGGTGCATTCTTCGCCGTCCACCTTGACCTCGGTGCCGGAGTACTTGCTGGTGAGCACCTTGTCGCCCACCTTGACAGTCATCTTGACTTCCTTGCCGTCCACGACACCGCCGGGGCCAACGGCCACGACCTGTGCCACCTGGGGCTTCTCTTTCGCGCTGCCAGTCAGGATGAGGCCGCCCTTGGTGGTCTCCTCGACCTCAACAGTCTTGATAACAACACGGTCTGCAAGAGGAATGATCTTCATCGTTCTTGCCCTCCTATTATAAATATAAAAGATAAACTGTTTTATGTCCCGGGGGCTGCGCCCTTCCGGTTGTTTAGCACTCTTTTTCCTTGAGTGCTAAGTGTATTGTACTCATCTTGGAGTCAAAAATCAAGGGGTTTTGCAAATTTCTTTGTTAAGTTTTTATGTCCTTTCCATGAGCCATGTTCTTTTTGCCCTCGCCATGTACGAACAATGTACGATCCATCTACCTTTCAGATAACAAAAAACGCACCCGTCATAAGACCAGTGCGTTAAACTATAGGGGGATCATCTCTCTGTTTGGGCAATTCCGGTTCACCTTCATATTTTCGCTCCGAAGCACAGTGCAGTCAAAACACTTGACTTTGTCAAGTAACAGTGCTATAATGCTTTCCGTTCAAAAAAGAAGGAGTTGACGAAATGGGACCCTCCACGGTATCTTCCTGCATTCTGACCCTGCACAGAGAGTTTGCCGCTTACACGACCCAGCGGTTACAGGAACTGGGTCTGAGCTTCGGGCTGATATATTTTGTCATTTATGTAGGAAAGCATCCGGATTGTACGCCTTCGGAACTGACCAAAGATCTGCATCTGGATTGGGGCCACTCCCAGCGCAGCCTGAACAAGCTGGCCGAAGACGGCTTTCTGACGAAAGAAAAGAATGGGCGCAGCTACCACCTGAAGCTGACCCGGAGGGGTGAAAACGCCTTTGTGGTCTGTCATCAGGTCTTTATCGACTGGGATGCGCAGAGTCTGGGCGGACTGACAGCGCAGGAGCGGCAGCAGCTGCTGACATTACTGCAAAAAGCAGTGCAAAAGAAAGTGTGCAAATGATGTACGAAACGATCTTGAGTCCGATCCATTATGGTGGGATGCAGCTGAAAAACCGCATCATTTTTGCGCCGACAACATTCGGGCTGTCGGATGAAGAATACCTTGCAAAGATCCGTGCCATTGCACAGGGCGGCTGTGCCATGATCATCGTGGGCGATGTCCCGGTGGGCAAAAGCAAATTTGAAAAATCTCTATTTGACACCAAAGGCTTTGCATTCTACCAGCAGGTCGTGAAAATCGCCCATGATGCGGATTGCAAAGTCTGTGCCCAGCTGCACCAGAGCGATTCCAATCTGCTGGCGATGTTCAAATACATTCCCGGTCTGCTGCTGAAAAAAATCACCCCGGATCAGCTGCGGGAAAAGCTGAACGCCGAAGTCGCTCCTTATATTACAAAGATGTCCAAACGGAAGATCCGGACCATCATCAGCGGGTTTGGAAAAGCGGCGGTGCTGGCAAAACAGGCCGGCTTTGATATGGTGCAGGTGCATGGCGACCGGATGTGCGGCAGTTTCAGTTCAGCCATCTTCAACCATCGTACCGATGAATACGGCGGCAGCGCAGAAAACCGAGCACGTTTTGCGGTGGAAGCGGTCTCGGCTGTCCATGCGGCGGTTCCGGGGATGCCCATTGATTACAAGCTGGCTGTCCGGCAGGAAAACCCGCACTTTGGCAATGCCGGTGTGGTGGAAGAAGAACTGCCGGTGTTCGTTCCGCTGCTGGAGCAGGCGGGTGTGACCAGCTTCCATGTAACGCTGGCAAACCATTCTGCATTGGAAAACACCATCCCGCCCGCCGATCATCCCTATTTCAGCCAGCCGGGATGCTTCCTCAAATTCTGCGATGAGGTGCGGCAGTACACCGACCTGCCCATCTGTGGTGTCGGTGGTCTGAACGACCCGGATCTTGTGGAGCAGCAGCTCGCCAGCGGACGCATCCAGTGTGCCGCCATGAGCCGCCAGCTTCTGGCAGACCCGGATTGGGTGAACAAGCTGAAAAACGGGCAGGCGGAACAGATCCACCGCTGTCTCCGCTGCAACAAGAAGTGTCTGGGCGGGCTGACGGCACATCAGGGAACTCGCTGCGTTTATGATGCTTTGCGAGAAAAAGAAGCAAAAAACGCATAAACCTACCCGACAAAAAATCACGATATACTCAACAAAAAGACATTCACAAAGGAGAAGTTATGAGTTACGCGATCGTATACAGCAGCAAAACAGGCAACACAAAAATCTTGGCAGATACGCTGCACGACTGCCTGCCGCAGGCAGATTGCTGTTATTTTGGCAGCCCGAACCCTGCCGCTATGGAAGCGGACACCCTTTATGTGGGCTTCTGGACAGACAAGGGAAATGCCGATGAAAGCACTTCGGACTTTTTGAAGCAGCTGCACGGCAAAAACATCTTTCTCTTTGGCACTGCCGGCTTCGGCGGCAGTAAAGAATACTTTGATAAGATCTTGAAAAAGGCGGAGCATTCGCTGGACAAGAGCAACACTGTTTTCGGCCGCTATATGTGTCAGGGCAAAATGCCGATGTCGGTACGCCAGCGGTATGAGAACATGAAAAAACAGCCGCTTCATCTGCCCAATCTGGATGCCATGATCGAGAATTTTGACAAAGCTCTTTCTCACCCGGATGCGGATGACCTGGAGCAGCTGAAACAGGCTGTAAGATAACGGAAAAGGCGGCGGCTTTCCTTGACAGGGAAAGCCGCCGCCTTTGTTGATCCTCCGATGAGCCCCTAAAGAAACGTGCAGGACGCTTCTTATCCTTTCATTTTACACGTTGGCCCGCTGGGCCATGAACCGCTCATAGGCCGGTTTGGGCAGCAGGACGCGCCCGGCCAGCGGCTTGAGCTGGGCGGTGATGGCGTCGCAGGGAGCGCACTCGCCGTCGGCAGTCGCCACGATAGGGCCGCGTCCGTCTGCCGGGCGCAGGGAGACGCACTTTGCCCGGCGGTAGATGAAGTAGGGCTTCGCCTGTTCCGTCAGCTCACCGTTCCGGAAGTGCCTGCCGCTCTTGTACATTCCCAGCAGGCGGGCGATCGTCAGGCGGCTCACCCTGCGGATGATGAAAACGTCCAGCCAGCCGTCGTCGGGCTGCGCCTCGGGAGCCGCATAAAAGCCGCCTCCATAGGTACGGCCATTGCAGACGGCACACATCAGGCAGTCCACCGTCAGCTCCTCGCCGTCGATGGTGAAGGTCACGTTCCGTCCGATGTGGCCGCAGAGCTGCTTGACGATGGAGAGTGCATAGGCCATCTCGCCGCCGCAGAACGGGATGCGCCGGAACTGCGGGATGCCGTAAGCCACCTGTGCATCGAGTCCGGCGGCGCAGATGGTCGCCGAAAGGCCGAGGTCGGTCTGCATCAGATCAATGTCCACCTCGCCGCCCGCCAGCTGGGCGTCGAGGTCATTGAACTCTTCCCGCGTGCCGTAGGTGCGCAGAAAATCATTGCCGCTGCCAAAGGGCAGACACCCCACTGCCGCGAGGCTGCACCCCTGCGCCCCTGTCAGCGCTTCGTTGAAGGTGCCGTCGCCGCCCGCTGTCCAGATGCGCACCGGCTCACCGTCGGCCTGCGCGGTGTGCGCCGCCTCAGCGGCCAGCTCCCGGGCATGGCCTGCGTACCGGGTCACAACGACCTTCCGTTTTTCCGGCGGGATGCCCGCCCGCTGGGCTGCGGCCCGGATGGCCGGGGCAAGCTCGGCAGTGCAGTCCCGCTTGCCTGCGGTGGGGTTGAGCAAAAACAGATAGCGCATTCGGCTTCCTCCTCTGGTGGTTCCTGCCCTCTATCATAGCGGAAAACCAGAGCAGATGCAAGAGCTTTTCAGCCGACACCCGCCGTCTGCGTCTCCTGCACCACGATCGTGCCGTCCTCGGTGCAGTCTGCCGTCCAGTGCTGTCCGAGGCTCACACTGCCGGAGGCGATCTGGTCGGCAAAAGCCTGCTCCACGGCCCGGTCTACCTGTCGGCGCAGCTCGCGCGCGCCATAGGGCGAATGTGCTTTTGCCGCCAGCGCCGGGCCGACCCGGGCCGTGTGGGTCAACTGATAGCCGCTGCGGGCAGCACGCTCTTCCAGCTGGCCCAGCAGCTTTTCGGCGATGGAGCAGAGGCTCTGCTCCTCCAGCGGGCGGAAGACGATGAGCTCATCCAGACGGCCCACCAGCTCCGGCCGGAACCATTTCTTCGCCTCGGCAACGGCGGCTTCCGACTGCTTTTCAAAGGCGGCTTCGCTTCCCGCCCCGAAGCCCAGCGGTGCGCTCTGCCCGGCAAGGAATCGTGCGCCGAGGTTGGAGGTCAGCAGGACGATGGTATTGCGGAAATCCGCCTTGCGGCCCATGGAGTCGGTCAGCTGGCCATCCTCGAGCATCTGCAGGAGCACATTCTGAATATCCGGGTGCGCCTTTTCGATTTCGTCAAAGAGCACCACGCTGTAGGGTCGGCGGCGGACGGCCTCGGTGAGCTGACCGCCCTCGTCGTGGCCCAGATAGCCCGGAGGCGCACCCAGCAGACGCGCCACGGTGTGCTGCTCCTGATACTCCGACATATCGAATTTGAGCAGGGCCTTCTCGCTGCCGAACCAGCTCTCCGCCAGAGCCTTTGCCAGCGCGGTCTTGCCGACACCGGTAGGCCCGAGGAAGAGCATCGCACCGATCGGCCGGCCCGGCTCCCCCAGCCCGGTGCGGCTGCGCCGGATAGCCCCGGCCACGGCGGCGACAGCCCGGCTCTGGCCCACGACTTCGGCGTTCAGGCGCTCTTCGAGGCGGGCCAGACGTTCCCGCTCCTTTTCGCCCACCCGCTCAGCTGGCACGCCGCTGGCCTGCGCCACCACCCGGGCAATTTCCTTCCGGCTGAGGACGGGGTCTTTCTCCCCTTCCCGCTCGGCCCGGATGCGCACTGCCGCGCAGGCTTCGTCCACGAGGTCGATGGCCTTATCCGGCAGACAGCGCCCCGGCAGATACCGCACCGAGAGCTCCACGGCCTCCCGCAGGGCTTCGTTGGGCAGGCGGACGCCGTGATACCGCTCGTAGCGGGGTGCCAGACCTTCCAGTATATCCACAGCCTGCTTCGGCGTGGGCTCTTCGATTTGGACGCGGCCAAAGCGGCGCTCGAGGGCGGCGTCCTTCTGGATGTGGGTGCGGAACTCCTGATTCGTCGTCGCGCCGATGAGCTGCAGTTCGCCCCGGGCCAGCACCGGCTTTAAGATGCTGGCCGCGTCGATCGCCCCCTCTGCCGCACCGGCGCCGACGATGGTGTGGAACTCATCCACGAAGAGGATGGCGCTGCCGTCCCGGACGAGTTCTTCCAGCAGGTTCTTGAACCGCTCTTCGAAGTCGCCGCGGTACTTCGTACCAGCCACGAGGCTGGCCATGTCCAGCGCCAGCAGACGCCGCCCCTGGAGCATCCGGGGTACCTGCTTGTCGGCGATGCGCTGGGCAAGCCCTTCGGCCAGCGCGGTCTTGCCCACGCCCGGTTCCCCCACAAGGCAGGGGTTGTTCTTCTGGCGGCGGCATAAGATCTCTACCATCCGGTCCAGCTCTTTTTCCCGGCAGAACACCGGGTCCAGCTCGCCGTCCGCCGCCCGGCGGGTCAAATCGCGGCAGTATTTGTCGCTGGCCCGGCTCCCCCGCGGCAGCGACGACGCCGAGCGCGGCTGGATCGGCAGGATGAACTGCCCTGAAAGCTGGCGGCACTCCCGCACCGCCTCGGTGAGCTGGACGCCCATGGATGCCAGCATGACCCCGGCGGCGCAGTCGGTATCTTCCAGCATGGCGCAGAGCAGATGCTCCGGCTCGGCCCGGCTCAGGTGGGCGTTCTGCGCCCCGATGATGGCGTAGTCCATTGCCCGGCGCAGGTCCGCCGCCATATCGCCCCGGGCAAGCCTGGTGACCGAACCATCCCGCCCGGCGGACAGCTGACGCCGCACTTCCAGCTCCGAGATGTTCTTCCCGGCCAGAAAGCGGGCCGCCGGGCCGCCGTCCGCTTGCAGCATCGCCCACAGCAGGTGGCCGGTGTCTGCCTTTTTGCAGCCCAGCCCTCCGGCCAGCTCCACCGCCTTATCCAGCAGCTGCCCCGCCTCCCGGGAGAAGCCCTTATATCGTCCTTTGCCGAATGCGTCCCAAATGCTCATTTGCCTGGCTCCTATCTTCCGTATTGCCCTGTTGCATCAAGAAACAGTATAGCCCCGGCAGGCGAGAAAAAATCAGAGCTTTGTGTCGCACCGGCCCAAAAACGCACCGAGAGATAAAACAAAAAAGCCATCTGAACGAATCAGATGGCTTTCTGGTTGGGGATGAGAGAATCGAACTCCCACAAGTAGAGTCAGAGTCTACCGCACTACCACTATGCAAATCCCCAATATCCTGTTGTGTTTCGCGGCGGCGAGCCGGTCAACGTGTGCTATTATAGCCGCCTTTGCGCGTTTTGTCAAGCAGATTTTTGAAAAAAGTTGTACTTTTTTAGAAATCCGCGAAAATCCGTCAAGTTTATTTTTCAATGTCCGAAGTTCCCTCTTCCAGATAGATGGCGACGTCTTCGATTTTGCAGTCTAAAATCTTGCAGAGCTGGTCAATGGTATAGGTGTTGACATTATGATTGTTTCGCAGTCGGTTCAGCTGTCCAGCGCTGAAGTGATAATCCTTCAGCAGTTTATACTGGGAGATACCACGCATTTTCATTGTTTTCCAAAGAGGTTCAAACGAAATCACGGACAGTCCCACTCCCAACAAATTAGATTATATCTATAATAGAATGGTAAAGGATTGCCCGAATATTGACAATTATCCATATGTGGAGTATTATTTTAATATGGCCCGAAAGTGGACAATATCAGAGGTAAAAAGGATGGTGTCACAATGAATGCTGCGGCAATCAAAGAACATCTCAGTATGTTAATGGACCTGGAAAAGGAGATCTATACTCAAAATCAAGTTATTGCATCGTTGGAATACAAGCTTTCAGGATTACCAGATTATCGTCAGTACGTAAAACCGGTTTATCAGCAAGCTTCTCCGCACTACTACGACGACACCGCAGCTAATGTTGCCTTTTTATGTCTACCTGGAGCTGTATTGTTGTTTGTGCTTGGGTTGCTCCTGTATGATTTCAGGGGATTTTTCTGGGAAATAGCCCTTCTCGCATTCATTGTCGGAATCATTGCTTTTTTCATTAGTCGATTAAACGCCTCGGACGCTCAGCATAGTGCCGATGTAGAATCAAAAAAGCGTTATGATGCCGCATTAAAGGCATACAATCTGTCTGTCGAACAAGATCGACTCCGTGTAGAAAGAGAGCGTCCTAAAAAGCTGCTTCTTCAAGGCCAGCTCAAAACTTTGAAGGATGCACACAAAAAGACTGTGGATACTTTGAACAAGCTATACAACAAGGGCGTTATCCATAAAAAATATTGGGGTCTCGTCCCTATCTGTTCCCTGTATGGCTACTTCGATACCGGCGTATGCACTCAGTTGGAAGGCCATGAGGGTGCATACAACAAATATGACACTGAATGCCGTCTGGATAGAATCATCTCGAAATTGGATCAGGTTATCCAGCGCTTGGATGAGATCAAAGAGCTCCAACAGGATCTTTATGATGCCATCGAAGAATCCAACTGCAAGGTTGGTCAGCTTATCCGCAACTCTGAGCGTATATCTGACCAGTTGAGCGGCATTCAGTCGCAAGGCGCTGAGCTGAACGCCCGCATTGCTAACCTGCAAACCACTTCCGACATCAATCTCTATGTGAATGCCTGCGCAAAGCGTGAGCTCGAGTACATGAACCGCGCCAACCGCATCTTCTGATAACTTCCAGCATACGCCGTCTCCCGCCCCCGGAGGCGGCGTTTTCTTTGTGCCAACCTCAGAACCGGCATTTTCTGCACGTTCCGCACCATACAATAAGGTGTACCTGATTTTCTACTTGTTAATAAAGGAGGACGCCTTATGCTGCAAACCCCATCCAAGACCACCCAGACTCTGCTTTCGCCCCGCATCCCCCGCGACAACGAGCACGAGCGCTACCACCCCGAGCTGGAAGAAGAGCTGAAAGAGTGCCTGTTCTGCCTGCAGCGGAACGCGATGATGTTCGACCTCGAGGTGGACTCCGACCTCATCGAGCAGCGCATCTACGAGCGGCAGGCGCTTTTGTGCCGCTACCGCTACCTGCTCTCCCGCGCCCGGGAGCTGGGACTGCATACCATCCTGAAAAAGTATCAGCCGCTGGGATAAAAACCTACCCGCGAAATCTTGACAGAATCCGCACATCGTGTTATCATACATAAAGATAACACTGTATACAGAGAGCTGTATGCAAAACTTTGGAGCTTAGAGAGGTTTTCAACTATGGAACGTATTAAGACTATCGCTACTCGTGACCTGACCAAGAGCGTCGTGACCGGCGGCTGCGGCGAGTGCCAGACTTCTTGCCAGTCTGCCTGCAAGACCTCCTGCGGCGTCGCAAACCAGAAGTGCGAGAACAGCAATAAGTAATCATTGCAGACCCTATGCCGCCTTTGCAGGGCGGCATTTTTTTATGGCAATTATAGATTGGAGAATGAAATGGTACATCAGTATCAACTGAACGGATATAACATCGTGCTGGACAGCTGCAGCGGCTCGGTCCACGTCGTGGACGACGTGGCTTACGACGTCATTGCGATGTACAAAGAGCACTCTGCCGACGAGATCGTGGCCGCCATGCTGGCAAAGTATGCCGACCGCCCCGACGTCACCGAGGCCGACCTGCGCCAGTGCCTCGAGGATGTGGCCTCTCTGGAAGCCGCCGGCAAGCTTTGGGCTCCCGACGTCTACAAAGACATGGCCTTCGACTTCAAGAACCGCCAGACCGTGGTCAAGGCGCTCTGCCTCCACGTCGCCCACACCTGCAACCTCAACTGCTCCTACTGCTTCGCCTCGCAGGGCCGCTATCAGGGCGACCGCGCCCTGATGAGCTTCGAGGTGGGCAAGCGGGCTATGGACTTCCTCATCGAGAACTCCGGCACCCGCCGCAACCTCGAGGTCGATTTCTTCGGCGGCGAGCCTCTGATGAACTTCGACATGGTCAAAAAGCTCGTCGCCTACTGCCGCGAGCAGGAGAAGATCCACAACAAGAACTTCCGCTTCACCATGACCACCAACGGTATGCTCATCGACGATGATGTCATCGACTTCTGCAACAAGGAGTGCCACAATGTCGTGCTGAGCCTCGATGGCCGCAAGGAAGTCCATGACCGCTTCCGCAAGGACTACGCAGGCCACGGCAGCTATGACGCCATCGTGCCGAAGTTCCAGGAGTTCGTGAAAAAGCGCGGCGACAAGAACTATTACATGCGCGGCACCTACACCCACTACAACACCGACTTCACCAACGACATCTTCCACATGGCCGACCTCGGCTTCACGGAGCTGAGCATGGAACCGGTCGTCACCAAGCCCACCGACCCCAGCGCCCTCACCGCCGAGGACCTGCCCATCCTGAAGGAGCAGTACGAGATCCTCGCCAAGGAGATGATAAAGCGCGACCGCGAGGGCCGCGGCTTCACCTTCTACCATTACATGATCGACCTCACCGGCGGCCCCTGCATCTACAAGCGCATCTCCGGCTGCGGCTCCGGCACCGAGTACATGGCCGTCACCCCCTGGGGCGACCTCTACCCCTGCCACCAGTTCGTCGGCGACCCCAAGTACCTGATGGGCGACATCTGGAAGGGCGTCACCAACACCGCCGTGCGGGATGAGTTCAAGCACTGCAACGCCTACGCCCGCCCCGAGTGCAAGGACTGCTGGGCCAAGCTCTACTGCTCCGGCGGCTGTGCAGCCAACGCCTACCACGCCACCGGCAGCATCACCGGCGTCTACGAGTACGGCTGTGAGCTGTTTAAGAAGCGTGTCGAGTGCGCCATCATGATAAAAGTTGCTGAGAACCAGGAGCTGGCAGCTCAGGGCATCGAAGTTCCCATCGAGCTGGGCGGCACCTGCAACGCCTGCGCAGACGGCGAAGCCTGCGAATAAAGCCATGAACACTCCTGTCGTCGATTTTGTCCGTCGCTACGCCCGGCAGCGCACCACCCGGATGCATATGCCGGGCCACAAGGGCCGCGGCCCGCTGGGCTGTGAAGAGCTTGACATCACCGAAATTGCGGGCGCAGACGAGCTGTACGAAGCCGAGGGCATCATCGCTCAGAGCGAGGCCAACGCGACGCAGCTCTTCGGCACCGCCCGCACCTATTACAGCACCGAGGGCAGCAGCCAGTGCATCCGGGCCATGCTCCACCTTGCGCTCCAAATGCGGCCCGCAAAGGCAGGTCGGCCTGTCCTGCTGGCGGCGCGGAACGCCCACAAGGCCCTGCTTTACGCGGCGGCTCTGCTGGACTTCGACATCCAGTGGCTCTGGCCTGCGCCGGACGCCGCCGGGGCGCTCTGCACCTGCCCTGTGGAGCCGGAGGCGCTCTCTTCTGCGCTGGACGAGCTGGCCGCCGAGGGCCGCACGCCCTTCGGCGTCTACCTCACCAGCCCGGACTATCTGGGCTTCGTGCAGGATGTCGCGGGGCTGTCGGCGGTCTGCCACGCCCACGGTCTGCCCCTTCTGGTGGACAACGCTCACGGCGCCTATCTCCACTTTTTGAAGGAGGGCAGCCGCCACCCCATCCAGCTGGGCGCGGACCTCTGCTGTGACTCGGCCCACAAGACCCTGCCTGTCCTCACGGGCGGTGCCTATCTGCACCTTGGTTCGTCCGTGCAGGCCGATGAGGCCGCGGTGCGCAATGCGCTGGCTCTCTTCGGCTCCACCAGCCCCTCTTATCTCATTTTACAGTCGCTGGACGCCGCCAACGCGGTTCTGGCCGACGGCTTCCGGGAGAAGCTGGACGTTTGCCGCTGGCGGCTGGGGATGCTCTGCCGGGAGCTGGATGCCCTCCGGCCCGGGCTGGCGCTCCCCCTCACCGGGGCGCACCGTGAACCCCTCAAGCTGACGCTGGACGCCGCCGCGCTGGGGCTTTCCGGCCAGCAGCTGGCGCAGGCTCTGCGGGAGCGGGGTGTGGAGTGCGAGTATGCCGACCCCCGTTACGTCGTGCTGATGCCTTCCGCCGAGAGTTCTGCGGCAGAGTTTGCCTGCCTGCAAACGGCCCTGCACGCCATCTGCGATGAGGCCCCTGCTGCCGATGTTTCCGTTGCGGCTGACGATCCTGCCGCTTTCGCGGCATTGGCCGGGGCGCTCGAAGCACAGCCCCGCCGTTTCACCATCCGGGAAGCTGTCCTTGCACCGCAGGAGATGATCCCTGCCGCCGAGGCTGTGGGCCGCATCTGCGCCGCACCGGCGGTCTCCTGCCCGCCTGCCATCCCCATCGTGGTCAGCGGCGAGACGGTTCCGCCGGAGGCCCTCCCCCTCTTTGCCCGCTATGGCATCGAGAAGGCGGCCGTTGTAAAAGAATAAAGTGCAAAAAGCATTTTCGTACTCTTCAGCCTCTTTTTTCACTCTATATTCAGAGTTCCCCCTAAGATTCAGCTAAAAGTCCCGCACATTTCTTGACAGGCTTCGCATATTCTGGTTTAATAGAATTGGATAAAAGGGAGTAGAGGGCGCTCCACCTTATGGGAGCGCTGCATGGCAGCGTCAACACGGCAGAAATGCCCGATGTCATGTGTTCGCTTGAGACTTTTGTCACAGTAATTGGTGCTGTGGCGGAAGTCTCTTTTTTCGTCATTGCACCGCAGATTTCAAAGGAGGCAATGACATGGATTTCTGGAATGCATTCGCCAGTCTCTTTTCCAATTTCGGGAACCTGACCTGGCAGATGGTGGTGATGTGGGGCATCGGCGCCCTGCTCATCTACCTCGCCATCGCAAAAAAGATGGAGCCGAGCCTGCTTCTCCCCATGGGCTTCGGAGCCATCCTCGTCAACCTGCCCTTATCGGGCGCTATCACGCAGGGCGACACCGTCGGCCCCATTTCGGCTCTGTTTGAGGCCGGGATGTCCAACGAGCTGTTCCCCCTGCTGCTCTTCATCGGCATCGGTGCAATGATCGACTTCGGCCCGCTGCTCGAGAAGCCGTGGCTGATGCTCTTCGGCGCAGCGGCGCAGTTCGGCATCTTCTTCACCCTCTTCCTCGCGGGCTTCTTCTTCGATTTGAAGGACGCCGCTTCCATCGCCGTCATCGGCGCGGCAGACGGCCCCACGGCCATCTTCGTGGCCAACGTCCTGCACTCCCAGTACCTTGGTGCCATCATGGTGGCGGCCTACAGCTACATGGCGCTGGTCCCCATCGTGCAGCCGCCGGTCATCAAGCTGCTGACCACCCAGAAGGAGCGCCGCATCCGGATGCCCTACCAGAAGGGCAGTGTCAGCCAGCTGACCAAGATCTTGTTCCCCATCGTCGTGACCATCATCGCCGGGCTCGTGGCTCCGGCCAGCGTAGCACTGGTGGGCTTTCTGATGTTCGGCAACCTGCTGCGGGAGTGCGGTGTGCTGAACACCCTGAGTGAAACGGCGCAGAACGTCCTCGCAAACCTCATCACCATCGTGCTGGGCCTGACCGTGGCCGGCCAGATGACCGCCGACAAGTTCGTGCGGCCCGACACTCTGCTCATCCTTGCACTGGGCCTCGTGGCCTTTGTGTTTGACACCGCCGGCGGTGTGCTGTTCGCAAAGCTGACGAACCTCTTCCTCCCGGAGAGCAAAAAGCTCAACCCCATGATCGGCGCAGCCGGCATCTCGGCCTTCCCCATGAGCGGCCGTGTCGTCAACAAGCTGGGCCTCGAGGAGGACAACCAGAATTTCCTGCTGATGTACTCCATCAGTGTCAACGTCTCGGGCCAGATAGCCTCTGTCATCGCCGGCGGACTGCTGCTGACCCTGCTGAGCTAAAGGAGGGACTGATATGCTGCATCTTACTTCGTGGATGACGACTCTGCCCATCATGGTCATCGGGATGGTGAGCATCGTGCTGATCATCGGCGTCATCGTGCTGGCTGTGATGTTTTTGAATAAGCTGACGAGCCGGAAATAACTGCAAAGGGCTGCTGTACCGTGTTGTACAGCAGCCCTTGTTTTATTTATCAGCCCACGCCTTTCCGATAGCCGCTCCTGGCGTTCTGCCCGGTGTCATCCGGCTCGACGCAACCGTCGTGCGGTTCCTCAGAACAGGTCGAGCATATTGTCCAGATAGATGGCTTCCCGGACATGCAGCTGGTATTCCGGTTTTGTCATGTAGTAGAGCAGAAATTCCAGTACCAGCGCACTGCCCAGGCCCCGGCCCTCGATCTTGAAGTTGGAAAATCCCATCGGCATATAGACATCCTGAATGTCCCTGATGCCGATAAACCCCGGATTTTCCATCGCCTTCGAGAAGCGGTAGCCTTCCTCCGCACCCGGTGCGGTACAGATGTGTTCGGGGCAGGCTTCGCCGAGATTTTTTCGGCTGACATTCTCATAGCAGCACTTTCTGTCCCGGCATCCGACCCAGCAGCACTCGTTGCAGAGAAATTCCACTTTGTCTTTCTGCGCCTGCGGCAGACTGTCCAGCTCTCCAAAGGCTTTGTTCAGCCGGAAGTCCGGCACCACATAGCGGAACTCTTCCCGGGCCGTCTCCGCCCGGAGCTGCTGAAACTCTGTCAGCACCTTGGTCGTGGAGGACACGAAATAAAGCTGCGGATAGTGCGTTTTCAGGTAGTCCAGCAGCAGCTCCGAGTGGACGATGACGCCGCTCTGTACCGGGTTTTCCTGCTCAAACAGGGCGCAGAGAGCGTTGCACTTTTTATCCGAAAGGTGTTCCTCCCGGAGGAGCGAGTTGCTGAAGGTCAGCCGCGCCGAGATGCCGTATTCCCGCGTCAGGGCAAGGACTTCTTTGGGGTCATGCTCCCCGAAGCCAGCCCGTCCACCGCCCCAGACGCAGTCGGCCGGTGCGCCGTAGATGGAGCCGATGTCGCACCAGTCATAAAAGTATTCTCTGTGCGCCCGGAACAGGGGCAGGAACTCCCGGTACAGCTCGTAGAACTCGAACAGTCCGGGCAGATGATAGTAAGCTTTTTCTTGTTTCATTTTTCACTTTTTCTTATGCGTTTTGCGTCCTGACCTCTACCGTCCGGCCGCCGAGGTTCTCATAGATGCGGTGGGAGACGGAGAGCACCGTGCGTCCTTCGGACGCGCGGCGAAGCGCTTCGAGGACACGGGCCTCGGTCTCAGCATCGAGGTTGGCCGTTATCTCGTCCAGCAGCAGCACGGCAGGGTCTGCCGCTGCGGCGCGGGCGATGGACAGAAGCTGCCACTCGCCCTGCGAAAACATCCCGTCAGTACACACCGTATCATAGCCGTTCGGCAGGGTCTGGATGGCGGCATCCAGACCGGCAAGCTTCGCGGCATTCCTTGCCATCTCTTCGGTGATGCCGGGGTCGCCCAGCGTGATCTGTTCCAGCACCGTACCCGGCACACGGGCAAAATGCTGTTCCACACAGCTGATGCAGATGCGGCGTCTGGCGTCCGTGATGTCCGCCACGTCAACGCCGCCGATGGTCACCGACCCGGCTTCCGGGTGATAAAGTCCCAGCAGCAGCTTGAAGACTGTGCTCTTTCCGGCACCCGTCCGGCCCACCAGCGTCACCTGCTCGCCCTGCTTGACGGTCATGGAAAAATCGTTCAAGACGTGCTTTTCGCCGTAACCGAAGGTCACATGAGAGAGCACCACATCGCCCCGGGCAGAGGTCTCCCGCTCCTTGGGGATGGTGCGTTCCGGCTGGTCAAGGAAGGCGTCGATGCGCTTGACGCCCGCCATTGCCGACTGGATGGTCTGTATCTCCATGCCAAGGCTCTCGATGGGCGCAAAGATGCGGGAAATGTAGTTGATGACGGCCACCGAGGTGCCGACCGACATCCCGAACAACGTCAGGACAGCCGCATTGCCGGAAGCCGAGAGGAGCATGACGATGCCGACCACGGCGGCATTCAGCACCAGCACGACGGGCGAATAGATCGCGTCGTAAAAATTCGTCCGCTCCATTGCGGCATAGCTTTCGCCGATGCACCGGTCATAGCGGCGCTCCATGTAGTCTTCCAGACCCAGAGCCCGGATGGTGCGGATGTTGTGCAGTGTTTCCGGGACCTGGCCGGACACAGCGGCGACCGCCCGGCGGTTATCCAGCTGAGCTGCCAGCATCCGCGTCTGCACATGGCGGGTGAACACGGCGAACAGCGGCAGCACCAGCAGCAAAATCAGCGCAAGGCCGGGATTCTTCACGGCGATGACCGCCATGATGGAGAGGATGCGGCAGGCGTCTGCCACCATGCTGATGATGCCGGAGGTGAACAGCGCCTCCACCGTATCCACATCGCCCGAGAAGCGCGCGGCCACCTCGCCGGGGTTCTGCCCTGCCAGTGTGCTGGCGGGAAGCTTGGTCAGCTTCCGGGACATTTCAGAGCGCAGGGCGTGGGTCATTTTCTGGCCGAAGAGCACCAGCAGGCTCTCCTGCGCCGAGGAGAGCATCCCTTCCAGCGCCAGACTGCCGAAATAAAGAAGCACCGCAGGGAACGTCAGCGGAAGCCCGGCCGTCAGCCCGTCGATGATGCGGGCCAGCAGCAGCGGCGGCACCAGAGACGCCGCCACCGATGCCGCCGCACACAGGACGGTCCCCGCTGTGAGAAGGCGGTGGGTCACGGCGGCCATCCGGATAGCCTCAAACACACCATTTTTACGCCTGCTCTCCATGCTGTTTCCCTCCTGTCTGGCTTTCGTACAGCTGGCGGTAGACCGGGGCCGATGCCATCAGCTCCTCATGGGTGCCGACAGTGGTCTTTCCGCCATCCATAAAGACGATCTTCTGCATCTGCGGGAAGTGGTACAGGCGGTGCGAGATGAGGAAGACGACCTTATCCCTGGCATATTCCTGCAGGTCGGCAAAGACCGTATCCTCCGTGTCCCGGTCAAGGGCCGAGAACGGGTCGTCGAGGATGAGGACAGGGCGCGGATGGGCCAGCGTCCGGGCCAGCGCCAGACGCTGGGCCTGTCCGCCGGAAAGACGGGTGCCGCTGCTGCCGATGACGGTATCGAGGCCGTTCTCCATCGCCAGCACCTCGCCTTCCAGCGCAGCAGCGGCGAGATAGGGCATGGCGTCCCGCTTGCTGCCGCAGAGGACATTGTTCTGCACCGTGTCGGCGCTCAGCTCCGGGTCGTGGCCCAGATAGCCGACGGTGGCCGAAATCTGACGCGGAGCCAGAGCGGAGAACTCCTTTCTGCCAAACTGCGCCGAGCCTTCATAGGGGGCCTCGCAGAGGAAGACCCGGCCAAAGGTAGATTTGCCGCAGGCCACCGGGCCGGTGACTCCGATGATGTCGCCGGGATGGGCTGTCAGACTCAGACCCGAAAAGATGAGGGTGTCGCCGTAGGCGAAGGAGAGGTTCCTGAGGGTCACATCTTCTGCCGCCGGGACATCCAGTGCGTCCAGCTGCTCCGGCGACTTCATCAGAGGTTTGATGCGCTTCCAGGAGACTTCGGCCTTCTGCACCGAGTTGAAGAGCTTGGCCACCTTGGAGGATTTGACCACCAGCTTGGTGAAGCAGGAGAGGAAGGTGGTAAAAGCCGCGATGTCCCACACACGCCAGCCGGTGCCGAGGACATTCTTTGCGCCGAACCACAAAATGAACAGTACGCCTGCCTCTGACGCCGCCAGATAGAGCGGCGGCAGGGCCGACTGCCACACGTTGTTCTTCACTGC
The DNA here is from genome assembly GCF_902497445.1 of Faecalibacterium sp. Marseille-P9312. Lineage (NCBI taxonomy): Bacteria > Bacillati > Bacillota > Clostridia > Eubacteriales > Oscillospiraceae > Faecalibacterium > Faecalibacterium sp. Marseille-P9312. The sequence goes on from NZ_CABVEW010000003.1 coordinate 34,645, forward strand.
CGTCTTTTCGTAGGTATTCAGTGCCTCTTCGTACCGCTCCACACGGGCGTCTTCGCAGCCGTAGATGCGGTAAGTCACGGCGTTCCGGGCGCGGTCGAGGGTGGCGGCACTCAGTGCGCCCGCCGCCTTTTTGTAGGCCGCACCGGCCTGCTGGACCGGCTTTTTCATCCATGCCGCGCAGACGTAGGAGAAGGGCGTGAACAGCAGGCTCAGCAGAGCCAGCCGCCAGTCGTACACCAGCAGCATGACCACATGACCCGCCAGCGCCACGCCGGTATCGAAGACTTCGGTGGTGAACTTGCGCATACCTTCCACGCAGTCGTCCACATCGGAGATGGCCTTGGTCATCAGCTCACCGGCGCCCTCTTTTTCCAGCGAAGCCCGGCTCTGGCGCACCAGATTGGCGTAGAGGATGCCCTTCATCCGGCGGTTGATGTTGTTGGCAAAGCGGCGGACATAAAAGCGCTTGATGAACCGCGACGCCTGCACCAACAGGGTGACGAGGATATAGGCCAGAACCAGCAGCGCCATTTGGGCCGCTGTTTCGCTGCCGCTCAGGATGTCCGCCAGGCACTGGGCCAGACGGCCCTCGAACCACGGGGTGGCCAGCAGGCCGATGTTATAGATGAGGCCCGACAGGGTCACGAAGGCCAGCGGGAGCCACTCGGCCCGGAAATAAGAGAATATCCGGTCCGGGCGGAAGTTCTTCTCATTTTTCATCGGTAATATCCATAGACAGCCTCCGGGTCTTATCTCAAAAAGATGTATCTGCATCGTTGTATGTATAACAATCATAGTACAAAACCACTCTTTGTCAAGAGCGGCAGCGGATTCTTTCGTCTTCTCGCCAAAGTCGGCGACCATGGGATGAAAATGCAGATCGTAAAGATGGAATGGAGGTTTTGATATGAAGTATCTGAGAATACCGTGGGGAATGCGGGCGATGAAGGAGCCGGGCCTGACCCCCTGCCCTATGCCATCCGGATCACACCATGCTTTTCCCTGCCGAAAAGATGCCGGAACGCAAAAAGCCCCCGGAGAGCCTTTGGGCAGCTCTCCGGGGGCAAGTCCTATGCACCGGTATTTTACACCGGTACATAACAGTTATTCAATTTCGATCAGGTTCGGGTTCACAGGCAGAGCCTTCTGCTGCTGAGATGCGGGCAGCGTGACGTGCAGGATGCCATCCTCGAACTTTGCGTGGATGTCCTCCTTCTTCACGGCGTCGCCCACATAGAAGCTGCGGGCGCAGGTGCCAGAGAAGGTCTCGCGGCGCAGGTAGCGGCCCTCTTTATCCTTCTCGTCATTGCTGTGGCTGCGGACGGCCTGAATGGTCAGGTAGCCGTCGTTCAGCTCCATCTGAACGTCTTCCTTCTTGCAGCCGGGCAGGTCAACGGCAACGTCATAGCTGCCGTCGGCGGTCTGCTTCACATCGGTCTTCATCATGTTTGCACCGCGCTTGCCGAAGGTCTCACGCTCTTCACGGTTCATCGCACGCTCCAGCGCACCATCGTTCCAGAACGGGTCAAAGAAATCATCGAACAGGTTTTCATGGAAAATAGTCGGCATAAACATAAATCATTCCTCCAATCCCGGCGTTCGGGTCGGGTAAAAAATTTATGAGATGTGCATCAGGAGCGGAGTCTTCCCGGGAGCCTTGCGGCTCCCTCATGCCCCTCTCCCCTGAGCACGGCCTAGTTATAGCACATATTTTTAGCACTGTCAAGTACAGAGTGCTAAAATTCACAAAAGAATAATACTTTGATAAGATTTCATGCAATCTTTTCGGAAATCAGTCGTATCATCGTTTTTATGCAGCAAAGGCGCCGGATACAGCAGTTCTTTGGGCACCATTGGCCTGATGAAAGCCGTGGACACCTTCGACTCCACCCGCCGGGCGCGCTTCTCCACTTATGCCAGCCGGGTTTCTGGTGTTCCTTGGGCTTATAGGTGCCCTTGGTGGTATCAATGACCGCCTGATACAGTTCCAGCTTCTGCCATGTGGGGCAGTTCAGCCGCTCGATTTTTTCGATCACATCGTTGGCGTGGGCGGTTGCGACACGCTTGCCCAACTCTTCCCAGCCTTCCTCGGTTTTGGGGTAATGCACCACCACTTCAATGGGGGCACTCTTTCGCATGGCTCACTCACCTCCGGTCACATCGCCATCACCTCATTCTTACGGATCACGGGTTGTCCGCTATTCGCTGCGGCTCCCGGCGAGAAGGTTCAACGCCAGGCTGACCAGCAAAGCCATATCAATGCGGAGCATTTCAGCCTTGCTGGCATAGCCCATAAAGCGTTCGATGCGGGATTTATCGATCGTGAAGATCTGCTCCAGAAGAATCATGGACGGTTCTTCAAAGGCCGGGTTGGAATCCACCAGCACATGGGTGGGCTGTTTTTTCTTCTTTTCCGTCCGAGTGGTAACAGTTGCAACGATCAATGTAGGCAAATTCCACACCGGCATTCGACGTGATCCCCACAAAGTAAAGTGCATCCGGGTTTTCGGCCACCAGATTTGCACGAAGGCGTTCGCCCGCCGTCAGGCAGGTAGCATTGCCGGTCTGAATCGCAAACAGCGTTGCTTCGTCTTCTTTGGTAAGGCCGCAGAAGACTTTGCAGCGGATGGGCAATTCCATACCACCGTTGCAGGTTCGACGTGCTTCTACCGTGTTCTGCCCATCAAAGATGTAGAAGCGCCCATCCCGGTAGCTGACCTTCGGCTCGTTCGCGATGTACTCCGAGAAGTTTTCCGCGATCTGCGAAACCTTCTCCATCCGTAGCATACGCTGATATTCAATACACGGGATCAGCAGCGCACTGTTCACCATCTGATAGGCAAACTTGCATTCAGGCAAAGCACTGAGGTTTAAATTTGAATTCATCATAATTTCTCCTCCTTTACGGTTTTCAGGATGCGGTAGCGGGTGTGCCCATCCAGAATGTAGCCATTCCATGTGATGATGGGATTCAGAAGACGACCCTCGGCAATGATGTTCTGCTCAAGCTGCTGTTCTTCCTCAAACTGCAGCGGCGGAATTTTGCTTTGGAACTCCGGGTCAATTTTAAGCTGGCTCAGTTTCACGTCGGTTCTCCTTTCCGGTCATTTTCGATTTACGGACAATGGGCTGAACGTAGTAGTCAAACCCATATCGTGTCTGGCAATACGTGCAGACATCCTTGACGAGCTGCCTGGGGTCGGCTCTGCGAAGCCGGACGCCCTTTGCGTCCAAAAATGCCCCTCGGCAGACGGCGCACAAAGTTGTCAGGGTGGATTCATCCACCTTTTTTGTGGTCTTGCGATTCATTTGCGTACTCCTTTTCGCTGATATATAAAAACGCCGTCCGTGGTTACCCTCGAACGGCGTTTGGAAAAGGTTTTGTATGGTTTCTCTTAATTTACCCCCGGCACCCCTGAGAAAGGGAAACAATCAGGCGTTGGATTTGCACCACTCCATTGGCCTCTCGGCCACCCCGTCTTCTTTATGACCGGGCCGCGAATTACGGAAGTATCATTATCTGGAAGTACCTGAAGCTGCATATTCAATTTTCAAGGTCCGCCCGGCTGCGGCTCCCGCTCCCTTTCGGAGGTGGGCCGCTGCCGTGACAATAGTGTATCGTACTTTCGAGCAAAAGTTTATGGACTCGTAGTCCAAGTCACCCACCCTCTTAGTCCGTATATTGTATACAACAGTCCCAAAAAGCAAAAAAATCCCGCCCGAAAAGCAAAACCTTCGCTTTGCCCTCAGACGGGATGTCTTTCGACACGACTGTTAGCTAAATCAACCAATAAAGGCCTCCGAATCTCTTTCTTATTAGGAAAAGATTCGGAGGCCTCTGTTTTACGATTTTTTCGGAATAGCGGCTTTCACCAACAGCATCATGGGACGGCCCAGTTCATCTTTCATTCCGGGAATCCTCAGCATCTCTGCAGAGGTTCGTTGTCATATTCGCTGGTATGGAGTGGTTTCACTGGCTGCATTGAACTTCTGATAACATCCAAAATAGTCTGATCCGCCGGGAGCCACGGAACGGAATCAAACTCCTCCTCGTATTATAAAAGAGTAGTATTTATAGACCGCTCTCCAGCGGTATGCTACACTGTATGGGATGCTGTGGATTGGTGAACACCTCCTACCGCAAAGACGGTTTGACGAAGGCTCCAACCACAGCTTCTTTGTTGAAATGTTAATCAGTTAGATACCGCCAGACGGTTTATTTAGAACGAGGTTACAAGAGCAAAGAAGTCTGTGGTCCTAAGCAGCATTGAATAATATAACGGAGGTATAAAATGGTCTGTGTCGGAATTGATGTTGCCAAAGATAAGCATGACTGTTGCATTCTCGATTCGGAAGGAACGACCCTTGTCGATTGCTTTACCATTCCCAACAACATGGATGGTTTCAAAAGTCTGCTACAAACAATCCAAGACTGTTCTCAAAAATCAGACAAAATAAAAGTAGGGCTTGAGGCTACCGGACATTATAGCTACAACATCCGTGGGTTTCTTCTTGACAATGATCTGCCCGTCTATGTCATGAATCCCTTGCATACCAACCTGTATCGAAAGAGCCTCAGTCTTCGCAAAACTAAAACCGATCGTGTGGATGCAAAAACGATTGCAACTATGCTGTTGTCCGATGTAGACCTCAAGTCCTACACAGATACAGCATATCACAACGAAGAACTAAAGTCACTCACGAGATACCGATTTGATAAAGTTCAGGAACGCGCTAAACTAAAGCAGTCGGTGTCCAGATTGGTTACAATCCTGTTTCCGGAATTGGAACAGCTTGTTTCGTCTATCCACGGCACTTCAATCTACGCACTTCTCAGTGAGTATCCCGGTGCAAAGCAGATTTCAGAAGCTCATCTGACCAGATTAGCTAATATTCTCGTGAAAACATCCAGAGGCCATTACCGAAAAGATAAAGCTACTCATATCCGAGATGCAGCCAGAACATCCATTGGTTCTGTTATGCCTGCTAAGTCTTTGGAATTAAAGCACACCATTAAGCTCATTCAAGAACTTACCTCCGAAATCAATGAAATTGAAGATGCCATTCGGAAAATCATGGATGAATTGAAACCGCCGATCCTTTCGATTCCCGGAATGGGATTTCATTCTGCTGCGATGATTCTTGCAGAGGTAGGGGATTTTTCGAATTTTAACTCTCCTGACAAAGTTTTGGCTTATGCTGGATGTTCTCCCTCCACATACCAGTCAGGAAAACTCACAAACTGCTATGCACACATGGAAAAGCGTGGCTCTCGTTATCTTCGATACGCTCTTTACACTGCAACCAAATACGTCTGCTACTGGAATCCTGTTTTTACTGAATACCTTACCAAAAAGCAAGCTGAAGGCAAGCACTACAATGTTGCCCTATCTCATGCCACAAAGAAACTCGTACGACTGATTTACGCTTTGCAGAAGTCCGGTAAAGCATATCTTGCCGTCACTTGATTTTCTCCAGAGCCTGAGTTAAACCTAAGAACAACTTAGCTGGCGCAGCGAACCCTTGACAAACCGAAGCATTCAAATGCTATTCTGTTTTTGCGAGGGTTGGCTGGGCTTGCTTTGCTGTTCTCTCCGTCACCCTCGCTACTCCAAGGCCAGCATTTGAATGATGTTTGTCATGGGCAGCGGATGGTTGGCGGATTTTTTCATTTTAGGGCTTGACTTTTAATAGTTAGTCTTCGTCAGCCACCGCGCAGCTTCCGCTTCTTTCAGAACAAGATCGCCGGAAACCACTTCACACCAGAAGCAGTCCATGGAAAGATGAAACGCCGGATAATCGTACTCGATTGTCCCAATTAACTCCTCCACGGTGATTTCCGTGTCCAGTTCTTCTTCGATTTCCCGCTTCAGAGCCTTCTGCGGGGTTTCGCCCGGCTCGATTTTGCCGCCCGGAAACTCCCACTGGCCTTTATAGTCGCCATAACCGCGGGCGGTAGCGTAGATTTTGCGCTTTTCCTGCATGGAGTCGCAAATCACAGCGGCCACAACACGAATCGTTTTCATAACGCTCTCCTTTTGGATTCATTATAATGGCCGACCGTCAGAAGTCCCACCGACACGATAGAACACCCTGTTTCCTGCTTTTCTTGCAGTGAGCAGCCCCATCTCATGGAATTTCATCACAAACGTCCGAATGGTTGCATACGCAGCGTTTTGGAAATCCTTTTCCAGCTGCTTTGTGGTAAACTCCTCTGCACCATAAGCAGACAGAACATACTCCCAGAGCAGCCGTTCTTTTTCTGTGATTTTTCCTTCCGCAAGAGCAGTTTGATATACCTCAAGATCAGTTTTCGGCGGGACTGCATCCACCTGCAGGCGGTTATAGACCTCATTGCAGAAGTAGAACAGAAAGGGAGTCACATCCGTATAGCCGGAAATCAGAGCATTTCTCTCCACGCATTCGTAGGCTTTGTAATATGCGTCCTTGTTTTCAGCGATGTATCGGGAAAACGGCGTGAATAGTGCCGCAGGATAGCCCTGCTGAACAAGATACCAGAGGTGGAATAGCCGTGCAGTGCGTCCATTCCCGTCAAAATAGGGGTGGTAGTATGCAAAAGCAAAGTGCAGAATGGCAGCCTTATGCAGCTCATTGATGCCGTCATTGGCATTCGCAAAATCGACAAGCCATTTCATGGCACCGGGAAGCCGCTCTGCCGGAAGTCCCGGTCTGGGTTCTTCACCGCCCACAATAAAAACCTCGCCATGCCGATAAAAGTGGTTTGGCAGTAATCGATCTTCATCCGGGAGATAATCCCCTGTGCTGATCTGATACAGGTAATGCAGATTCTCCTCGGTGATCCTATTCTGACGATTCGCGATAAACTCCAGTCCGCGCTTCATACCATAGATGCGGGCTTCTTGTTCATCACGAGGGGCATAACCATCGAGGATATAACGGATACTGCTGCGGGTCGAGCGGATACTTTCAATTTGAAAAGTCGCATAAATTTCCTCGGTCATCGCCGACAAACCGAAGTTTTGTCCACTGACAGGGACAGAGAGCAACTGCTTCATACCATTTGTTGAAATTTGCGCGAGGTTCGGCAGGTAAAACAGCTTATTTCCAGAAAAATCAGTCAACGGCAGAGGCTGCGCAAAGTTTTGCCGCAGCAATTCGGCAAATTCTTTGACGCTGACAGTCGAGTACTTGTATTCCATCCGATTGAGTTCAAACAAATGCTTATCTGAAAGCATTTTGGCAAACTGTGCCCCATCCATTCTGTCCACCTCGCAGTTGATACTTATTGATACTATATAGTATCAATATACCGATTCTTTATAAAAAAGTCAACCGAAACAGGCCGAACCAACTTTTTTCCATACTCTCCGTCAAAATTCCCGCAGCACAGCCACGAATCACATCTCCATCGGCTTATTCCCCACTTCGTCCAGATACGCATTCAAAAATTCCGCTGCAAGGCTGTTGGGACGGATTTCGGGCAATAAGGCACAATGTCCTCTTCTTCCAGTTCTTTTTCAATCAATGCCGTGCCGCATTCAAAGCAATGCTTCTGAATCATTTTTACACTCCAAACACTGTTTTCGTCAGCCGGATACCTGCTGCCGTTTTCATCGTATGTTCCATAAAGGTTCGGATTGCCTGCTGGCCGTACCCGCTTTCGGACGCATTGACGATATAATCTGCCTCAATCAGAATTTGATAGTCAATGCCGTCGATCTGCGCCGGGCTATGGTGGTGCCCTACCAGATAGGCCACACGGTCGATCTGTTCTGCCGTCATGCCGGTATCCGCCAAGAACTCCCGCACCAGCGGGGCACCCTCCTGCTCCTGATATTTACCATTGGTGTTGCCGTACTTTTTGCGGCAGAGCGGGCAGGCGATATCGTGGGTGATGGCCGCCACCTCCAGAATAAACTGCGTGTCTGCGTCCAGCCCCTCCAGCTCACCAATGGTTTTGGCATAGGTCCACACGCAGCTCAGGTGCGTGATGTCATGGATATTCCCTTCGGAAAAGGCAATCATCTTTTCCATAATCTGTGCAATGGTCATCATTTGTTTTCACTCCCGTTTTTAATACTTAAATGTTCACCTTGATAAACGCGAACTTTGCGCTTTCTTAATTGGATGTCTAATTACAGTTTTCCATTTTTCTGGGGCAACCTTTCTTGCATCAGACATATAAATCTCGTGGTGCAACCTATCTTTGTTAATATCATTAACATATCCATTTTGTTCTAGATAAGTATCCATAAGAGCAACAGTTGCTGGCTCATTATCAAAAGAACCTATATGCATAATTTGAACGCATAATCCCTCATCAATCGTAAGATACTCTGCTGACGAACAATCAAGTTTCTTCTTTTTCGTTGCTGTTTCTACCGCCCAGTCAAAATCAGCTTTAGAAATGAAATCAGGCAAACGGATAACAGAAATCCAGCTGAAAGCAGACTTATTTGTATAATCTACACTCTCGACATCATCCTGCCACCAAAAACCTTCCAATGGCGGAACAACATATTCAAAAAATCCTTCAATTTTATAATCAGTCTTGTAACTCATTTTTAATGTGTATGCAACAGCATATAGAACACTGATTGCTTGTTGATATGCTCCGCCTTCTTCATTTGGATTGCCTTTTCCTCTAACTGCAATATAATTTGCCTTAGGTACATTTACAATCTCTGGTTTGTTCTTCGGCATATAGAATTCTTTATACTCTTTTTTAAAATCAAAAGCCATAATAACCTCCAAAATCCCGATTTATCAAATAAGAATTTCCGTCAATTTTTCTCTTGATGCGGCTCGCTTCTAAGAGTAGGAACGAACTGTTCTGTTGCCGGAGACGGACCATTCAGGTCGATCTCCAGCAGTATTTTTGTTATCGCCTATTAAAAAACAGCCGGAACGACTTTCTGCTGCGCTACATCGATGATGCCGTATGTATTCAGTCTGAGTTTTGGAATGACCGGAAGGCTGACGAAGGCGAGGGTCATAAAGATGCCGATATCTTCCGCTACACCATGTGCCTTGAGGGCATCGTTCAGCGCCTGCATTTTCGCCGCAACGCTCTCTGCGCTTTCGGTGCTCATCAATCCGGCCACCGGAAGCGCAAGTTCTGCCACGACCTGTCCATCTGCCACAAACGCAAGTCCGCCTTTGTTTTTCCGCACGATGTTGCCGGCCAGCATCATGTCGGCATCGTTGTCCCCTGCCACGATCAGGTTATGGGAATCATGTGCGATGCTCGATGCAACAGCTCCGCATTTCAGGCTGAAGTTTCCTAAAAAGCCAATGCCCACATGGCCGGAGTGATGATGCCGCTCAAAAACGGCCAGTTTTACGATGTTGTGTTTCGGGTCCACACCGGGAGCTTTGCCCGGATGCCGTTGGAACGGGATGATTTTTTCCTCCGTAAGCAGCTCGCCCCGGTTCAGGCAGATGACACGCTCCTGCTCTCCGCTTTCCCGAAGTTCCAAATCCTCCAGTGTGATCTCATCCAAATCGAACGAGTTCATGACGCGTGCAAAGCGCGCATGGTCGATGTCAAGCGGTGCGGGTTTCAGCGTTTTTCCGTGCTCGGCCACCAGCGTGCCATTCTTGTAAACCTGTTCGACCGTAAAGGATTCCAAATCCGATACTACAATGAGGTCGGCAACATACCCCGGTGCCACGGCACCGTGCTGCTTTAATCCAAAATACTGTGCCGGAACCAGCGTTGCCATTTTGACGGCCACTGCTGGGTCCGCGCCCAGCCGGATCGCTTTACGGATGTTGGAATCGATGTGGCCGCTGTCCAGCAGGTCACCGGGGTGCTTATCATCCGTCACCAGCATACAACGGCTGCAATAGGGCTCCCGGAACAGCGGCATCAGGGCCTCCATATTTTTGGCAGCCGTTCCTTCCCGGATCATGATATATTGTCCGAGCCGGAATTTTTCCATGGCTTCCTCAATGTTGGAGCACTCGTGATCGGACTGAACGCCTGCCGTAATATAAGCATTCAGGTCCTTATCGCTCAAGAGCGGCGCATGGCCATCCACGATCTTTCCCGCTTCGGTACAGTCGCGGATCTTCTGCAGGATCTTCGGGTCACAGCGCACCGTCCCGTAGGCATTCATCAGCTCCGCAAGCCCCAGCACGCGGGGACTGCCATAGTAAGGACGGAGCTGTTCTGCGTTCAGCACCGCACCGGATTCATCCAGATCCGTGGCCGGAACACAGGAGGGCAGCATGAAATAAACCGAAAGGGTCAGATTTTTTGTCGTTTCCAGCATGAAGTCCAAGCCTTCAAGCCCCGCAACGTTCGAGATCTCGTGTGGGTCTGTGACCACCGCAGTGGTACCGTGGGGCAGCACTGCCTGCTCGAAAGCCGGACCACAGAGCATGGAGCTTTCGATGTGGATATGCCCATCGATCAGGCCCGGGCAGACATATTTGTCGTGCAGATCAACTTCTTTCTGGCCGTGATACGCACCCACACCCATGATCCGGTTTCCGCTGATGGCAATGTCAGCGGTGTCGATCTCATCGGTAAACACATTGACGATTCTGGCATTTTTCAAAACCAGATCGGCCAAAGCATCTCCTCTGCCTGCCGAGATCCGGCGTTTCAGCTCATCAGACTGCATAGAAATATCTCCTCTCTCTGAAGTTCGATTTTCTCACCTGTGGATTGGTTCTGCCCTTATTCTACCACGCCTTGCCGCTGCGGAAAAGATGTCGGGAAACAAAAATGGCCCCGGAGGGCTTGTTACAGCTCTCCGGGGCCACTTTATGTGCGTTGTGCCTTGGCGCACACGACCGGCGTTTTACTCGATTGCAATCAGATTCGGGTTCTCAGGCAAAGCCTTCGTCTGCTGAGGAGCAGGCAGCTCGACGTGCAGGACGCCATCCTCGAACTTTGCGTGGATGTCTTCCTTCTTCACATCGCCCACGTAGAAACTGCGCGCGCAGGTGCCGGAGAAGGATTCGCGCCGCAGATAGCGGCCCTTCTTATCCTTTTCGTCGTTGCTGTGGCTGCGCACTGCCTGAATGGTCAGGTAGCCGTCGTTCAGATCCATCTGAACGTCTTCCTTCTTGCAGCCCGGCAGGTCAACAGCTACTTCGTAGCCATTGTCCGTCTGTTTGACATCGGTCTTCATCATGTTTGCACCACGCTTACCAAAGGCACCACGAGCCTCACGGTTCATCATACGTTCCAGTGCAGCGTCATTCCAGAACGGATCGAAGAAATCATCGAACAGGTTTTCATGGAAAACAGTCGGCATAAGCATAAATCATTCCTCCAATCCCGGCGTTCGGGTCGGGGCAAAAAATCTGAAGCGTCCATTCAGAAGGGCTTTCCGGGGAGCCTAGCGGCTCTCCTTTTGCCCTTCCTCCTGAGCACGCCACTGTTATAGCACCGTTCATTAGCAGTGTCAATAGAAGAGTGCTAAAATTCATAAAAGAATAATACTTTTATAAAATCCTATGCAATCTTTTTAAAATTAAGTCGTATCATCGTGTTTTTATCATTTCTGCCGGTACATCGGCGTAGACAGATATTTCATGCCGTTGTCCGGGACGATGACCACGATGTTCTTTCCCTGATTCTCCGGTCTGCGGCCCACCTGCACCGCTGCGTGCAAAGCCGCTGCTGCCGATGTGCCCAGAAACAGTCCTTCCGCCCGCAGCACCTCATGGGCCGTTTCGTAGGCTTCCTCGGTGCGGACATTGATGCACGCATCGCTCCAGTCTGGCCGCAGATAGTCGGAAAGTGCGCTTTCCGGCACATCATACGCCGGCAAAACGCCATCTATGATCTGCGCATCCGGGTGCTCCGGGGTCAGGCGGGAGTCCGGATGGGGCTGCACCAGAACCACTTGCAGATTCGGGTTGCGGCTGCGCAGATAACTTGCTGTGCCAAAACCCGTGCCGCCGGTGCCCGCCATGCAGACCAGAATATCCACATGGCCTTCTGTATCATTCATTTCAACTCTTTGATTTCCGGGATGGATGCCGCTGCACCTTTGCGCTGCACGGCAATTCCGGCTGCTTTGGTAGCAAGCCGCATGGCGTCCTCTACTGAACTGCCGCTGCAAAGGCCCGCCAGAAAATAGCCGCTGTAAGTGTCCCCGGCAGCTGTAGTATCCACGGCCTGCACCTTTTCGCAGGGGACAAACAGCCGCCGCTCTGCATCCAGATAGTAGCTGCCCGCACTCCCGGCTGTCAGAAGCAGACGGGTCTGCGGGTATTTTTCGTGCAGCAGGGTCAAAACAGCGTCCGCTTCAAAGGTCTCGGTTCCGGCAAGGGCGCAGGCTTCCACCTCGTTGACACAGAGCACATCTTTTTTACTCCATTCTCTGAATCACCGCACCCAGCCATCGGCACAGGGTATCGCCTGCCTGATTTGCGATCTCCAGCACGCGGGCGTGGCTATGCTTGACCGTCTGGATGCCGGTGGCCATGTTAGTGATGCAGCTGACGGCCAGTACCTTCATTCCCATGTAGTTGCAGACCATGGTTTCCGGCACGGTGCTCATGCCCACGGCATCGGCTCCCATCCCCGCAAAGGCGCGAATTTCAGCCGCCGTTTCATAGCAGGGGCCCATAAAGCCCATGTAAACGCCCTCCTTGTAGGCAATGCCCAGTTCATCGGCGGTCTGCTTGGCAAGGTTCCGCAGTTCCAGACTGTAAGGTTCGGTCATATCCGGGAAGCGGGGGCCGAAGCGCTCATCGTTGGGGCCAATGAGGGGGTTCGTACCCATCATGTTGATGAAGTCGGTAATGAGCATCAGGGTGCCCGGCGCAAACTCCCGGTTGATGCCGCCGCAGGCGTTGGTCAACACCACCTTTTCCACGTCCAACAGCTTGAACACATAGAACGGGTAGCAGACTTCCTTCATGGAGTAGCCCTCATAGAAATGGAAGCGGCCTTCCATGGCGTAGACTTCCGTGTCCCCCAGCTTGCCAGCCAACAATGCGCCTTTGTGTCCTGCCACCGTGGATACCGGGAAGTTGGGGATATCCTTGTAGGACAGTTCTTCCGTGTCCGTAAAGTCCGCGGTCAGCTTGCCAAGGCCGGAGCCCAGCACCACCGCGATCTTCGGGCGCTTTTTCGTGTGCGTCTTGATATATTCCGCACTTTCCAGTGCCTTTTCATAAAGATGTTCCATACCGTTCTCTCCTTTTTCCAAAAAATTCGATATACTCTCTGGGTTCAGTATATCGGATTTTTCAGGCCGATGCAAGACGCCCTTCATCGAGTCTTATTAAAAACCAAGGAGCAGATACTTCACATCACGAGTGTGTTGTATCTGCTCCTTGATTCTCCGAATGTCTCATCTCTGGCCGATGTTCCACCGAAACAGCTCATATCCTTCCCGGATATCCTCCGGCAGACGTTTCAAAGTCTCGTCCCGCAGTTCCTGCGGCATCCCGTAAAAAGCTTCGGCAATGCCGCCGGTGATGCAGGCAAGGGTGTCGCTGTCGCCGCCCAGAGAGACCGCATTGCGAAGTGCATCCTCAAAACTGACGCTTTCCAGAAAAGCAATGATTGCTTCCGGCACAGTTTCTTGACAGGTCTCCACATGATGATAGGTCGGCCGAATTTCATCGCAGGTACGGCTCAAATCGTAGCCGAAGGTCTGCTCCACATATTGTTTGATTTCCGGTTTGCTGTGGCCGGTACGGGCCAGAAAAATCGCTGCCGCCGTGGCCTGCGCGCCTTTGATGCCCTCCGGGTGGTTGTGGGTGACTTCAGCGGTCACTTTTGCCATTTCCAGCGTTTTGTCCAGCGTATCGAACAGCCAGCCCGCTGCCGACACCCGCATAGCCGAGCCGTTACCGAAACTGCCATAGGGATTCGGATTTTCTGCGTGCAGCCACCGGCGGAACATCCCGCCGTAACCGGCATGAGGGTATGTTTCTCCCCACATGCGCATCTCGCTCTTTGTTTCTTCAAATGTTCTCTCCGGGATGCCTTTACCTGCAATCAATCCCCGTGCCACCGCAACGGTCATGACCGTATCATCGGTGAAGTGCGATTTCTCGCTCAGCAGCGGAAAATCCTTGTGCTTGTAATTGTTGTGGTCAAATTCATAGGGACTGCCCACGATGTCACCCAAGATTGCTCCTAACATGGCTGTTTCCTCCCTTACCCGTGATGCCGCTTCTGGAAATCAACTTCGATTTGTTCTTTCCACTCTGCGCCGATGGTATCCTGCTCCAGCCCGCCCATGGAACCGCTGCGGTCCAGAATGAAAACAAGCTCGGTAAGATTTTTCTTCACAACAATGCCCTCCGTTTTGTGGTGTATCGCTTTCGTTGGCAAAAGGATACCACAAACCGGAGGGCAAAAGGTCAACGGGCAGGCGACAAATCACGCACCCAGCTGTTCCTGATCGTATTCAAACAATAGCGTATTGACCTGATTGATGTTATAGATTTTGTGTTCCAGACAGTACCGCACGATCCAGTCCCGCTTGGAGCCATCGGAGAAGGCATAGCCTGCGCTTTTGAGCAGGTCGATGGTTTCATCTTCGGACAGGTGCAGGCCCACCGCAAAGGCCAGCACGGTTTTCTTTTTAGGGTTGTACTCGCGATTGCACTGAATTTTGGAGAAATGCTGCCGGGAGATGTTGGACTGCTTGTACACGGTGGAGTCTTTCAGCCCCCGCTCGTCAATGAGCCGCAGCAGCCGGGTGGTGAAGCTCTCGCCAAGGTTGTCCATCAGGCTTTCCAGACTGCGGGCTGCCATGGGGGCACTCTGCTGCCTCAGCACAGTCGCAAAGACCGGCGGTGCGCACTCTTGCGCAGGATACTCCCGGTCGGCAAGCGCAGCATCTTCCCAGCGTTCCACGTATTCTCTGCGCCGACGGTCAAATCCGTAGCTTTCATCGTTCTGTGCTACATAGTGGTCGTCAATGTACTCCTCCACCGAGGCGAACAGCTTCCGGCTCACCGCCAGCGAGTGCCGGTCGTAGAGCACCAGATACACGGTCAGGTCGTGCTCCATAACGTACTGCGTGATGGTGTCCACCGCAATGCGGAAGGCCTGTTCTTTGGGGTAGCCATAGTTTCCGCTGGACAGCAGCGGAAAAGCCACGCTCTCGCAGTGGTATTCTGCGGCTAATTCCAGTGCAGAATAGTACGCACCAGCCAGTTGTTTTGCTTCGCCAAAAAATCCACCGTGCCATGCCGGGCAGACCGCATGGAAGATATACTTTGCGGGCAGCCCGAATGCCGGAGTACACACGGCTCTGCCCAAATCGCAACGGCCGATGGCTTCGCAGGCGGCGGTCAGCTCCTGCTCCCCTGCCGCCTGATAGATGGCACGGCTGGTGCCGCTGCCCTGCAAAAGGTTCCGGTTGGCCGGGTTGACAATGGCATCCGCCGCTACTTTGGTGATGTCGTTACGGATCATCAGAAACGGCATGGTGGTCCCTCCCTCACATGGTTTTCTTCATCCTATCACATCCGATGGGGCGGCGCAAGGGGTGCTCTTGTTTCCTGTCCGCGCAGCTATTATAATAATAGGTACAGAAAGAAGGTGAGCTTCCTGCACGACATCTGGAATCCATGGCACGGCTGCGTCAAGTGCAGCGAGGGCTGCCAGAACTGTTACATGTATTTTCTCGACCGGATGCGGGACCAGAACGGAGCCGAGATCTACAAAACGAAAAGCGGCTTTTCCTATCCGCTCCAGAAAGACCGCACCGGACACTACAAAATCCAGAGTGGTGAGCAAATCCGGGTCTGCATGACCTCGGATTTCTTCTTGGAAGAAGCCGACCCGTGGCGGGCTGAGGCGTGGGACATCATGCGCCAGCGCAGCGATGTGGTGTTTTTTCTGCTCACCAAACGGCCGCAGCGGGTACGGGAGTGCCTGCCGCCGGACTGGGGCAGCGGATGGGACAACATCTTTTTCAACGTCACCTGTGAAAATCAGCGCCGCGCCGATGAGCGCATTCCCATTCTGTTTGACCTGCCCTTCAAGCACAAGGGCATTATGTGCGCACCCTTCATCGGACCGGTGAGTATCCGGCAGTACCTTACCGCCGGGCAGATCGAGCAGGTTATCTGCGGCGGCGAAAACTATGATGGTGCCCGCCCCTGCAATTTTGATTGGGTCAAGTCTCTCCGGCAGGAATGCGTGGATGCCAACGTGACCTTCTGCTTTATCGAGACTGGCACTGTGTTCATCAAAGACGGCAGGCGCTACCACCTGCCCAGCAAGCAGCTGCAAAGCCGAATGGCTTATAAATCCGGCATGAATTTTCAGGGCAGGCCCATTCATTTTGACCTCGTGGACGACTGGGGCTACCCCATCCCGCAGGAAGATCTCTATGTGCCTCATTTCCGCGCAAACTGCGAGACCTGCGGCAGCAAGTTGATCTGCAACGGCTGCAGCGATTGCGGAAAATGCTTATAAAATAAAGGAGTTCTATCCCGACCATTTTCCTGCAAATCACAGGAGAATGGCCGGGACTTTCTTTCGTATTCCGTAAATCAGGAATCAATACAAATGAAATTTATGGCTGATCTGATGTGCAATTTCATCCGGCAGCGGGCGGAAACCGATGCAGGTCAGGGTCATGCCTTCTCCGTTTTCATCAAATTCTTCCGGCTCCAGCTCGGTGTGGCAGGCATCCCGGATAAGGAAGAAGTCTTTGTTTTCCACAAGGCCCAGTTCTTCGGCAATGGTCTTTGCTTTCAGCAGTTGATTGCGGTTCTTTGCCCCGCAGATAGTTTTGGTAAAAGAGCCATCGAACCATTCTTCATAGGTTGCTTTCTCCAACATGATTTCTGCCCGATAGCCGGTAATTTCTCCGTCTTTCTCGATGGGTTCCACGCCCTGTCCCATACCGATGGGGTCGGTGAGGAATGCCAGCGAAGCATGGCAGCACTGCGCCGCCAGCTTACCGGGAGACATCTGCAGATCTTTTCGGGCAATGATGAGTTGACGCATTTTTTCTCCTTCTTACGACAGCTTGATCTTCAAATCTGCCAGCAGATTCACCGCTTCCGGCAGCGAAAATTTCGCATCCTTCAGGCGGCTGCCCAGAATGTCCACCTTATAACCGGCGGCATCCCGGAAATCCGCCTTGCGCAGGTCACACTGGTAGAATTCCGTTTCGTGAAGTTCCACGCCCTTGAAATTCGCCAACTGCATCTCGCATTTGGCAAACATAGAGCCAACGATCTCGTTTCCGTCTGAAAAGTTGAAGCGGTTGAAGTTCATTTCGGTGAAGGTGTTATATTTCAGACTGCACTCTTTCAGCGTGTGAATGGGGTCTGGGAAGACACCATTGGACATCAGCGGTGCCCACTCGATTTCATTCAGGCGGCAGTCCTCAAAATCCAGCGACTGCACCGAGGAAGACACGCTCCGCAGCCCGGTGATCTCACACCGCACGAATTTGCACTCATTCAGCGTGGTATGGTCCAGCCCGCATTTTGTAAAGGAGCAATCCACAAACACGCAGTCGGTAAAGTCGCAATCCTCAAAAGCCTCCTCGGTGAACGACAGGTCAGCAAACCGTTCACCCTCACAATAACGCTCTGTCATAAAATTCTCCTGTCAGCGCAGTTCTTCCAGCAGAGCCGTGCAGCCTTCCAGCACATCCTGCCAGGTAGCTTCAAAGTCCCCGGTATACCATGGGTCGGCCACATCGCCGGGGCGGCGGGTGTGATCCATCAGCAGAGACACTTTATGCTCCGGGTCGCCGCCCACAAAGCGCGCCATATTGCGCAGGTTGTTGTGATCCATGGCGATCAGATAATCGTAGGTTTCGTAATCCCGCCGGGTCATCTGCCGGGCCGTCTTGCCCGCGCAGGAGATGCCGTGCTCGGCCAGCTTCCGCCGGGCGGGCGGATAGACCGGGTTGCCGATCTCCTCGGTGCTGGTGGCCGCGGATGCGATTTCAAATTTATCAGAAAGCCCGGCTTTGGCCACCAAGTCTTTCATTACAAATTCGGCCATTGGGCTGCGGCAAATGTTGCCGTGGCAGATAAAAAGCACTTTCGTCATGTCAAAATATTTCCTTATATCGTATCATTTTGAATTTTGCACACATGCGTGCAAAATTCAGCTCTGCTTCAAGAACTCCCGCAGCACATCCTCTGGGCGGGGTGTATGGTTCGGGTACTTTTCCCGCAGCGGTGCGGCGGCACCATCCATAATGTAGGGCACACCCACAATGTCCAGCATCGACACATCGTTATAATTGTCGCCAAAAGCCATGACATCCGCAGGGTCAATGCCCAGTGTCCTGCAGATGCTGCGCACACCGATGCCCTTGTTGGCAAAGGTGGTGTCGATCCAGTACGGCCCTGCCACAGCGCAGTTCGCCTCTTTCCATCGTGGGACAAACCGTTCCGTGTAAGATTCTACGCCTTCGTGCAGATACACCGATACTTTTGTGATCTCCTCCGGCACCTCAGACGGGGCATGAATGATCTGATAGTTGTTCCCGATGAACTGGATGCGCTGGAGCATTCCCATGCCCCGCTCCATCAGGTAGGCAGTATTCTGGCCGGAAAGCATCACTTCGCCCTGCCCATCGCTGCGGGTCCACAGGTCATTGGCAATTTCTTCGGCCAGTGCACGGGGCATCGGGTTCTTGGCGATGCACTGTTCGTCTTTATAGATCACGCCGCCGTTCTCACAAAGAAACACACAGCAGTCTGCCACCGGTGCAAAGAGCTTGCGCAGGCTGGTATACTGCCGGCCGGATGCCGGGCAGAACAAAATACCGCGCCGATGCAGCTCCCGTATCTGTTCAAGGATCTCGCCTTCCAGCTCTTTCCTGCCGTATTGCAGCAGCGTACCGTCAATATCGCTGCAAATCAGTCTGATTGACATTTTCCGTCCTCATTTTTCAAGATAATTTTAGGCAATTCCCCGGCATCCAGAACACGGATGCCTTCGTCCATCAGCATCTTGGCAAAAACACCCCGTCCGGAGATTTTTGTCCCGGAAAACGTTCCGTCGTAGATTTCCTTCACGCCGCAGCTGGGACTGCGGGATTGCAGGATGGCGAGCTCCACCCCATTTTCTTTTGCAATGGCAAGGGCTTTCGCTGCACCCGCTCGGAACTCCCGGTCCACATTGATGCCCTCTTTGTTCGTGACAACGCCCTGCACGATTTCCGCCGGGCACCGCGGTGTGGGCAAGCCGCCCAAAACCTCCGGGCAGACCGGAACCACCTGATGCCCCCGCGCAAAATCGCAAACCACCTGATTGTAATTGTTTCCGCCGCTGTATTTGCAGTTTTCGCCCAGCAGGCAGGCGCTGACCAGAATCTTCATTGTTGCGCGCTCCGTTTTTCAGACACTGAATCTTTTACCTATTCTACCACGCTTTTGGGCATTGAAAAAGAGGATTCTGCTTTTTCCTATCCCCATACCGGGAGGTCCGCCGTAATCTTTTCTAATTCCTGTGCAAGAAACGTCAGTCTTTCCCTCAGATGGTTGTTATGCGGTGCATCTCCGTTCAGCAAATAGTCCGTTTTTCTACGTTTTTCACAGGTCTCATTTTCACGATTCCACGCAAAAAATTGAACGCTGTCAGCGTTTAACAAACGCATATAGTGTGCCTGCTCATTTTATCCATCCCATTTATACACAGTTCCGAACCAAAAGAACCGCATAAAGTTCTCATCAAAAAACAGGGAGTGACATCAAATCACTCCCTGTTTGCATTGATTGTATCAGAGTTTCGTCATCCAGAGCCCATGCAGGTTGCAGTATGCGTAAACAGCCACCGGCTTTTCACTTCCCAGTTCAAAAACAGTGCTGGGAGCCTGCCCCGGATTCAGATAGCGGATCTGCCCGCCGTTCTCAGTCTCCACGAAGATCCACTGAATATAGTGAACATCCGCCATGGGGTGCTCCACCGCGCCCACTGTGACCGTGAGACGACTGCCGGAAAGCTCTGCCACCGGCAGATGCTTCTCGCCGCTGGCTTCCACCGTATTGGGAACC
Source organism: Faecalibacterium sp. Marseille-P9312 (assembly GCF_902497445.1). Taxonomy (NCBI): domain Bacteria; kingdom Bacillati; phylum Bacillota; class Clostridia; order Eubacteriales; family Oscillospiraceae; genus Faecalibacterium; species Faecalibacterium sp. Marseille-P9312. Next base: position 54,595 of record NZ_CABVEW010000003.1, read on the forward strand.
AGCTCTTTCATTTTCTCCCCGCAGCAGACCAGCGGAACGCCTGCGTTATGGATAGTAGTGACGAGGTTGCCGCAGTGATTGCAGATGTAAAACTTTGCCTTCATATCGAAATCCTCCATCGGAATGTTATCGGTGTGTTTCTTGTGTCTATATGATAACATTTCCTATTTATGATTTCTGTGACTGAATCACGCAAAGCGTTTTTGGGCTCACTTGCAATAAATCTCAATGGCTTTCTGCGCAAATTCTGCGGCACCGGCACCGCCGGCAGCATTGATGTTTTCCGTAAATGCTCCGCCTGCCCCATACATCTGCCCCAGCTGATTCAAGATCACCTTGGAACAGTTGTAGTAGTGCTCTGTGATAAACTCCTGCAGCTTCTTCACCTGTGCCTGCACTTCAGGGTCCGCTGGGTCTTTGCCCTGCATCCCGCCGAATGCCGCCACGATGTCCATCAGTTGACTGCTCATGTCCTTGACTTCTTTCTCGGTCTTATGGGCAGTTTTTTTCTCAAACTCTTTGTATTCCGGCGTTTCGCCCCATTCCTTTTTGGCCTGCTCGGTATACTTTTTGATCTTCTGCGTATCAAATGCGGTAAAGTCCATAACCTTTCCTCCTGTGGTTCGAATTTTCTGCGCAAGGCCGATCAGATCTTCAAGATGCTGCTTTTTCAATGTCAGAAGTGTAATCTGCTGTTCCAGTGCTTTCTGCCGGTCAAAAGCAGGATTCTCCACGATTTTCTGGATGTCCTTCAGTGGAAATTCCAGTTCCCGGAACAATAAGATCTGCTGCAAACGTTCCAGCGCGGCATCGTCATACAGCCGATAGCCTGCTTCGGTACGGCCCGCCGCACGCAGCAGACCGATTTTATCGTAATATTGCAGGGTCCGGATGCTCACTCCGGTCCGCTTGCTCACTTCGTTCACTGTCATCATCTTGCTGTCCTCCCTTGCGACAGCCACAGTATACGCTATGACGCTGCGTCAGGGTCAAGAGGTTTTCTGAAAATTTTTTCAGCCTTCCCTCTGCTCCACGATTTCCAAGCTGTCACGCCCCACACGGCAGAGCAAAAACAGCACTTGCACACCTGCAGCCTTTGCTTCGGCCAGTGCCGTGCCAAACTCCGGCTGTGTGCTGACATTTGGCCGCACCTCGGTGATGCCTTCCATCTGAATCACAAAGGCCACAGCGCATTGATATCCCTTCCGTTGTGCCTGTGCCAGCTCGTGCAGGTGCTTCACACCCCGCTCGGTGGGTGCATCCGGGAAATAGCCGATACCGTCCACTTCCAGTGTGCAGCCCTTGACTTCCATCAGATACTTTTGCTCACCCTTTTCCATGTAAAAGTCGATGCGGGACTTCCCATAGGTGAATTCCGGCTTGATATAGTCGTAGCCCTGTTTTGCAAGCCACTCCCCTACCACCTTATTGGGTGCCTGACTGTCCATATTGATCCAGCCAAGACCTTGCTTGTGTACCGCCACAAGGTCGTATTTTGTTTTGCGTTTCGGGTTGTCCGACACTTCCAGCCGAACCGCCGTGCCGGGCAGCAGCAGTTCCCTGCACCGCCCGGTGTTCTTGACATGGACGGTTTCCACCGCTCCATTCACTTCCACATGGGCAATAAAGCGGTTGGGACGGTCAACAAAAATGCCATCTGCGATTTCTCTGTATTTCAATCTTTACTCCATTTTCAGTACAGGATTCGGGAGCCATGCCCATCCTGTTTACCAAGATACAGTTCCACGACCATCCTGCCGCTTTCGCTGTTGCAGAGTTCTTGCCTGATACACCCGCTCCGTCCGGGCATCGAAGCAGCAGAAAATCACCTGCATTGCGTAATCCGCATGTGCTTCCAGCCACTGTGCCACTGTTTTGACTGCAATCTCCGTGGCATCTTCCAGCGGGTAACCATACACGCCAGTCGAAATTGCCGGGAACGCAATGCTGTGGACGTCATGCTCTTTGGCAAGGTTCAGCGAATTGCGGTAGCAGTCCGCCAGCTGCGTGGCGTCCTCTGCTGTGCCGGAATAAATCGGCCCTACTGTATGAATGATATACTTTGCTTTCAACCGGTAGCCCTTAGTGATTTTTGCTTCTCCGGTGCGGCAGCCGTGCAGCGTGCGGCACTCCGCCAACAGTTCCGGCCCTGCTGCCCGGTGGATGGCACCATCCACACCGCCGCCACCCAGCAGACTGCGGTTGGCCGCATTCACGATGCCGTCACAGTCCAGTTTGGTAATATCACCCTGCACCACTTGAATCTGATTTTTTACTTTTTCAGAAATCATTGTAAACTCCTCACTTTTTGAGCAGTTCCAACGCTTTCTCCATAGGCACGCAATCGGCATAACAATCTGGCCAGAGGAATTCATTGTAATAGCGGTAGCTCTGCTCCCCTGTCATATACTCGTTGTCCTTCGTGGAATTTGCATAGGCAGGAACGATCATGTGCAGGCCATGCTCAAAGCCCGCCTCCACCGTTGCATTGATGCAGAAGTCGGTCATGATACCGCAGACCATCACATCTTTTTCGCCCTTTTCCGTCAGATATTCCAGCAGGCCGCTCTCTTTTTTGAACGCGCTGCATACGGTTTTGACGAACCGTCTTTCAGTCAGCAGCGGTGCAAATTCGGAATAGACCTCAAATTCATCGTCCCCGATGGAAAAGCCTGTACCGGGCCCATCGTCATGCTGGACATAGACGACCTCGATTCCCTGTTCGCGGGCAGTCCGGATCACTTCCCTGATGTTGCTGACAAACTTTTCAAACGCATACAGGCGTTCATCCACGATACCTTTCTGTGTATCCACAACCAGTAAAACCATGTGTAAGCCCTCCTGTTTTTCTTTGGTTTCATTCTACCATAGACCGCCGTTTTCTACAAGCGGCTTCAAAAATCCACACAGACAAAACCTGTGTTTCACCTGCAGGGGTTGATTCAGCCACCCAGGACGATCAGGATCAGCACCACGACCACTGCAATAGCGATCAGGCAGCCGCATCCGCTGCCGTCCCCGCCGCCACCGCCATTGTTGTTGTGGTTTCCGCCACCACCACCGCCGCCGGACGAGCCGCCGAAGTTGCGGTTGAACGCCGTCATGTACTGGGCATAGCCCGTATCGCCTTTGCCGAAGTAACCATAATCACCGTTTGACATTGTTTTGTCCTCCTCAGAAATATATTTTTTCCCTTCTGAGGTTCATTTTATCGAAAGTGATGTTCAACAAGCATCTCTTTCAAAGCATTTTATGCAAAAATCTTTGAAAACCATGGAAATAACGGTTTCTTAAAAGTGATACCAAAGAACTTCTGCGCCTCTTCCAGATTCATCATCAGGCAGTCTCTGGACTTACGTACTTCCAATGTCTCTGGCAATTCTTTCAAAATTCTGTCGGCCTCATATGTCGCACCCGCATTATAGCAGAGTTCATTTGTTCGGGGATAAATTTCAAATGAATCCTTGCTGGTTTTCCATGCATTTTGAATTGTTTTTATTGCGTAGCTTCCCGTTACTTTCTCACTGAAATAATCCTCAAGACTCAAAACTCGAATATATTCTGGCAGCGTTTCCGGCCCATACTCTTTGAAAATATCCATAAGGACCTGTGACGATGCTTTCAGAATATCAGGCGCTTCATCCTGTTCATCATCTTTCATCAATTCCAGCAATTCCGGAACAATTTCAAGCATCTGTCGCAGATATTCCCGATAAAGTGCCGTCCCAACCTCCCGCTGAACCGTACGCACAATATTGCTGCTCATCACTTCTGTGTTGGTCAGTCCTGCCTGAACACGACAGATCACTGTCCGGCGAATCACTTCCGGTGCAACAGCTTTGACATCTTCATTTGCACTGATCACAACAGCCGGATAGTTTACCAAATGCTCTGCAATCCCAAAATCATCATTCTTGATTGTTTCGATCGCATGTTGACTGAATCTTGTATTTGTCAGATCGTCCACAATAATCGGTGCTCCATGCACCGTTTGTTTAAGGCTATCAATGCTTGATCGCGTAAAATCAGGTGCAGAAATCTTTGTCTTTTGGCCGATCATCATTTTTAGAAGCGTTTCCAGAAAACTTGTTTTTCCTGCTTTGCTTTGTCCATAAACAAGCCCGAACACCGGATAAGGTAATGTGTTCTGATTATATCGAACTGCCATATCCCTCATACAGGCCATGAATGGAGAGCAGAAAAACCAGTTTGCAAATTCATAGTATCGGAACTGCATTCCAACATGATCTCCATGGAATTTTTCATATCCATCCATATAACGCAGGAACAATTCCACATCTTTCTCAACTTCGGCCTTCGGAGGGTTCAAATCGAGTTTTTGTTCATTTAACGTCACGTACTTTTCATCCGGCTCAACATCAAGCTGCGGGTACTCACTGCGTTGTTCTTTTTCCAATGTTTTTGCCTCAATCACATGCTTTCGGATGATTTTGATTTTATCTGGCGACAGCAGAATTTTTCCTTTTTTATCCGGTTTCGGGACGCATGGTTTGAATTTTGCTGCAAGTCCCTTTACATCAAGTGCAAAGCGCACTTCCTCTTTCTGATCTTCTGAGACAGGCTGAATCACAACAGCCTTTTTTACTCGAACTGTCTTTGCAATCGGAAGTTCTTCCAGATTTTCACCGTCATCGGCACACAAAAGCGAATCTTTTCCAATTTCGTCCGTGCTTTTTTCTTTTAACGTCTGGTAACACTCCATATACCAGTCAAATGCTTCATCTCCATCCATATAGCAGATATTCTCGCGCTGCCTTCCTTCAAATGCGGCTGCTGACATATTTGCCGAACCCATTATCACGCGTTTTCTACCATCCTTGGCTGAAAGCAAATAGATCTTTTCATGAGAAAGAATATCCCTTGCAACGAAAAGATGCAACGTTCCATTTTCCACACGCTCGGCAAGCTTTTTATACGCTTTATTTCTCATTCGTTCAATCAGCTTGCACTGGTACGCCATCACACTTTGCATGGAGTAATCCATAACATCTTCGCAACCGAAAATAATCTCTGCCTGTTCAAACCGATCCAAAAGTTCACACACAAAACCAATACCGGAAGAATAGGTGATTGCGCAAAGATTATTATATCCGAAAAAAAGCTCCTGCCATGTCAGAGACTCGCATGACTCATAATTCAGTTTAACAACATCCAAGTGCTTTGAGTCTTTTACACCGTTCAAGTTTTCCATAGTTTGCTGCTCATCGAAAAAGGACAAATTCTCCATTCAGATTCATTCCTTTCATTGGTTTTTTCAGCACAATTCAGTTTGAATGCTGCTCTTATTCACATTTTACACCTATATGTGTACTATAATCTTCCCTTTTTAGTCACTTTTGGAATCGTGCATAATATTTTTCAAGGCTCTTGTCGCAGACATCCACAATATGCAGCCGGTCTTTCCGTGTCAGTTTGCGGAAGATGATGGGATTCACTTCAACGGTCTCTACATCTTTGCAGCAGCGCATCAGAAAGCGCATGTCTTCAAAACGCTTGAACGGATTGGACAGAATGTTCTTCTCCACATCCTTCTTAGTGTAGCCACCCTTTTGGTAGATACTGTTGGGCTTTTCCGCAATCATCCCATGCGCCTTGCGGTCTTCATAAAAGTCAATGAAGTAATCCACCACATCCGGCAGGGCAACTCTGCCATTGCTGTCCATGTACTCATAAATTGCTTTGAGCAGGACCGGCTTATAGGAGAAGCTCATATCCATCGTTTCAATGAATTTCATGAACTTATCTGCCATATTTTGCGGCGTGATGAGATCCCAGCCGTACTGCTTGGCAATGTTTCGGACACTTTCTTCGCGGAAATAGTGGAACATCCGCTTGTCGCCAAACGGGACAGAAAGATCCGGCTTGATTTTTCCATCCTTGATATAACGATCTACCGTTTCGGATTGCACATCTACCATCCGAACAAACTCGATCTGCGAGATCATATCCTTGACGCTGTTCTGCCAGTTGAAAAGGTCGATGATTTCGTAGTCGTCTACATCAATCGGCACATCCAGCCACGCTTCCGGCTTTTCTCCCTTGAACAGCATGTCCTGATCCAGCTTCCGCTTGTTCTCCGGGGCCAGCACATAGGCCATGGGCTGATATTTTGAAATATCCAGCACCCGATGCAGACTGTAGGGCATATTGAACATATTGGCGTTGTCTACAAAATCAATCACCGGCAGGTCATCTTTTCCCGGACAGCGGCGGGTACCTCGCCCAAGCTGCTGCATATAGATTGTTTTAGACATTGTGGGCCGTGCCATGAACAGCACTGTGGTATGAGGACTATCCCAGCCCTCATTCAGCAAGTCACAGGCACAAAGAACATTCGTAGAACCGGTTTCGTAATCTTTCAGGATCTTATCCCGGATTTCTACCCGGTCACGCCCGGAAACAGCCTCTGCTTTCACACCATTGTCGCGCAGCAACTTCGCAATCTCCGCCGCATGATCTACACTTGCGCAAAAAATCACAGTCTTCTTGCCATTCACGTACTTCAGATAGGTATCAACAATCAACTGATTGCGCTCCGGAATGAACAGCTTACTTTCCAGATCCTGCGAGTTGTATTTGATACCATTGATCCGCACATCGGTTAGATCAATGTTGGTTTTGACCCGGATGCAGCGAATCGGCACCAGTACGCCACGCTCCACTGCAGTCTTCAGGTCCATTTTGTGGGCAACATTCTGGAACAACTCCAGCATATCCTCGCCATCACTGCGCTCCGGTGTTGCAGTCAAGCCCAGAATAAACTTCGGATGGAAGTAGGTGAAGATTTTTTGATAAGTATTAGCCGCTGCATGGTGGCATTCATCCACGATCAAATAATCAAAATCTGTCAGGGAGAATTTTTCCAAATCCTTGGAGATGCTCTGCACCGTGGCAAAAATGACCGTCTGGGTCATATCCTTCTGGCTTCCGGTGTACTCTCCCAAGCTTGCTTCCGGCCAGACCTTGGCGAAAGTCTCTTTCGCCTGAGATGCCAGCTTCAGGGCGTTGACCAGAAACAGCGTGCGTCCGCCCACTGCCTTGGCATCCGTTGCTGCTGTGATAGTTTTACCTACGCCGGTTGCATGGTACAGCAGCGCAATGGTTTTGCCGTCCTCACGCATCTTCTTCAGGTTGTCGATAGCCTCCTGTTGGTAATCCCGCAGCTCCATTGTCTGCCCCATCTGAACCGGAAGATCTGCTTCAAAAGCCTTGAACATGGGACTGCTGCCCAAAAAGGTAATCAGCTCATCCTTGACCTTTTCCGGTTGTTTTTCAAGCTGGCTATAAATCCATCGGTATACTTTCCAGTTATCGTAAATCAAGCTATTCTGCTTCAGGAGATCATCCGCATACTTGTTCTCAGACACCTTGCTTGGGTTATGGTAGGTTTCGCCGTCAATCTCAATTGCAATTTTGGATTCGGGAGATTCCAGCGCAAAGTCGATATAGCGATGCCGTCCATAGATGTCCACGCAGGGATACTGGAGCTGCAGATTTTCAGTCTTTTCTGGACCGAACGCCTCACAGAACAACTGAACAAACAGTTCTTCCGCACGGCTGTTGACACTGGTTGCTTTTGATAGCTCCATGATGGCCCTCCTTTTTACATTTTAAGCTTAATCATACCTAAATCAATAAACGGCCGTTCAATTTTTCTGTCCCTTTTTGAGAACATTCTCTACAAATCGCTTCGTCATCATCGCGGTCATGTTGATAATATAGGGCTTTATATCTGCCATTACCTGTAACATAGAAACCTTCTTTCTTATGTCGCTCATCTATATTTTCCTGTCATTGGTCAGTCATTGACTTGCTCCCACTGGACCCAAAAGCATTTTGCTGGAACTGTCATATTCTTTTCCTGTAAGTTCAGACCGAACAATATCATCGTTCAACATTTTAATAAATGCCGCTGCTTCTTTTTGTGAAGAAATCACAATATGATCTTCTTCAAACTTGAACATAGTTTTGTAGCGAGAATGCTTTTTCAGATTCTCTAACAAATCGTTCTTTTTCATCTGCAAAACAGGCGAATTCTTTGCCTTTAATAACTTCTTTGCATTTGTCAACTTACTTTTATTTTCAAACGCAACAAACTTTTCAAGGCTATCTACAATATCCAGATTGCGAATAATCTCAATCGTCTTCTGTGCCCCCGCTCGAATGTATTGCTCAAATCCAAAGAATCTCTGCATAAGATCCATTTTCGCCGTAACAGCACTTGAAGAAAAGATTATTATATCTGCTCGTGAATCTATCTGCACAATATCGCTATCGACTTCATCGTATGTATCTCCAATAAATAGGGCTATCACATTTTTACTTCGATCAATTCTTGATACAGAGTATATATGTTGATAAACCCAAAAGTACTGGTCATTCAAATTGATTTTAAAAAGAAATCCAGACAATTTATTTCTATCACTTTCCGAGTAGTACTCTGTACGCTTTTCAGCATCATCAAGGAAAGCAAAGGGGCTATAACTCTCTGTCAGACTAATCTCATAAAATTCTTTCTTATTGTCTGCAATATTTTCTGATGTGTCAAATTCTGCATCATCTGCAAGATAGGTACAATTGATAAAGCCCGCCACCTTATCTTTCGTACTAGAAAGCAACTTATCTGTTGCCCTGATTTTTTTAGTTTGATATCCACTTTCATCGCGCAGGCAGGCATATATTTCAATCCCGCAGACTGAACCAGAAAACATTATCGACTTAATCGATGCCTGAATTTCTTCCTTGGTCATTTGTTCATCTCCTTCATGTAGAGGACTGTATCATTAATCACTTTATATTCTACTGTGCTCGGATTTTTTAGAAATCCACCTTTTACTACAGCCAAGCAAACTTCATTATTAAAGTCAGGGTTACTTTTAAAGGTAACCTCATAGACTCGGTATCCTAAAATTGCCAACACAGGATTCGCATAGTACAAATGTGTTTTGCTTAGCAGCGCACACATCATAACCACAATGATAAGAAATGTTACCGCTCCCTGAATCGTTCCCACATCATCAATCAAAAGCGGTATAATCATTGTCATAAAAAAATTCAAACTTGCGTCCTCTTTTTCTACGAAGGAAGAAAGCTGATACCCTTGTTTCTTATCAGTCCATCTAAAGACTGTAAAAGAAATAAAAGATATGATTGCTGCTAAAATCCATGTAGCACATAACAAAAACACAACAATCAGCACATTATTAAGGCGAATAAACTCTCCCCAATATGACTGATTTTCAGCAAGTTCGCTGACGAGGGTAAATTTGAAATTGCGTACAATAGTCAAAAAAGCCAATGGGCTCAATGATTGCAGCATTAGCTTATGTTTCAAGCTTAAATTCATTGACGCACCTCCATAAAGCTTACAGTTCAACAAATATCCTTTTGAATACCAGTGAAGTAAATATATCCTCTACTTGTTTAGCCAATTCTTTCGAATGGATTCGTGCCCCCAGCTCGATATTTCCTTCCTGTCCATGATATGAAAGGTTTGCGGATGTAATCAGCGTATCCGTTTGATCAACAGAAATTACCTTTGCATGAAGAGCAGACATTTTATCTTCCTGTTTTGGATAGTTATAAATTCGCAGAAATTTTCCCTTATAGCAGCATAAACGGTCAAAGGCCTTCTGACTCTCAATGTCATTCACAAAAAATTTCACGAGAACGCCTTCTTGGCTCTTTTGAATTACACAATTGACTAACTCGGCAAAATAATCCGAGAGGGAATACCCGGTAATCAGAATGCTCTTCCTAGCTCCCATAAGCATTTCTCTTACGGTAACCTTTGTCGGTTTTGTTTTCAACGCAAAAGAAGGTGGCGCTGTAACAACTAATTCAGCGCTATCATCGTTACTTTGGGCAGTCGCTGAAACCATAGCAAGAATTTCATGAGCTTCTTTTTCAGAAAGAGATGGATATCTCTTCTGAATGGCTCTAATAGACTCATTTCCACCAGATATAGCATCTGTGAGAATTTTGTTTAACAAAATATCTAAGCTTATACTTCCAGTTGACATAGTTCTTCCACCAAAGTTTTAAAATAAGACTGATTTTCTCTTCCGTCAATAGGCACAATTAGTCCGCGATCCAACATGCGATTTCCATTCTCGCAAGCTGTTTCTGAGATCATGCAGCAGGAATGGCATGCCGCGCCATTTGAATTATTACCAGCAGGCACATTGTTAAGGCATTCCGGATCATTTGTGCAAACCAGTGCTTCCTGGAAAGCGTCTTTCATTAAAACAATAAGCTGATCAATATTTCCCAATTCTACAAGTCCACCAAGTGAGCCTTCTTTATCGGCACTTCCAGTATAGAGCAACACACCAGACATATCATCCCCAAAATAAATACGCTCACGAATAGCGGATGAAGAGTACCCCGAGGACATTGACATCTGCTTAATCAACAAATGTGCGAATGTATGCATCAGGACATACCTTGCATCTCGTAATGTGGTAACAGTCCATTCTTTAGATTCACAGAATTCCTTATAACACTGCGCATATTTCTGAGAAAGTGCTCCCAGTTCTGGATCTCTTAACCACGCATCAATACTATCCCTATTAAATTCAATAAAGACACCTTCACCGTGCACTTCTGCAGCAGGAAGCCATTTTTCAGTCTTACCCTTATTTAGATAAACGATATTTGTCTGCTCATCGGCATCTGGATCCGGAGCATCTACACGGGTGAAGCCAAGCAGCACTCTCACTTCTCTTAATCGTGTAATGCGAATGACTCTCTTAAAATACGGGAGCAGATAATCCGGAAGAGGATCCTCTTCAGCCTTGAAGTGCTTTTTGTTCGAAGCATAAACTGGATCTGCATGATGCGTAATGGCGTTATATTCCATCTGCTTAATCTCAGTAAATTCCTTGATGTTCTGTTGCCTGCGTTCTAACGCTGCATCGAATTCATCTTTGGCATAAGCACCGAAATAGAGCTCGTAAATTTTAGCCACGCCATCGTCACCCATTAGAGTCTTAGCCAGTTCAATATCTCGCAAATGCTCATCAATCAAGTTATAAAGCGGATTGATCCAAGGTGGAATGGATATGGCACTTCTCATTACTGGAAAATACACATTCGACGCGCCACGCTGAGAAGGAATCATTTCCTTATCGCATTTTTCATTTTTATGATTTGGCCGGAACGGATGATGTCCGGAACATTTCATACCTTCGAAATTCTCATGCTGCGTTGCGCCGCTCATACTCCGTCGTGCCCCACAGGAACATTCAACCCACATATCTGCAAGCGTTGATGTATTGCCAGTTGAATACATCCTCATCGTACCTTTGCAGGTTGTATTACCACCGTGAACCCACCAGCTCCAAGGGAAATCATCCATATGGCCGTTCTCACAAATAGTAATAAAACGAGAAGGATAAGCCTGTCTATGACATTCCGGACAAGTTACACCAAACTTCAGATATCGATCTAGGTCAAAATTCTCTCTTAAATCAAATATTCTCCCACATTTCACATTGGAACAAACATGCATATAAGGGAATGAGACCACAGGAATATCTCCACTATAAGAAGTCCGTGGCATATAAAAGCAGTCAACGCCCAGATATGAGGCCAATCTGCCATCTATAATTTTCTTTCCTTTTTCCTTCCAATAGTTCAAGTCCAGAACCGTGACGGAATCTTTCACGGCATCCACAATAGAACCTGGACCAAATGTAGTTATCAACTGATTAGGACGAATCTCACCTAATTTATTATTATCAAACATAGGTTTTTAGTCCTCCGTGTAATAGAACATATTTGCTGCACTCTCAACATCACGCATAGAACGAAGAGTCGGCTTTTCAAGATCAGTACAAACTTCGCCATAAGTGTTCATTAGGCGATTATACGTTTTAGTTGTATAGACATAGTATCTAAGTTCCTTGGATTGAGTTGCCAGCAGTTTCCAATTGCTTATAAAATCATCAATCTCATGTTCGGTATCTGCCTTAGCAGAAGGCTTGATAATGTTCAATCGATTCATGATAAGAGCCTTCACTTCATTAAGCTGCTCATCGGTTAGCTTATCAATAGCTGCTGCTCCATCATTGCTTGCAAATTCCGGATAATGCAAACGAATTGCAGAAATAACCAGCGCATGCAGCACGCGATCTCTTGCACGTGCAGAAAACGGTGTCGCTGTTGTGCCTTCAACAAAACGATATAGCTGAGCATGATAACCGGTAAAATTCTCATAATGCGACAAGTCGCGGGGGCGATAAGGGTTATATAAAGTGACTACTAAGCCTGGATAAGAACGTCCAATACGGCTAGTTGCCTGAATATATTCGGAGTTCTGCTTCGGTTGACCAGTTACCACCATGAGACCAAGCCGATCCACATCCATACCAACAGCAATCATATTAGTTGCAATTGCCGTATCTAGGCAATTTCCATCTGTATATGGAGTTTCCAACTGACTTAGTTTCTTCGGAATGTCATAAGAAGACATGCGAGAAGTAATTTCAACCTTATGATTAAGGAAACGCTGCCTACTCATTCCATATTTTTTCTTAATACGTTGAATTCTGTCAGGAATATCATCCTGTAGCAATCGAACGGCACCGCCGAGTTCTCGAATACTGTTATAATATCCAACAAGGGTATAGTAAGGGTCAATAACATCCTTGTACTCATCATCCAGCGAAAGATTATAAGCACTTTGAAGGATAATCGAATATACACGCAGCAAAGCTGTCTTTACAGACTGTCCAGGTGCGCAGACACCAACGTATCTTCTAAACGGATCTTGTTCGACCGGTACCTCACGAATATAGAAACTGTCACCGATTTCAAACCCATTTGGTGGAAATTGCGCAGTTACTTTTCTGCCATATAGGCATTTTGTCTGCTCAGCAGCATTTTTGATAGTTGCCGTAGAAACAACATACTTTGGCTTTATTTTCTTTTCTCCTATCGTATAGGAACACAGATCTTCAATAACTGTTTCATATGCACCATATACGGTTCCCAGAGGTCCTGTGATAAGATGCAGCTCATCTTGGATAATCAGCTCCGGCGGAAGGAATGGTTTAATCGATCTAAGCGTAGATGTGGGTAACTCTTCTGTACGATTATGCCGAGCATGGTCTGCTCCAATAGCAACATAGCCATCGCGACTGCAAATTCTATCAACGCGGCCAAACAGAGCATTTGTATTCACATCCCATGGAAGGCGGGCAAACTTATCAACTGTTGACAGAATAATGGTCGGGCACTTAGCATAAATTTCTTCATCTACCAGATAAACCGGGATTTTCATCTTATTGCTGGGTTTATACCTATAGAACATGCATTTATCATCCGAACAATAGATGCTAACCGATTTTGTAGGAATATCTATATAAAAATTTTCCTCTGTAAGTGGCTTCCCACAGAATGGACATGTAAGCAGCTGTTTGTAGATAGAGTTTTTCTTGCTTCTTGCTTTTCTTGTTTTAGCTGGATCCTCCGGATCTTCTTCCAATTCTTTAAAGGTGTTCGGAGTCACAGTACCACCAACCCAGAAACCAATACTGATGGGTTCTTTTCCGTATTTCGGATATTCTTTTTGCCGGATCAGTTCCGCGGCCAAAACCATCTTGGTGATACGGTCTCTCTGCTGTGTAGTGAGCAGGCGCAAAGTATATCGCAAAATTGCAGTTACACCGCCGTCACGATTGTATTCATCGTTCTCGTCAGCACGCAGCCTTCTATTCGCAATAACAAATGCCATAAGACCCAGATATGCCTCGGTTTTACCTCCACCAGTGGGAAAGTATAGAAGATCCACAACTTCACGGTTATCATGCTCCGGATCTACAATACCTTTCAGATTCATGAGAATAAAAGCAATCTGGAAAGGTCTCCAGCCAAAATTATTGGAAGGATTGCGAGGATCTACAAAATCCCTAAAGGCGCACTCAATACCGGCTCCATGCTTCTTAGAGAAATTCATAATATTTCTCTGAAGAATCATGGAACGATTCATAAAGCAAAAGGCATCAAACGAAATATCATCCTCTACAAGTAGCTGAATGCCCGCGCGGATTCTTCCAAGAGCTTCTATACATTTATTTATTACTGTGTCGCCAATTTCTTTCTTGAACTTAGCATCATCCATTTTTGAATCATGAACCAATTTTTTCTGAATCCAATTCTCATAGGAGTCCGCCAAGACATTCAGTCGAGTAATGATATCATCTTTTTTCTTTGCAACAGAAAGAGTTCTCATAGAGAAGAAGAACGGGTCAAATCCTTCCAAAGCAGCGCTAACACCTGGAAATTCGTACTCTGGAATAAATGTCGATACAATTTCAGAAGCACGTCCATTTTTATTGGCTTTCCAAGTTGCTGCGCAACCACGCCCCCTCCCTAAAATAGGTCGCTGGGCAAAGTAAAATTCATCGACGGCAAGAATTTTTCTGCATATGTGTTCTGCCACGAAGATATCCATTTTGTCTTGGGAATAGGCACGCAAGTTGACTTGGAACATCATTCCAGCAATATCACTCTCAGGATTTTTGCGCTTGTTGATAACATATGCTGTTACCAAGGTATACCCCTGCTTGAGGCCGATTTTAGAAATATATAAAATAACATTTGAATCACAGACCAAAGGGTATTCTTTGGTCTTACTAAACTCTTGCAGATCAATAACAACTGTCTCTTTCTGTGGATGACGTGTATACGTGCTTACATCAACTTTTTTTCCCTCTTTGTTAGTGGTTTTATCAGAAGCTTTGGTGTAATCGCCCCAAGTCACATCCACATTGAAAGATTTTGTACTACTTTCTAGGTAAAAGCTGATGCCAATGGAAGACGGTGTTTTAAATCGATTTGTAAAGACCGGCTCATTATCATCGTCTTCGCCCGCAGTATAATCTGCATCCCCTTCGAAAGAAGCATCTCCATCGACTTCCTGCTCATTCGAATCATTTTCACTGGTTTGTGGCGCAAGCATACCCACGATATATTCAAAGCGCGGGTTTTGATTCAGTATTTCATTTTCACTATTCGGTCCCAACAAGTCTTTCTTTAACATTTCTATGACTTCTTGGCGAACCTCAGCAAACTTAAATCTATCTGCCATGTGATGCCTCCTGTTAAAATTTAAGGACAATGTTAATCAGAAGCAATGGATTGATTTCCTGAGACTGATTAAATCGATTAATTTCAGCCTGCGCCTCGTCTTGAATCTCTTTTCTGCGCTTAGGCAGGTCGTGTTGCAGCTTATCCATTTTTTTCTTCGCTTCAGCTGCTTTTTTTCGGATATCCTTTTTTTCCAGCGTATCAGTAGCCGCCATTTCAGCAAGTATGTACTCCTCAACTTCTTTTTGAGCATCAGTAAGCTGAACATGAAGCTGTTCTTGTTGAATATTGACCCAGTTTTCAATCTTCTTCTTGTTATATGCGATAGTAGGGGCTACAGTTTTATCATGCTGATCCTGAACTTCTGAAATCAAGCGAGCATAAATCCGGTGAAAATAAGATTGTTCTTCTTCTGTCGGTTTAAAATAGCGAACATCCGAATCATTAGCCTCCTCCAATGCGGAGACAATCTCATCTTCAGTAAAATTGATATACTCACCATTTTCATTACAAAGTAGTAAAACTGGGAAGAGGAGTTTTGTATTGTCCATGAATGCTCCAAGAAACAAAACGCCATGTGAACCAAATATCTTTTCACCCCAGTTGTCGATTTTCCAGTAATGTAGCTTGTGATCCACTTCTGGTTCTTTAAACTGGTTCCAATATTCAACATCACATAGATATTTATCGATATCAGCCTTGGTCTTTTCCAACGCTTGCCCTTTCGCCTCTCTACTTTCTGTAAGCAGAATTGAGCGAAGTTCTGCTGCATGAGCATTCTTCCTTGCATCTAGCTGCCTGTTCAAAGCTGCAAATGCTTTCCTTACCGCAGTGATATTCTTGCAATTCTGGTAAATGTCCAGAATACGCTTTTCAAAACTCACACCAGATTCAAGTGCGCCTAGCGCAACATCCGATGCACCAAACACGCCCTCGAACAGTTCAAACTTTTTAGAAAGAATATCATATACTCTGCGATCTGCTTCATTATCCGTATTCAACAGATTGATTGCTACCACATCGTGAGTTTGTCCATAGCGATGACAACGGCCAATTCTCTGCTCAATTTTCTGCGGATTCCAAGGCAAGTCATAGTTAATGATTGTATTGCAAAATTGTAGATTTAGACCTTCTGAACCAGCATCTGTAACAATCAAAATCTTGGCATGACTCTTGAAATAATCGACAATTGCGTGCTTATATTCCACACTTCTGCCATAGTTTGTTTTACCAAAATTCTTGACCTGCCATGTTCGAAAGATTTCCTTCGTCATGGCATCATCAAAGTCACCATTAAAGAGAAGGATATCTTCCTCGCCATAACCAGATTTTCTTAGTTCCGCGGCTATATATTTTTGTGTTCGCTTAGACTCTGTAAAGACGACAGCCTTCTGATTCAATTCCTCAGAAATCTGGTGGTCAAATGCGGATTTCAATGCTTCCCTCAACGCAATAATCTTTGCATTCGTCTTTATAGCCCTTGCCATTTCAAGAATATGTCTTACAATCTTGAGCTCAGCCTGAATAGCCTGTTTCTTCTCTGCTGTTTCTTCATCATCGTATTCGTTGAACCCTTCCTCGTCGATTTCATCTTCTACAAACCCCCAGAATAAATCGAAACCTTCTTGAGCATACGCAGATTTTGTGCCTTCATAGAGTTTTTCAAGACGTTTTTCTAATACTTCAAAGGTCTCTATCAAAGCAAAGCTGGAAGATGCAAGCAACTTTCGAATAACAAGAATAATCAGCCCACGATTCGCATTCGGAATAGAATACAGCGAATCACGACGCAGAAAATCATTGGTCACATCATAGAGTTCTTTTTCTTCTGCGCTCAAATGGAAATCGACCGTAATACAGGTTCTCTTGCTGAAGGCCATGTATTTTCCGACATCGCGTCGAAGGGTGCGATATAACACCGGAAGAAGTTCCTGTTTCAATTCCTCATAATCACAGCCATCTACAAATCGACGATTGAAAACCTTTTCTGATCCGAAAATACGAGGATCGATAAAAGAAACCAGTCCATGAAGATCAGTGAGGGAATTCTGTAGCGGCGTAGCAGTTAAAAGAATTTTAGGAATTCCGTGTGTCAAATCATAAAGATTCTTCGCCCGCTTTGTGCCATGAAAAACATTCCGCAGATTATGAGCCTCATCAATAATCAGGAAGTCCCATTTGACATGGGGAAAACGCTTAATTAGTTTCGATGAATAATCATAAGAAGCAATGACAATACTAACCTCATCTGCGTTTCCAAGGTGAGTTTGCACATTGGCAAGGTCATGCTCAACCGTGTACCGATCCAGAATAACAGCTTGGCGACCAAACTTCTCCAAAAGCTCTACTTCCCATTGTTTTCTCAAAGTAGCAGGAAGCGAAATCAGTACTTTTTTTGCTCCGTTGTCCAGAACATAATTAAGCACCAACCCAGCTTCGATTGTTTTGCCCAGACCAACCTCATCTGCCAGAATGATGCCGCCTGTCTTTAATGCTTGAATGGCCGCACAAAAGGCATTGACCTGATGGGGATTTGGCTCAATATCTGCATTCAGCAGACATTTAAATGGGGACTTGGCCAATTGTTGCTTCTTATACCAGCTATATTGTTCAAGTAGGAGATTGCTTTCCATCGATACCCTCCTTACTTAATTCATCGGCGATTCCTTCTGCGATGCCTTTAGCCATTAACGTAGGAACGGCATTGCCTATCTGTACAAATTGAGCCGTTCTCGGGCCTTCAAAGAAATAATCATCCGGAAACGATTGGATGCGAGCAGCCTCCCGGACAGTAATGGAACGGTGTTGCTCAATATCCGGATGAATAAAGTAATGTCCATCTTTTGAGATATGAGCCAACATGGTGTGGCAGTACGCCTCATCGCCCTCTACAACTTTAAATCGATCCAGAAACGACTTCCGGTTTTTATGTGTCTTCAGCTCATCTGGCAGATCATTATAGTTCAGCCGTTTGTGCCCATCATTCCAGAGTTCAATTGTACGCCGATAAATCTCAATATCCCTGTCTTTATTGGGTCTTGCGCAATGATGCGTCAGAATGTCAGAATCCTTGCGGATTCCAGTGTTTCTTAAATAATCGCTGAAATCATCTGATCTGTATTCACCCGATTTTCCTCCTGGCTGCAACGCTGGCAGATCTCTGAGAATATCGTTAACCGTAGCATCCGCTATTGTCTGCTCAAACTGCGGATAAGAAAGCCCACTATTCTTCAGCCACCCGACAATGATCATTCTTCTTCGGTTTTGCAGCACACCAAAATTCTTTGCATTTTGCTCATGACATTCAATCTCATAGCCAACGGAACGCAGCGCTTCCTGGACTTTCAGCCAAGTTGCACCACCGTTTGCCGACTTGATTCCCATAACATTCTCAAAAACGAACATCTTTGGCTGATATTTCTGAAGGAATCTCGCATACAGCTTATAGAGATCATTTCTAGGATCCGCTGACATCGGCGTTTCCATATGCTTGCTTTGCGCCCTTCCCACCAAAGAATATGCCTGGCAAGGCGGTCCACCAATAATGACATCTACTTGTTTGATGCCTCTTTGCATAAGGATCCTATCTATATTTTCAAATAACCTTGGAAGGGTTTCATTTGACATCGTTTCGCAAAATACGGATTGTAGCTGCTCCTCTGGAATATGTTGCAGAAATTCGTCGCGGGTGATTTTTCCTCTAATATAATCCTTGTAGATATCAAGCTTCCCTTGTGCTTTGAGATAATAGTATCCCGTTCGCGTTTCCAATGTTTGAGCAGCATATGGGTTCATCTCCACATGCGCTACAGGTGAAAAGCCCGCTTGGATGAAGCCTTCGGACAATCCACCAGCTCCTGCAAATAAATCTATAAAATTGTAAGAGCCTGTTGTGGCGTTGATACGTTCCATGATGAACCCCTATCCGTATAATAAATTTAGTCTTCAAACACACCGTCTGTGTCAAAAATATGGTCTAACTCATCCGTATTGATTGCGGCAAGCACCTTATTGCGGATACTGCCTTTTGCAAGATCTAACCGCTTAAAGCGATTTTCTCCTGCTGCGTCTTTTCCAATACGTATCAGCTGCACTCTGCCAATTCTTGGTTCATTTGCAGCATAGTTTGCAAGCCCCTTAGCTTTGCCCAAGTTATCCTTGAAATCCGGATTGTGCGGCTCCAAAATATCAACGATATACTTTAGAATTGGATCTTGGCGCACAATGATGAAATCCGGATAAAGCTCCTTGCATTTCCCGTCCATCTCATAGGGCATCCGCAGTGACCAAGACTGTCTGGACGGATTCCGCAGCCAGCAAACATAATCCTCACGTTTTTGCTCTTCTGCCAAAACAGCCTGTTCCCAGCCATTCAACTTAATTTTTGCTATTCCATCTGCATTGGCAAAAAGATGATCCGTGTACTTTATTCCATCTGCTTCGACCTTGGCACTGATTGTCTCCGGAAGAGTAAAGTTGTGCTTACTGATTTCATCGCCGTTAGCAACAATATCGCTATACTGCTTTTGACACTTCTCCGGTTTGGCCACAATATATTTACGATACTGATCGTTCAATTCATGGAACTTCTTCTCAGCGTATTTATTTAATTCCGCAATACACTCGCTGTCGAATGCGAACAGAATACAATCCACCTTAAAGGCGTTCGGATTGTCGAAGTCGATATATTTACGCCCATATGCCAAGTGGAAACCGCATCCACCCATTTTTGCGTCTGCTACTCTTAGCTGACGATCAAGGTCAGACTCGGATGCAGTAAACATATCTATCCGGTTATCGCTTTGTATTTTCTCACCGAAAACATCGAATATCTGAACAGACAGTTTCATCTTCATGACTTGCTTTGTAAGCTCGTCATATTTTCCAGCATCATGCAGACCGTTCACATAGTTGTGGATAAGTTCAGCAACATCGTTTTTCACATCCTCAGCCGCCGTAATACAGATATTGAACTGCGATAACAGCCCTGCCAAGCTCATCAAAGACTTCAAATAGCTGTTGATTTTTACCGTACGGACGATATAAGTCAGATATCCCTGTTCATTGATGAACTTTGTGATTCCTTCACGATCTATTGTTGGAAGCATCGACATCTGCGATATAGCCGGTGTCAGCACTGGCTGCTCTTTATTCACAGATTGATTGCCTCCACTGGTTCTCTCAGTTTCTTGACCTGCATGTACATCGTTTCCAGACACGGTTTCCAGCGGAATCGTCTGGTGTTGTCCTTCTGCGGGAATTTCTGAATCTGCTCCACCTTGATTCGCTGCCACAGCTCCAGAATTTGACATATCTCCAACTGCTGTGGAAGGTGCCGCAGCAGGCTCTTCTTGGAAGCCATTCGGGTAATCAAAGATACTCAGCTGACCAACCGTCTGTTTTTGCGTTTTCTTTCGCTGGGTGTGAACCGACCATGTATCATAGGTCTGATCTTCCAGAGATTCACCATCGACAACTGTCGGGATTTCTCCGCCTTCGGTTGCCTGCAATTCATCAATGACCTTTTGAACGGTATCCTGGTTGAAATACGGAAGGAACAGACGCACATCATTTAAGGAATCATCCACGAGAACATGACACTGAAGCGGTGTGCGAACCATACGTCCAAGCAGCTGCGCAATATAGGTTGCGTCTTCTGCACGTCGGAAGGACATCATAGTTTCTGCACGAGGGCAGTCCCAGCCAGTGGACAGATTTTCCTTAAAAAGAACAACACGAATGCGGCGATCTTCTGCGATCTCGGATGGCTCGATATGCGGCACGGTCAATCCGTGAATCGACAATGTGCCCGTGGAACCAAAGGTGTGTACAACCTCGTTTTCCTTGAAGCTATCGCCCATACGTTCTTCAATTTTCGCAATTACATCGTCCAGATCAGTGTCAGATACTTTCGTACCGGAACCAGCGCAGACTTGGATAACAAACACAGGGTTTACATTGGGATAATGCTGCTCATAGGTATACTGATACCAGTGCTTGCACTTATCCTGCCATTCGTCTGTTGCAGCCTGGAGAACGGCCATGTCACCGTGTTTGATTGGATCTTCCGGATAAGTGATTACAATACGATCTTTGAGCAATCCAGATTGGCGAACTTGAGCCGGGGAAATAACAACCTTATGCAATGTAGAGTTTGTTGCCTGCCCGACAAGGGAATTAAAACGCTCGGCAGTTGCACTCATTCCGATAACAACCGGAATGGGCGACAGATTCTGCTCGCTGCTGCCCTTGATAAAACGCTGCATGATGGTGGTTGCCGTTCCTGCTTGGCGTCCCTGCATACCGCGGTGTGCCTCATCAATAATGAAATACAGACGGTCAGCTTTTTCTCTTGCCGTATTTTCAATGGTCTCCCAAATCGTATACTGTCGCGTATCCGAATGACGGCTCAGATTACCGGCCTTGCCAAGCTTTTGCGTATTCAGGAAATAGATATGACCGTCCTCCAGAATCTCTCTGTCGAAAGATTCATCTGAAATCACTACGCACTGATCCATACGGACCTTATCTGCCTTCAGCTCGATCTTCTGCTTGGACTGTTCATTCAGCTGCGGAGAATCCGAGAGCCATACAAAAATGGCCTCCGGCTGTTCAGTAAACTGCTCTGAGCCGTAAAAGATATCTTCAATCAGGGCAGACATGATAATCGTTTTGCCAGAACCTGTTGGTGCCTGGAGCGAAACCACCTGAGGAATCTTCAGCATGCGATAGTTATTCAGCGCCATCGCCACGCGGAGGCGCATTTCATTGACCGCCTGTTTTTGAAATGGGAATAATTCACAAATCATTCTTAGTTTCTCCCTCTGTTCACACGGAAGTGATCCAAGTAATCCCGGTAAAGCTGATACGCCTCTGTGACATTCAGATTTTTTACCATAGATTGATAATTCACTTCATAATCGGTTGCCAAGAATACGGTTTGGATTTCTGGATGCTCCGCAAGCTTTTCTGCGAAATCGGCAAATGTATTCTCGTTGATCAAGACTGCAAATTGATTTTCCGGCAAGATCATCATGTCCGGGACTTGCTTCCCGGTCAATTCCGGGCATTTTCCTTTTGCACCAGTTTTCAACCACAACGTAGGCAGCATTTCCGAAAAGCGCATACCGAGAGAAACCGCCGTCGGATCCAAGAAGCCAAGTTTGAAGAATGCTGCATTTGCTTTGAAACCATCTGCCATATGCATCGGCGGCTCACTGCCAAGATAATCTCCCTTTAGAGGATTGCCATTTACATCTTGTCCCTTAATGGAGCAGACCGTGCGCGGCCAAGTAACATAGTGGGCGATGCCGAGTTTTTCCCATTCCTCATCACCGGGCTGATAGCCTTTGTCTTTCAACATCTTCGCTTCATCTGCAGATACCTCATTGTTTGTCACCATAATGCAACGTCTGTGCCCGCCATCCTCAGCGTTGAGCAGGTTCACTGCGTGCATAGTCGTGCCGCTTCCTGCGAAGAAGTCAACGATGAGAGCATTGGGCTTGTTGGCAACGACATATCTCAAGGCATCCTCTGTCGCATACAATGATTTAGGAAATGAAAATCTTCTTTCGAGGAATATAGCGCTTATTAAGCTTGAGCCATATATACCCGCATCATGAGATGCTTTCTGCCAAACAGAATCGGGGGATTTTGTCTTTCCAATTTTTTCATTGTGCCTAAGAATCAATGCCCCTGTATCTTCTCTACCTTCAACAATTATTTCGCCATTACTTATTCTCTCCTTTTCTGCATTTCGGAGATAGTTAATGGTAAGCCTGCTTCCGTGAACATTAATTTTTGCTGTTCCCTCATCGAAAGCTTTTTTTAGTGAATCGCGTCCCAACTGCCAGGTGTTTTCTCTCCCGTCTGGACGTAAAGGCCAAATTGCAATTAAACCGTCTTTGGGTGCAAGAACGGTGCTTTTATCTTTATCAACAGGTATATTATCTCCGATGTAAGCCAAACGACCTTCGTGTGTTGCCCATACTGGATAAAATAAATTAGGTCTGTCGCTACGGGAACTGTTTGATCCCGTGCGCATAAGAGAAAACCATATTGGATTTTTCTTTGTATCATCTACCAAAAGTTCAGATGCAATACTCGACGATCCAATTTGTATGAAGTATACGTATTCTTGTGATCTTGTAAAAGAATTTGGTCTTGCGACTCCTGCACGTGGATTTATCACGTCAGTAGCCATGGTTGTTGTTGCATTGGGAAACATTTCTTCCAGCAAACAACCAAGATGCAGATATTCCTTTTCATCGATGGTCACGATTAAAACGGAATCCTTGGGATTCAGTAGTTTCTTTGCCAACTGCAAACGGCGCTGCATGAAGGAAAGCCACTTGCTGTGGCGGTAAGCATCATTGCCGTCCACATAGTCGTTGTTATATTTCCAGTCCTTTGCGCCGGTATTGTAGGGCGGGTCGATATAGATGCAGTCCACCTTACCCGCATACAAATATTCCAGAAGCTGCAAGGCATGATAGTTGTCCGCTTCAATCAGCGTGTGCCAAAGATCGCTATCCGGTGCATTGCAAACTGAATCCAACGGTTTCAGATAGGGATAGATTGGTTTTCCAAATTCCGCAACACGAACGATATCCTTCAGCTCAAAGGTGACCGCTTCATCTTTCTGTTCCGGCTTAACGCAGACAGCGGTATCGCCTTCAACCTTCAGTACAACATAGATGGATTTGTCGTCCTTGCTGTCACGGCGCATAACATTACAGCCTCTTTTGATTGGCATATCATAGAGAGGCGTGCTTTCCGGCATATGTTCTTCAAAGACCAAGCCGAATTTCTTCTGCTTGGCCATTTTACTCACTTCTTCCTGGATTCTATTTCGAAGAGTCTCATCTTGGATCTGGCTAATTAAATCATTGATTGCAGCCATTGGTACGACCCCTTTCTTCGTTTTCTTTTGTCTTCACGTAGCGACCACTCTTGATTCTTGCGTCAGCTGGCTTTTCCGCATCTTCCGGAATTGCCCAATATGATCCTATTTTCATTGCTCCTGGAATTCGTCCTTCTGAGCACAAGACATTAATTCTTCTTGTGGAAAGCTTCCATTTTTCAGCCACCTGACTGATTGATAAATATTCCATAAGTTATCTCTCCATCTATAAGTGAAAGCTAAACAATACTCTATTATAGTATAATCTCAACCTCGAACAAAATCAACCCGTCTATTTTCTCTCTCAGTAATCTTTAAATCCACTTTCTGCAAGCAGGGCGTTTGTCTATACAAACGCCATTTTTGCTTCGCAAAATGCTTGTTGGGAATTCCCAAACCCTTTGTGATCTGCATCGTACCGCTGCAGGCTGCGCGTTCGTTCCGAACGCTTTTTTGATGGAGTTCATGGTTCAGTGATATATCCGCTGGGCACAGACCCACTTAAAAAAGTGCCGACAATGATTTTGTCAGCACCCACTGTAACCTATTTACTTCTCTTTGATGTACGGTATGTTATCGATATATGCGTTCAAAATATCGGTTGCGGCTTTCTTCTGCCCCGGTGTAAGACGGCTCAGCTTCCGGTTCAGCTCATCATCTGCCACATAAGATGCTGGGGCTGCGGTGTCACGGATCAGCGTATCCGCTGGAACATCCAATGCTTCAACGATCCGGATGAAAGCGTCCAGACTTGGCGTCTTCACCCCACGTTCCAAATCACCCACATAGTTCGCTCCTGTTGTCTGCAAAAAACATTTCTACGTTTTTCTGCGCCTTCATCAGTTCCTGCATCCTCTCTCGTGCTTTCCGATAGCTCGGATATTCTGCTTTTTTCTTTTTCAGAAGCTCAACATATTCGATGCTCAGTTCTTTTACCTTCGGAAGTTTTTTCAGCCCAGCCTCATCGAAAGCCGCTTTGGCCGCCTTGTGCAACGCAATGCTCTCCCGATTTGCTTCCAAGAATCGCTTGCTGTATCCTGCTTTCCGATAGGCCTCATAGATGGACCTTGTTTTGGTATAGTTGATAATGTGCGTTTTCATTACCGCAATTTCTGCCATCCGCGCTTCCGCAGCTTTGATGGAGTCGCCCAGTTCGTGATAGCACATCGTTGCAGCACGCACCTGTTCTTCCATTTCATCCATGCTCCCGATTTTGTTTTCCTGCAGAAAAATCAGCGTCTTGGACATCTCCTTCAGGTTGTACCGCTTCGCCCATCGCGCATAGCCGTCTCCCTTTCCTTCAGCCAATTTTGCCTGAATATCCACCAACATCTGAAATTTTTGTTCCTGCACCGGATGTTTTTTCCGCGGGCAATGCTCTGCTTCTCCGGCGAGGACCGCTTTTAATTCTTTCTCACTGTATCCCGCCCCCAAAGTCCGAAACCGGATGAATCGTTTTTGCCGTACACCTTTGGCTTATAAGTACCCTTGGTGGTGTCAATGACCGCCTGATACAGTTCCAGCTTCTGCCATGTGGGACAGTTCAGCCGCTCGATTTTTTCAATCACATAGTTGGCGTGGGCGGTTGCGACACCCTTGCCCAACTCTTCCCAGCCTTCCTCGGTTTTGGGGTAATGCACCACCACTTCAATGGGAGCACTCTTTCGCATGGCTCACTCACCTCCGGTCACATCGCTATCACCTCATTTTTACGGGTTACTGGTTGTCCGCTATTCGCTGCGGCTCCCGGCGAGAAGGTTCAACGCCAAGCTGACCAGCAACACCATATCGATACGAAGCATCTCAGTCTTGGCAGCGTAGTCCATAAAACGTTCTATGCGGGATTTATCGATCGTGAAGATCTGCTCCAGAAGAATCATGGACGGTTCTTCAAAGGCCGGGTTGGAATCCACCAGCACATGGGTGGGCTGGTTTTTCTTCTTTTCCGTCCGGGTGGTAACAGTTGCAACGATCAATGTAGGCGAATGACGGTTTCCAATGTTGTTCTGCAGAACTACCACAGGGCGTTTCCCGCCCTGTTCCGAGCCGATATGCGGCTCCATGTCTGCATACCGGCTGTCCACCGATACCTTCAACCGTGCCGCAGAGCCGCCAAAAACGCAACGTATTTTCTTCTTTGAAATACCAAACGAACATTGCCGGCATATCCAAGATACGTTTTACCCGCCCTGCAATTTCCCTTATAATAGCACCGCAGTCTTGAAACGGCTGCAGCATTCCCATATCACAAAGGAGGCTTTCCGGTATGGGACAACGGCAAAGTGAGATCATCAAAAATCACATGGAAGTCTACTGGCACGACTATGCGTCGGCCAGCAAGGGCGTCCCCATTACCGAGGCGGGGCTTGTGGAAAAAGCCTCCGTCATTGGACGCACCGGGCTGATGCTGCTGGAATGCGGCACCGGCGCATGGCGTGTCCGAAGCTCCATGAACACCCTTTCGCGGGAGCTGGGAGTCACAACAACAGCGGACATCGGCCTGTTATCCATTGAGTTCACCTGCTTTGACGGTGACCAGTGTTATACCCAGTCACTCTGTCTGACAAACACGGGCGTGAATACCTCCCGGCTGAACCGGCTGGAGCATTTCGTCAACGACTTCGACCGGGAAGGAAAATTTATGACCGGCGAAGAACTGCACAGCCACCTTGATGAGATCGAGCGCATCCACGGCTTGTATTCGCCCATCGCACTGGGCTTTGCAGCTGCACTGGCCTGCGGCTGCTTCACCTTTCTGCTGGGCGGCGGCATTGTGGAAATGCTGTGTGCCTTCTGCGGTGCAGGCATCGGCAACTTTGTACGGTGCAAGCTGACAAAACACCATTTCACCCTGTTTCTGGGCATTACGGCGTCGGTCTGTTCAGCAAGCCTCGTGTATGCCATCCTGCTGAAGCTGGCAGAGGTGCTGTTTGCCGTATCGGCGCAGCACGAGGCGGGGTATATCTGCTCCATGCTCTTCATCATTCCGGGCTTTCCGTTCATTACCAGCGGCATCGACCTTGCCAAGCTGGATATGCGCTCCGGGCTGGAACGTCTGGCCTACGCCGTCCTCATCATTCTGGTGGCAACCATGACGGCTTGGATCATGGCACTGCTATTGCATTTGCAGCCGGTGCAGTTCCCTGCCCTGAGCCTGACACTCCCGGAAGAGATCGTGTTCCGGCTGCTGGCAAGTTTTGGCGGTGTGTTCGGCTTTTCGCTCATGTTCAACAGTCCCCGGAACCTGGCAGTCTGCGCCGCCCTTATCGGTGCGGTAACGAACACGTTCCGACTGGAGCTGGTGAGCCTTGCGGGCTTTCCGCCCGCTGTTGCAGCGTTTCTGGGCGCACTGCTGTCCGGACTGCTGGCCTCCTGCCTGAAGAGCGCCGCCGGTTATCCCCGCATCTCCGTCACCGTGCCGTCCATCGTTATCATGGTACCGGGACTGTATTTCTACCGTGCCATCTATAATCTGGGCATCCTGTCTCTGATGGACTCCGCCACATGGTTTGCAGATGCCATTCTCATCATCGTAGCACTGCCGTTAGGGCTGATCTTCGCCCGTATTATCACTGACAAGACTTTCCGTTATTGCACCTGATGTGCAGCATTTCCATTCTCCCTTATAAGGCAAAACGCAGCGAATCTTTTAACGGTTCGCTGCGTTTTGTTTTGCTGTGATGCACCTATAAAGGGAGTTCGTTTACAGGGCGTTTACAGGGCGTTTACTCGCCGTAAACGATCCTGGTAGCAGTTTCCACATGGCGTTCCAGCCGGTCGGCAAAGTGTTCCAGCGGCAGAAAAACGCCAAGTTCATCGTAGCGGGTTCCGCCGTCCTTGAGCGTATCCTGTCCATAGTAGACCACGGAACGGGGCAGTGCGTGCTGCAGCTTCATCTGGATATCCCAGACGGTGGAGTAGGCCTCCGCTTCCGTTACCTTCTGCTTCACGGTGTCCGGCAGTTCGTAGATCAGCAGCAGCCCCAAATGCTGGTTGTAGTGGTACTCCACCACATCCATCGAGCCTTCGTCGTAGCCGTGATACTTGCAGTAGCCGCTGGCAAGGTACATTTTTACCTTTTCCTGCTTCTGGAACACCCGGATGAACCGGTCGTATACTTTGCTGCTCACGGCAAATTTGTTGTTCGGCAAAAGAACGCCGGCATCATCCGTCAGGATCACCGGGTTCGGCTGACCATCGGCGTTGAATTTGAACGGGATCAGGGCAGCGTTCCGTAGCAGGTCAAACATACTGTGCTGGCAGATCGCCATCAGAAAGGCAGACAGATCCTTGTTCGCGTAGGCATTGAACAGCGCTGCGGCAAACTGTTGTGCACTCACGGTCGGCGCATCCAGTACGTCTGCCATGTCCAGCGAGTCGTTGAAGGTATCCATCAGGCGGCGGCAGGCTTCTGGATTTTTCAGGATCTCTCCGAACAGTGCCTCTGCCTTTTCTTCTCTTGGAAATATTGTTGCCATCAAAAAGACCCTCTTTCTGTTTATTTCCAACTACTATTATAGATTCATAATGCCCCGCTGTGAAATACTGCTTTCATATTGCTGCTATATGCAGAACACTTTTTACACATTTTCCAAGTGCCCGTATAAAAGTGCGTCTGGAACTGTACAAGGGCAACCTCATCAATGCAGGGGTCTGGTCGCCGTTCTCTCTGTATCGTGAAGACATCGCCACCTTTGCCGCAGGCGGCGACTACAAGCAGAGCGATGCCACCGGCTTCATCAGCATCTATGGTCTGCCCACCAAGGTGCAGGCTATCGTAAGCAGCGAAAAAGAAGGGGAATGAAGTAGTTTATAGCAGTTTGTGTTTTTATCACAAGTCAAGAAATTAGTGCAACATTTAAACAGCATATTTGCGATATGCAATTCAACGCTGTTGCTGTTGCATTAAAAAGTTGAATTGCTATAATGCACAAGCATCGCTTGTGGTTTACTCTGCGAATCAAAAAGGGAGTTCTGTCGCGGACAAATGTCCGGGCAGAACTCCCTTTGCCTTTAGCGAACATTATGATGGATGGCTGTGATGACCACGATCTCTTCCTCCGTAAAATTCGCTTTCAACTTTTCAAAAAGTTCCTCCGGCACATGCTTGGGATCCTCCGCAATGGCCTGACCATACTCGATCAGGATCTCCTCCTTGGGCGTAAAGGCAAAATGCTCAAAGTCGATGCCGTTCTTCTTGAGCAGATTCTGGGCATTGTAACCCCTTCCTTTCCCGTTGGTGAATGGTTTGTCCATATAATATGCTCACTTACATATTATGTCAATAGGTTTTTTCTTTGAGCATAAAATTGCTCTATGCCATCCTTCTGAAACACGTTTTTTCCCTGTTTTCTCTTGACGATGCCCCGCCAATGGAGTAGGATGGTGCTGCAAAAATGAATTGCAAAAGAGGAGATCCAAATGCAAATCAGCCTTTTATTGATGCAGCAGATCGCACAGCTATTTCTGGTTCTGCTGATGGGATATGCCGTTGTAAAAACCGGCCTGTTGAAGGCATCGGACAGTAAGGTGTTGTCTGTGGTCTTCGTCTATCTGGTCATGCCCTGTGTCGTTCTGAACGCCTTTCAGATCAAGGATACACCGGAGATCCGCACCGGGCTGCTTTATTCCATGGGCATCGCCGTTGGAATGCACGTTGTATTTCTGCTTCTGAATGCGCTGTTCCGCAAAGCTCTCAAGCTGGACGCCGTGGAGCAGGTCAATATCATTTACAGCAATGCCGCCGCGCTGGTCATCCCCATCGTGCAGGCCCTGCTGGGGGAGGAATATGTTGTCTACTCCTGCGCCTTTGTCATTGTACAGCTGGTGCTGCTCTGGACCCATGCAAGCGCCTGCCTGCAGGGGTCTGCCCGGCTGGAATGGCGCAAGCTCCTTACCAATGTCAACCTGATCGCCATTGCAGCCGGTGCGCTGCTG
Organism: Faecalibacterium sp. Marseille-P9312; assembly: GCF_902497445.1. Classification (NCBI taxonomy): domain Bacteria; kingdom Bacillati; phylum Bacillota; class Clostridia; order Eubacteriales; family Oscillospiraceae; genus Faecalibacterium; species Faecalibacterium sp. Marseille-P9312. The sequence goes on from NZ_CABVEW010000003.1 coordinate 84,548, forward strand.
TACCTGCTGCACGTCTCGCTGCCTACCCCGATCACCAGCACACTGAGCAGTGTCGGCAATATGATCGGCCCCATGGGAATGCTGCTGGCAGGCATGGCCATTGCGGAAGTCCCCTTCAAAAAGGTTTTCTGCACCCCGCGCAACTATCTGCCGGTATTTCTGCGTCTGCTGGGTGTTCCGCTGGTCATTGTCTTGCTGCTTTGGGCAGTTCACGCATCCCTTTGGATCCCGGACGGCAAGCCCATCCTGATGACGGTCTACCTTTCTGCCATTACCCCCGCCTGTGCAACAGTCACCTCCATGGCACAGCTCTATGACCGGGATGCTTCTCATTCCAGCGCGATCTATGTCCTGAGCACGCTGCTTTCCATCCTGACCATGCCGCTGATGATCGGGGCGTTTGAGCTGTTGCTCTGAAATACGAAAAAAGGCCGCCCGGCATCGCAGCAGGGCAGCCTTTACAACTACAAGGATGTGTCTCTATGAAACTCAAACAATTCATTCAGCAGGAAACGGTCCTCACCGCAGCCGCTGTGCTGGCCGTTGTCTCCGCCTTCTTTGTTCCGCCAGATGCGCAGTATCTCGGCTACATCGACCTGCGCACGCTGGCGATCCTGTTTTCCCTGATGACGGTCATGGCCGGGCTGCGGCGGCAGGGCTTTTTTGATGGACTGGGCCGGGCATTGTTGTCCCGCACCCACAGCACCTTTCAGCTGACGCTGGTACTGGTCGGGCTGTGCTTTTTCGGAAGTATGTTCATCACCAACGATGTTTCCCTGCTGACCTTCGTTCCCTTTACGTTCGTGGTCCTGAGCCGTCTGGGAGCGGATGTCCGCCGCGCTCTTCTGATCCCGGTGGTCTGTATGCAGACCATTGCGGCAAACCTTGGCAGTATGCTGACCCCCATCGGCAACCCGCAGAACCTCTATCTTTACGGAAAAAGCGGCATGAGCATCGGGGGATTTGTGCTTCTTATGCTGCCCTACACCCTAGTCTCTCTGCTCCTGCTGCTGGCTTGGGCAGCGCTGGTCTGCCGGAAAGCCTCTGCCTCCCTCTCCGTGGACGAGCTTGTTTCTTTTGCCTCTCAGGGGGATCAGAAAATTATCCTGCTGTATCTGATTCTGTTTGTCGTTTGCCTGCTGTCCGTGATCCGGGTGCTGCCCTATGGCATCGCCTTTGCCGCTGTACTCGTCTGCGTTCTTTTTGCAGACCCGCACACCTTACGGGCGGTGGACTATTCCCTGCTTCTGACCTTTGTGGCTTTTTTCATCTTCATTGGCAATCTGGGGCGCATTCCGGCTTTTTCCGGCTGGCTCCAGGAGTTTTTGACCGGCCGGGAAGTTCTGGTGGCGGTTCTTGCTTCGCAGGTCACCAGTAATGTTCCCGCCGCCCTGCTGCTGTCCGGGTTCACGGCAGAGACACAAGCCCTCATCATCGGCACCAATCTGGGAGGTCTTGGCACTTTGATCGCATCCATGGCCAGTCTTATTTCCTACCGGCAGATCGCACGGGAGCTGCCACAGGGGAAGAAGCAGTATTTTGGGCTGTTCACCCTGTCCAACCTGATCTTCCTTGCGCTCCTGCTGGGCGTGTGGTTTTTGCTCCGTTGAGCGTGGCAGATGACTTATGGTTTTTCTATAAAGCTAAAAAAGGGAGTTCTGTCACGGACGAAGGTCCGTGCAGAGCTCCCTTTGCGTTTATTGTATAATGCCTTATTCGCCTTCCGGCTCCTTGCAGACATCCACCCAGCCCTCGGCTCCGGCGGCTGCTTCCAGCTCCTGCAAGGTCAGCTTGACGGCGGTGTGACCGTTGCCCGCTGCCGGGTAGACGGTGTCGAACTTGCGCAGGCTCTCGTCCAGATAGACCGCCACGCCCTCGTTCACCCCAAAGGGGCACACACCGCCGGGGGCATGACCCACATAGGCCTCCGCCTCATCTTCCAACTTCCCCACTCTTATTCGGTAATGGCCCAGACCCGTGCGGGCAGACCGGTTGCACCTTCAATGCGGGGGTAAGAAACGACGACCACCGCACCGGCAGGCTGAACTTTATCCAGATTTGCAAGCACCTCCACCTGCAGCTTGTCGTTGTCCAGAACATAGCGCTCGCAGGCAAGGTCGCCCTTTTCCTCCGCCACCGCAGAGGAATCGGTATCCAGCGTTTCGTGGCCGTTGGCGGCGGCGTTGCGCACCTTGTAGATATACTCCAATGCTTCCAGCGACCAGCCGGGGGCATTTTCTTTACCCTCTGCGTCGATGCCGGACAGCGCATCCATATCCGGCCACTTCTTATACCAGTCGCTGCGCAGAGCCACCAACGCACCATCCGGGATGGGACCGTACTTTGCTTCATAGGCCTTGATGTCCTCCACTGTCACAGCGTAGCGGGGGTCTTTCTTGGCCTGCTGGGAAATATCGATGACCACCAGCGGGAAGATCAGGTCGTTCACATCATACTTTTCGGACAGCGCTTTGCCCTTGATGAAGTGACCCGGGAAGTCGATATGGGTACCAAACTGTCCGGGGAATTTGAAGGTCTGGATCAGGCATTCCAGTTCCGGCTTGCCCCAGTCCCACACGGTCTTTGCCAGCTCCACAGAGCCTTCCGGGATGCCGGACCAGTAGGGGCTTTCGTTGTTCATCGAGTGAGAAAGTTCCACCCAGCGATATTTTTAGCATCCTTCAGTGCGTTCCACAGTTTATAATCAGCCATTGTCGATTCTCCTTTTGTTGTGACGATGTATGTTCGGGCACTTCTCCCAGACAACGGCATCTTCCTGTTTTTTCAGTCTGTCTGCCGGAAATTTGTCTGGGAGCAGCGCATTCGCCCGGGTAGTATGTGCCGGGCATCTGCTGTATGTTTCATCTGCCTGTGCTCCCTTCCTTGTGTTGGGGATAGTATAAGCCCATTTTCGCACCATGTCAATAGGTTTATTCTATCAAAGACTTCCCCGGCAAACGACAGGTCAGCAAACCGTTCGCCCTTGCAATAACGTTTCGTCATCCCCTTTCCCTTTTATCGCAGCTCTTCCAGCAGGGCGGTGCAGCCCTCCAGCACTTCCTGCCATGTGGCTTCAAACTCCCCGGTGTACCACGGGTCTGCCACATCGCCGGGGCGACTGGTGTGATCCATCAGCAATGAGACATTATGCTCCGGGTCACTGCCCACAAACCGCACCATATTCCTCAGGTTGTTGCGGTCCATGGCGATGAGATAATCGTAGGTCTCATAGTCCCGCCGGGTCATCTGCCGGGCGGTCTTGCCTGCACAGCAAAACCTCAACGCCCTTGTCGATACCGTCCGGCATGAAATCATTGAACGGTATCGCCTCGGCGAAGATGACCCCTATTTGAAGGTGCTGCAAGCCGCCCATATCAGCGATGATGAATATTTCAATCAGGTGGTACGGGATGACCTCAACCTCATTATCCGGGATATTCGGGAAGCCCATAAAAAGGACAGTGAGAGTGCGCCCCAGACCACCGTTGCTGATGAACTGAAAGAAAATCTGGAAGCGGTCGAAAATTTCAAGGGCAGCCGGAATGAAAAGCTGGTTGTTCTTTACTGCAAGCAGCTCGGTATCAACTATAAAAATCTGTCAGACGAAGAATTTCGCTGGCTGATTCGGATTCTCAAAAATCAAAGAAAATGGGAACGCCTATCAGCCAGAGGAAAAAACGATAAAGAAAAACCGCTGTTGCATGGTTTGTTGGCTTCCATGTGGCAGCGGTTTGTGCTGTGGTTATTCAGTTGATATTGTATAAAGCGATAAACTGTAAGCTATCAATCGCCACTTAGGCGTGTTTTCCCAATAACAATGTAAAACAACGGTATCATTATAATCATTGCTGCTATGATATGTACATATATGAAACTTTGTGTTCCTGTAACAAGAAACAAACTTGTTATTGTATAATTCCATAACCAATGAAATCCTGTGGGCATCCAAATACTCTTTGTAGTGTAAAACATTTCATTGGCAAATATTCCATATAGAAAAGGAAAAATAAACATTACCAGAACAGAAATATTATCGGTATTAAAAATATGTGGTAGTGTAAAAATAAGTGCAGCTATTACGCAACTCAAATACTTATTTTTACATTTTTGCAGCAACAGCCCAAAAATAATTCCTCTAAAAATAACTTCTTCAATAAAGGACACGAAAAAGTAAAATATGAATTTCCCTTTATGATTCATCAACAGTGATAAAAAATCAGTGTCTTGAAGAATTATATTTGATTTGACTGATGAATAAACTATAAACAATACAATGATTGGCATTATAGCTCCAACTGCAAAATTCAGAAAATCTATTTTTCTAAAATATAACCCTATGCTTTTTAGCATAACACACCTTTTAACCTCTGATTTGTCATAATCCTGACACCATACTATTATGAATAAATTATCTCATGATACTGATTTATTGAATTTACCACAACATAATCTTGAAGTTTATGTAATGTATTTCGGTAACAAAGGTATTCAGCAAAGACCGTTTACGCTATATCATTTTTTTAGTAATTCCAATGCCTTGTCCATTGGTACGCAGTCTGCATATCGTTCAGGCCAGAGAAATTCATTATAGTAATGGTAAGCCTGTTCCCTGGTCATGTACTCATTGTCCTGCGTAGAATTTGCATAGGCAGGAACAATCATGTGTAAGCCATGCTCAAAACCAGCCTCTACCGTGGCATTGATACAGAAATCAGTCATAATGCCACAAATCATCACGTCTTTTTCTTCCTTTGCAGTCAGATACTCAAGCAGACCACTCTCTTTTTTGAACGCACTGCATACGGACTTGATAAACCGTTTTTCATCAGGCATCGGTTGAAACTCGGAACAAACCTCAAACTCATCATCCCCGATAGAGAATCCGGTATCAGGTCCATCATCATGCTGTACATAAATAACTTCTATGCCTTGTTCTCGAGCTGCTCCAATCAGCTTTTTGATATTACCAACAAACTTTCTGAACTCATATAAGCGTTCATCCACGATACCATTCTGTGCATCTACAACCAATAAAACCATGAATAATCTCTCCTTTTTGAGCTTTTTGCTTTGATTCAAATAAACTAAATTCGTATATTATAATAGAGCGTAACTTCTGCTTACTCTCCCAGCACCTCGCCCAGTGCCAGAACAGCGTTGCGGACGCACTCCGGGCACGGGCACAGCGGTGCGCCGTTCTCTATCCCCTTCAGATCCTTGCAGATGGTAGCACCGCACTTTTCCTGAAAGTTTTGCAGCAGCTCCTTGGAAATGCAGGGTGTGCCCTTGCCGTCGGTGACGATGCCCGCCACCATCACAGCGCCGATCAGTGCGCCGCAGGTGCTCTCCATGCAGCCCATGCCGGCGGCATAGCCTGCGCCCAGCTTCATCAGGGTGTCGGCATCCACCGGCAGCTTGTCCTCAAATGCCTTCAGCACCGCCTGTGCACAGTTGCACTGTCCAGTAGCTTTCCATGCGGCAGCCTGTGCCGCCCGTTCTTCGATGTTCATTTTACAGTCCTCTTTCTTTGATGAATCGTAGTTTATTCGACATTATCATAAAATCTCTGTAACACTGCTGCCAATTCCTCCGGAGCTTCTATGTTTGCTTCATGACCTGCTTTCAAAAGTTCACGGTAGCAGGAATTGCTCAAATAACCGGCAAGTTCCTTTGAGGCTTTTTTGTTTGCGTTGTCCTTTTCCCCACAAACGATCAATACAGGACAAGACACCTTACATAACGAATCTCTGAAATCCAATTCTGCCATCGTGTCGCACAAGCTGATCACATCTGCTTTTTTGAAGCCAAATTGCTTGAACGTTGCATTTGGCATAAAACGGAACAGCATATTCTGGAACTTCAATAGCTTTTCAGGCATTTTATATTGTGCTGCAATTAGCACCAGTGCCTTTACTTTATTCGGATGGTCTATCGCATAATTAAGTGCCAAAACAGCACCCAGAGAGAGCCCACATAAGACGATTTCGTCATTTTCCTTGTCGCACTCTTCTGAGAATGCAGTATACAGCTCCTTATAGGTGGCCGCTTTTCCTTCCAGCATCTCTGCCAGACTCAAGCTGACGCTTCTATCCGAGACCGTCGTTTCTTTTATCACTCTATCCCAACTGTCTGGCTTTTGTCCTAATCCATGCAAGTATAAATACTTCATCTGTTTTTCACCATCGTCGGTTTTCCTTTTTCCCTCATACGTCCTGCTGCTGCTTTTCCAGTGCTTCAAAGTGATACCGGGGCTTGCCTTTGCTCTTTTCGCCGTACTCGATGGCCTCTTTGGGGCAGTGGCAGATGCACGCCATGCAGTGGGTGCAGTTTTTGCCCCAGACCGGCTTTCCGTTTTCCAGATGGACGTTGTTCAGGGGACATAGCTCCACGCACCTGCCGCAGCCGATGCAGGCATCCGTTGCCCGGAAGGCATCGGCTTTTACAAAGAAGCGATAGAACACCGGGTTCACTGGGCCGCTCATAAAGCGGTCGTAGAGGGTCTCTCTCGGCGGAGGAAATTCCTGCCCGGCCTTGAGCTGGGCCAGCACCTTCTGAAGCGCAGGCTCTGCCTGCTCCACGATGCTCCGTGCCTGCTCCTTTTGGGGTGCATTGAACATGGCAATGTAGTTTTCCGGCATGATGATCTGGGCAGTCCCCATATACTGCAGCCGCTTTTGCGCTGCAAGCTGCCGGTTGTATTTTGCCGCATTGCCGATCTCGCTGCCGCAGTCCATCACAAACCAGATGCGCTCTGCCCCGGTCAGCGCGGTCTTGCCCAGCCACTCCGACACCACCCGGGGGATGCGCCATGCGTAGGTAGGCGTCACCAGCACCACATCCCGGCCAGTCTGCACCGGGGCAGTATCCCCTGCCTTGATGCAGGCGTTCAGGTCGTAAAGCGGCATCTCCAGCCCTTCGGCAATGCGCCGTGCCAGATACCGGCTGTTGCCGGTTCCCGTAAAATAAAGTACCATGGCTGCTCCCTCGTTTTTTGTGTTTTTCAGATGCCTGTCTGCCCGGCAAACTGGAAGTTGTTAATTACAGTCTCAGAACAGCGATCAGTTCTTCGCCGTCCATTTCACCGGTTTCTTCGAAACCGAAAGAGCGATACATCTGACGGGCAACTGCATTATCGGGTTCATATGATAGCCAACAGTATTCCGCTTCTCCACAAGGCATAGATTTTATGAACTCTAATGCAAGGCTGACCGCTTCTTTCCCGTACCCTCTGTTTTGATATGCCTTATCGATCATAAGACGCCACAGATTATAGTTTCCCTTTGCAATTTCAGGTGCATCCGTCCAATAATCATCAACATCAAAACCAATCATCAGGAAGCCTACAGGCTTATCCTTATCATATATACCAAACGGGAATGCATGACCGTTTCCCGTAATTGCAGTATACGCTTCAATGATGCTGATCTCATTGGTGGCAACGAAGTTCTTCTGCGATTCCGATACCGTCAGTTTCAGGATATCCCAGACATTATTACCATTTACTTTTTCTAAATGAAGCATATATCTTTACCTCGCTAAATTCCGAGTTGTCGCTCTCCGTATGCCATAGTCTCCGCACGCAAAAAAGCCCTTTGCGGCAGGGTGTGTGCTTACACCTCGCCCGCAAACTTCATGCCCCAGCTCATGCGGGTGTCGTACATCAGGCGGGTCAGGGCAAGGCTGTCCTGCGGGGTGTAGCGGTCGCTGCCGGTGCGCCCCAGCTTGACGCAGCGGCTTGCTTCCCGGATCTCATACTCAAAGCCGTTGATGTCCACCGGGCAGCGGATGACCTCCGGCTCTTTGCCCTCCACTTCCAGCGTCATGGTCTCGGCGTGCTGGAAATCCGGCAGGAAAATACTGCCCTTGGTGCCAACGATGCGGGCATTGCGCTCCAGCTCCTGCCCGATGGTCTGGACAGACTCCGCCTTGCAGCCGCCGGGGTAGGTCAGCGCAAGGCGGCTGTAATCGTCGGTGCCGTACTCGTTGATGTGGACCTCTTTGGTCTCCACCTTCTCCGGGTCCTGTCCGGTCAGGATGCGCAGAAAGCCCAGATTGTAGATGCCGATATCCAGCAGCGCACCGCCGCCCAGACCGGAATCAAACTTGCGGTCCTTCCGGGCACCGGTGGCCACAAAGCCGTACTGGCAGGTGATCTGTTTCAGCTCCCCGATGGTGCCAGCCGTAAGGATCTCGCGCAGGCGGTCGTACAGCGGCAGCAGCCAGATCCAGAACGCCTCCATGAGAAAGAGGTGCTTTTCCTCTGCCAGACGATACAGCTCCTGCGCCTGTTCCGGGCTGATGGTAAAGGGCTTTTCGCACAGAACGTGCTTGCCCTGCTCCAAGCAGAGCTTGCAGTTTTCGTAGTGCAGGGTGTTGGGGGTGGCGATATAGATGGCCTCCACCTCCGGGTCGGCGGCAAGGGCTTCGTAGGAGTCATAGCAGCGGGGAATGCCGTACTGCTGCGCAAACGCCTGTGCGCTTTCCATGTGCCGTGACCCCACGGCAACAAGCTGCTCCCCTTCTGCACCCATCTGCTCCACCGTAGACGCAAACTTTTTGGCAATGGTGCCGGTCGCTAAAATTCCCCACTTCATAACGGTACCTCCCGATTTATCACTTTGAACTCAGTATACCACGCTTTTTCCCCACAGAAAAGATTCCGTACGCAAAAACAGGCTCCTGCAAGCGTTTGACCACTGGCAGGAGCCTGTTTATTTCTTACAGTTTCGTCATCCACAGACCATGCAGGTTGCAGTAGGCGTAGACCACCACCGGCTTTTCGCTGCCCAGCTCAAACACCGCCTTGGGTGCCTGACCGGGGGCGAGGTAAATGTTGTTGGTGTTTTCTGTGACTATATGATAACATTTCCTAGTTAGATTTTTTGTGACCGGGTCACGCAAGCAGTCATTGCATGAATCAACTTCACTCTTGGCGTGAGCCGGATGAAAAACTAGAAGGGTCGTTTTTCTTGACTTCGACCCGGCAGAAGAGTATACTCCGTGGCAGTGAAATATTCGGCTATGACGAGAAAGAGTACCCGGAAAGAATGCTGCAGAGAGCTGCCGGATGGTGCAAGGCAGTGCAGGGCGTCCGTGGGAAGATCCTCTCCGAGCTTTCCGGCTGAATGGGTGGTGTATGCGCCCCAGTAAGCGGGAACGGCAGGCCCCCGTTATCACGGGCCGCGCATTGTTGGATGCGCACTGAGGGGCCGGGCTTTGCACCGGCAATAAGAGTGGTACCGCAGAGGAGTTTATACGCCTTTGTCTCTTACGAACCGTAAGGGACAAAGGCGTTTTTGTTTGCGGGAAAGCCATTTTCCGGATGTTTCATTGCCTTTGCATCCGCAAAAATAAGTGTTCAGAAAAGGAGTATTATCATGAAAACATTGGAAAAAGTAAGCGACTTTGTGGGCAAGTACATGGCCGCCATCGTCATTGTGGTGGCGGCACTGGCTCTGCTGTTCCCCGGCACCTTCAGTGTGGTAAAGACCGCATGGGTCAACACCCTGCTGGGCATCGTCATGTTCGGCATGGGTCTCACCCTGAAGCCGGAGGACTTCAAGGTAGTGTTCAGCCGCCCGAAAGACGTGATCATCGGCTGCATTGCGCAGTTCACCCTGATGCCCTTTCTGGCATGGGCGCTGACGCAGCTGTTCCACCTGCCCACCGAGCTGGCGATCGGCGTCATTCTTGTGGGTACCTGCCCCGGCGGCACCTCATCTAACGTGATGACCTATCTGTCCAAGGGCGACGTTGCACTGTCCGTCGGCATGACCGCAGTTTCCACCGTGCTGGCGCCCTTCCTCACCCCGCTGCTCACCCTGCTGTATGCCGGCCAGCGGGTGGATGTGAACCCTGTAAATATGTTCCTGTCCATCGTCAAGGTGGTGCTGGTGCCCATCGCACTGGGCTTTGTGGTCAACCACTTCTTCCATTCCTTCACCCAGAACGCCGTCCGGGTGCTGCCGCTGATCTCCACCACCGCCATCGTGCTCATCATCTGCGCCGTTGTTTCTGCAAACTCCGCCAAGATCATGACCAGCGGCCTGCTAATCCTTGCCGTGGTCATCCTGCACAACCTGCTGGGCTACCTCACCGGCTTTGGCGTTGGTAAGCTGCTGAAGCTGGATTCCACCAAGTGCCGTGCAATTTCCATCGAGGTCGGAATGCAGAACTCCGGTCTGGCCACCTCTCTGGCTGCCGCCCACTTTGCACAGTATCCGCTGGCAACCATCCCCGGCGCTGTGTTCTCTGTGTGGCATAACATTTCCGGTGCCGTCCTCGCCAACTTCTTTGCCCGCACCGCCGAGAAGAAGGACTGAGTTACTGTCGGCAGAAAGAACTGGCTGTTCAGTGAGCTCATTCAGGAAAACTTTGCATGACAAAATGAGGCACCCGATTCCGAATCGGGTGCCTCTTGTCTTTCTGGGGACGTGCTTTCACTGGGCGGTTACGATTATCCTTCTACTTTGACCGTAGCACGATCGCTCTTTGCGTTTCCATCCGCATCCAGCGTGATATGCACAAAATGTTCCGGCTTGTCATAATCCTTCGTCTCGCCGTCATCGGTATAGTATTCATAGGATGCACCATCGGGAGCATAGGCAAGCAGGCGCAGATCTGCAAAATCCACATCGGCAACGCTCTGGATTTTTTTGCCGTCCTTGGCAAGGGGCAGAAGGTGTCCCTTGCGCATAAAGAACACCACTTCATCCAGCTCCACCGGAATGTAATGATGGCCTGCCGGCAGCACGCTGGTTTCCATGCGGTTGCTTTCGCTGCACTTTACCCGCACCTGCAGCATCTCCTCCGGCAGATAAACGTACCGACCTCGGGCATTTTGTTCATATACCGGGGCGATCAACAGGCTTTCACCGATCATCACCTCATCCTCCACCCGGCGGGCAAAGTCATCCTCCGGGAAGGCGAACGCCAACGGCATACAGTACATGCCGTCGTGCAGGGCAGCCTTCATGTACTCGCTGTAAATGTAGGGCAGCAGCAGGTAGCGCAGCTGTAAAATACCGGCAAAGGCAGCCTTGTTCTTAAAGCGGTAGGGCTCCTGCCGGCGGGTGTCCTTGGCAGAGTGGTTCCGCAGCAGCGGAGAGAAGATGCCCATGCCGTACCAGCGCAGCACCAGATCCTCCGTGGTATTGCTGCCAAAGCCGCCAATGTCGGGGCCTTCGTACAGGAAGCCGCACATATTCAGGGAGGGCATCATGTGCAGCGCAAGCAGAATGTGGCTCCACCAGGAATGGTTGTCGCCGGTCCAGATGCCGCCATACCGGTGCATCCCGATGCAGGCAGAACGGGAGTACATCAAAATGCGCTTGTCCGGCTCCAGCCGCTCAAAAGCCTCGCCTGCAGCACGGGTCATGTTATAACCAAAAAGATTATGTACAATGTCGTGCCGCATACGCCCCTGTTTGGTGTTGTGGTAGAACAGCTTATAATCGTTTTCGTTGTTGGAAAGCTCTGCCACCATGCCGGTAAAAGCACCAAAGCTGGAAATATCCAGGTTTTGCTCGGTGTATTTCCCCATTTGGGCAAAAGTCTTTTTCAGTCTTTCCTCTGCATAGAAAATAGCAGGCTCGTTCATATCATTCCAGAAGCCCTCGATCCCCTGATCCAGCAGAACTTTATATTGACTGCCAAACCAAGCACGGGCTTCCGGGTTGAGCATATCGGGGAAGTGTACCCGTCCCGGCCACACACCGGCTACAAAGGGGGTGCCATCCTGATTCGTGCAGAAGTAGCCGTTTTTCACGCCTTCCTCGTACACATCATATCCCTCTTCGACCTTGACTCCTGCATCGATGATGGGGACAAGATGGATGCCCTGCGCTTTCATCTCGGCGGCAAAGTCTGCAAAATGCGGGAAGCGCTGCGCATCCACCGTAAAGTCCTTGTAACGCTCCATGTAATCAATATCCAGAACCACAGCGTCCAGCGGCATATTGTTGGCACGGTAATTTGCCACCACCTCGCGGACCTCGTCCTCGTTCATGTAGCTCCAGCGGCTCTGGGCGTTGCCAAAAGCCCATTTGGGCGGAATATAACTGCGCCCCACCAACTGGCGGAACTGGTGCACAATATCGGTCAGGCTCTCGCCCTCAATGATGTAGAGATCGTAATTTTCCTCGGCCACCGTGATGCGTAAGGTATCCATGTCGGTGTAGCCGCAGTCAAAGGTGACCTTGCCCGGGTAGTCGATAAAAAAGCCAAATGTATCCTTGCCGGACACGATCATAAAATTATAAGCACCGTACAGCGAGGATTTGCCCTCGGTATGGTTGCCGTCATCGGAGCATTTGCTTTCGTACACCCACCCGCGCTTGTTGATACCACGGACGTTTTCGCCAAGACCATACAGGACATCCTGCGGTTCCATGGCATAGGAGAAACCATCCGGCTCCTTGGTCAGATAGGGTATCGTTTCCATCATGGGCAAAAAAGAACCCACTACACTTTCGGTATCAAACGGTTGACCGTATCGCTTTTTGTAGATCATAGTAAAATATCTCTCCTCTGTTTTTTGAATCGTCACAGTGTAAAACGTACCAATTTTCCCAGCTTTACCGTATCGGAAGTGTAGATTTCATCTGTAAGTCTTCTATCGAATTTCATTTTCTTCATCCTCGTAGGGTTTCGATTCCGCTGCACACTTCAATTCTGGTATGTCTTTTATGGTAAACTGATATATCAATTCGCGCTCAAACTTGTATAACATATCTAGTATAGTATACTTGCGCAGCGTTTCGTTTTCAAGCGCTAATTGGCATTGGCTGTGTAAAAAAGAGAGGCCGATCTGCGTAAAAATTTACGCAAGTTGCTCCCTGTACTTTTCCACAGTCCGGCCATCGGTATAGACAGCCGTCCTGCGATGCGGAAAGATCGTGGGGAAAATATACGGGTAACAGGCGCATTGCTCCGCAAAGCTGCTATATAAACTAAAAAATCCGCCGAGGATGCCTCCCAACTGGGAAGCTCCTCGGCGGTATTCGTTTAGCGGGTCTGTGTTTTCTCGGTGGTTTCTTTTTTGCCCTGTGCTTTTAATCCAGGATTTTTCCGTCAATGGAGATGGTGACCACCTGCCACGGAATGAACTTTCCGCTGGCTTGAAGCGCCTTTTTTGCCGCCATCTCCAAGCCGCCGCAGCAGGGCACCTCCATGCGGAGGATGGTCACGCTCTGGATGTCGTTGCTGCGCAGGATCTCCGTGAGCTTTTCGCTGTAATCCACAGCGTCCAGCTTCGGGCAGCCGATGAGGGTCACCTTGCCGCGCATAAACTCCTGATGGAAATTGGCGTAGGCATAGGCCGTGCAGTCCGCCGCGATCAGGAGCTTTGCGCCCTCAAAGTAGGGCGCATGGACAGGAACCAGCTTGATCTGCACCGGCCAGTTGCGCAGGCGGGAGACCGGCTGCACGGGGGCAGAAGCTGCACTTTCGGCCGCCTCCGGCTGTTCCAGCATCCGCATCCGGGAGCCGGGGCAGCCGCCCTCGTGGAGGTGCTTCATCTTTTCCTGCAGTTCCTTTTTCTTTTTGTTTTCCTGCACCGCCGCCTCGTCGTAAGCAGGGGCTTCCCGCTCCTCAAAGGTGATGGCACCGGTAGGGCAGCCCGGCAGACAGTCGCCAAAGCCATCGCAGAAATTTTCCCGCACCAGCTTTGCCTTGCCGTTGATAATATCGATGGCTCCCTCGTGGCAGGCGGTCGCACACAGCCCGCAGCCGTTGCATTTTTCTTCGTCAATATGGATGATCTTCCGAATCATATCTATACTCTCCTGTTGTGGGTGTTTTTTGCATTTGCAGGTCTATTATAGTATACTAAAGCCATCTTGTCTGTTTGAATTCCAACAAGGAGAGTCTTTATGCAAAAATATCTGCCTGTTCTGCGGAACTGCCCCTTCTTTACCGGGCTTACCGATGATGAGATCTTGTCCATCCTGCACTGCGTCAGTGCAGCGAAGATCACCCGCCCCCGGGGCTCCTATATTTTCCGTGCCGGAGATTCCACAGAGGTCATGGGGCTCATGCTGTCCGGCTCTACCCTTGTGATCCAGGAGGATCTTTGGGGACACCGCAATATCCTGTCCAAGTGCAACACCGGGGACTTTTTCGGGGAGCCTTACGCCGCCACCCCCGGTGCCATCCTGAACATCAGCGTGGTGGCGGAGGAGGATTGCGAGATCCTGCTGCTGAACGTCAAGCGGCTGCTCACCTCCTGCCCCACCGCCTGCGACCATCACCAGAAGCTCATCCGCAATCTGGTCAGCGTTCTGGCAAACAAAATACTGCTTTTTAACGATAAGATCACCCATGTCAGCAAGCGCACCACCCGGGAAAAGCTGCTGTCCTACCTGTCTGCCGAATCCATCCGGCAGTCCTCCCTTTCCTTTGACATTCCCTTTGACCGTCAGCAGCTGGCAGATTTTCTCTGCGTGGAGCGCGCCGCCATGTCGGTGGAGCTTTCCAAGCTGCAAAAAGAAGGGCTGCTGGTCACAAAGCGGAATCATTTTGAGCTGTTGACCCGTTGACCGTTCCATGCGCCGCCCATGGCGGCTCTGTAGAGCAATTTTCCCCTGCCGCGTGAGTATAAAAATAACGGACAACTGTTTTGGGGCCATCCGTTGAAGGATGTATTGTTTTCGTCACTCGATAAATGGGAATTTTCAAATTAGTCTTTGCAAATAACCTTTGAACCTTCACCATCAATTACAATTCCCTGACGGTTGTTAATTGGGCATAGATTCAAATCCGAAAACTCAGTCATTATTTTCTCGGTAACTTTCTTAAATGGTGCTGTAAGATAATGCGGAAGAACATAGAAATCAATCAAATCAAGCCCTGCATCATCTTCTTGTGAGTAGTCCTCCGGCTTTTCATCCATTTGCTCGATATATTGGATGCTTGGAGCGCATATAATCGCACCTGCCGATTCACCAATCATCAGTTTTCCCTTTGCCAATTCTTTCTTCAACAGCTCATCCGTTCCCGTTTTACGGAGCTGGTCTATAAGGAAAAAAGAATTTCCGCCGGTAAAATATATCACATCCGCATCTTCAAAAACAGACTGTATCGTTGAATAAGCCTCCGTTGAAATATCAATTTCAGTTACGATTGCTCCCAACTTTTTGAATAATTTTCGAGCTGAGCCGACATAACCGGTGTAGCCTTCACGCAGCGAAGCTGTTGGAATAAATGCGACTTTTTTATTTTCAATTTCTTCCTTTATCAGACTTCCTACACTTGAAAAGTGCGAACATAAAAACAGTTTCATATATTCTCCTTTATATATAAATTCCGAGTTATCCCCCTCAGTATACCACACTTTTTCCCTGCGGAAAAGATACCGCGCACAAAAGGCCTCTCCGGCAACTATCCGCACTCCGGCTCATACACTTTAACAACTATGTACCGGGAGGGATATCGTATGCTGTTGACCCTGCTGCAATTTTTTGCATCCAAGTTTCTCGTGCTTGCGCTCCATCTGGAAGCGGGCAGTTTCCCCCGCCCGCTCAGCCCACAGGAGGAGATCCGGACCTTCGCCGATCTGCGGGCCGGCGATTCATCCGCCCGGGAAAAGCTCATCCGCCACAATCTGCGCCTAGTGGCGCACATCGCAAAGAAATACTATGCTCTCCCCTCTGAGCAGGACGATTTGATTTCCATCGGCACCATTGGCCTGATGAAAGCCGTAGACACCTTCGACTCCACCCGCCGGGCGCGCTTCTCCACTTATGCCAGCCGGTGCATCGAAAACGAGCTCCGGATGCACTTCCGGCGGGAGCGGAAGAACGCCCCCACCCTCTCGCTTCAGGAGAGTCTTGATGCCGGAAAGGAAGACTCTGCCCTCACCCTTGCCGATGTGCTGCAGGACGGCTTCTGCATGGAGGACAGCTGCGAAAAACAGGACGATGCCCAGCGCCTGCGCCGCCTCATCGAGGGGCTGCCCGCCCGGGAGCGGAAACTCATATTATTAAGGTACGGTCTGGCGGGCCAGCCGCCGCTGACCCAGCTGGAAACGGCAAAGCTGCTCCAAATAAGCCGGAGTTACGTTTCCCGGCTTGAAACACACGCACTGGAGCTTTTGCGGGCCGGATGGGAGCAGCCTTAGCTTCCTCTTGCAATCCTCACCGAACTGTGGTACAATACTAAGGCACACGAATCGTGTGCCTTGTCGGACAGCGCCTGCTGCGTGGTTCGGCATACGGATGCGGGTCCTGTACGATGGAGCCGCAGTGAACCAGGTCAGGTGGGGAACCAAGCAGCCTTAAGCGGCGCGCCCCGTGCGTTTCAGTCAGCCTGCATCCGTATGCCGAGTTACGCAAGGCGGGGGTCAAACCCCGTCAGCGCTGTCCGATTTTTTATTACTGACGGGAGGGAAGCACCGATGTATCGCGCATTATACCGCAAATGGAGACCCCAGCGGTTTGAGGATGTCGTCGCACAGCACGGCATCGTCACGGCGCTGCGCAATCAGGTAGCGTCGGGCCGCGTAGGCCACGCCTACCTGTTTACCGGCGTGCGCGGCACGGGCAAGACCACCTGCGCGAAGATCTTCGCCAAGGCGGTCAACTGCCTTCACCCCCATAACGGCGACCCCTGCGGCGAGTGCGAGATCTGCAGGGGCATCGACAACGGCAGCATCCTCGACGTGGTGGAGATGGACGCCGCGTCCAACAACGGTGTGGACGACATCCGCGACCTGCGGGATGAGACAGCCTACACCCCCAGTGCCTGTCATTATAAGGTATACATCATCGACGAGGTACACATGCTGTCCACAGCGGCCTTCAACGCCCTGCTGAAAACGCTGGAAGAGCCGCCCGCCCACGTCATCTTCATCCTCGCCACGACCGAGATCCAGAAAGTCCCCGCCACCATCCTCTCCCGCTGCCAGCGGTACGATTTCACCCGCATCGGGCCGGAAGACATCGCCCAGCGGGTCGAGTATATCGCCGGCCAAGAGGGCTTAGAGTTGACGACCGGTGGTGCAGAGCTGATCTCCCGCCTGGCCGACGGTGCCATGCGCGACGCCCTCTCGATCCTCGACACCTGCGCCGGTGTGACCGCAAAAATCGATGCCGATGTTGTCCGCCGGATGGCGGGCGTCACCGACCGGAGCTACCTGTTCCATATTTCGGATGCTCTGGAAGCGCAGGACGGCGCAGCGGCGCTGGCGCAGCTGGCCGCACTGCGGCAGCAGTCGGTGGATGTGAAGCGTCTGACGGAAGAGCTCATCGCCCACTACCGCGCCCTGATGCTGGCGGCTCTGCCCGGCGGGCAGAGCCTGCTGTCCGGTGTTTCCCCCGAAGAGGAACAGCAGTACCTCGAAAAAGGCCCTCAGCTGGGCCAGCGGGAGGCCATCCGGGCCATCCGTACGCTGGGCAGCGCCCTTGAGCATATGACCCGGGGCAGTGACCAGCGCATCGAGCTGGAACTGGCCCTCTTCACCCTCTCGGAGCCGCCGCAGGCCGCAGCTGTCCCCGTGGCGGCAACGACTGTGCAGGCTGTCGCTCCGGCCGCACCGGTCGTCCGGCCCTTTGTTGCGGCACCGGTCCAGCCTGCGCCGCAGCCTTTCATGAGTACACCTGCTGCACCCGTGGAACCTGTGGCCGCACCGGCAGTGGAAAAGGAGCCTGCTCCCGCGCCCGCTGCAGAGCCGAAGGCCGCTGTCCCGGATATTCCGGAGTCCCCCGCGCCCGCAGACGAAGAGCTTCCACCACCGCCCGACGAGCCGCCGGTGGCGGAGTCGGCCTCCCTGCCCTGGGATGAGCCGACTGCGCCGGTCACTGCGCCTGTATCGCCCGTACCGGAAGAGAGACCGGTTGAGCCCGCTGCAACGGTCTCGCCGACAGCACCTGCCCCGGAATACACCGCCGACCCGGCTCTCAGCCGCCCCCGCAAGGTGGCCGCAGAGGGTATCAATCCCTTCGAGCAGTGGAGCGAGGTCGTCAAGCTCTTACAGGAGAAGGACCCGATGCTTCACAGCTACCTGCGCAAATCGAAGGCGTACTTCGATGGCACACGGGTGCTCATCGACGGCGGCAAGACCTTCCGGGACTTCATCCGTGTCAACAAGGACAGCCAGCGGCTCATCAAAAAGCTCATCGCGCAGGTGTCAGGCGTCGCGGTGCCGATCGGCCCCTACGAGCCCCGCACCGCCGCAAAGCACACCTCCAATGCCGAACAGTCACTCCATGCGCTGGAAAAGCTGGGTCTGGACGTGAGCATTGAGGACAGCGCGAAGAAAAAAAGATAAACAATAACTTTTAAGGAGAACCAATTATGAAAGCAAGAATGCCCGCAGGCTTTGGCCGCCCCGATATGAACGCCCTGATGCGTCAGGCTCAGAAGATGCAGGATGACATGAAGGCCAAGCAGGCCGAGCTGGAAGCCGCCGAGTACACCGGCAGCGCCTCCGGCGAGATGGTCACTGTCCGCATGAACGGCAAGCACGAGGTCCTTGGCATCACCATCAAGCCCGAGGCCGTTGACCCCGACGACATCGAGATGCTGGAAGACCTGGTGGCCGCTGCCGTCAACGCCACCGTCAAGCAGGTGGACGAAACTGCTGAGGCCGAGATGGGCAAGCTGACCGGCGGTCTGAACATCCCCGGCCTCTAAGCGGGAGGGATATGCATGGGTTACACCGCAGCGCCGCTGGAAAAGCTCATTGAGCAGTTCAGCCAGTTCCCGGGCATCGGCCGCAAGGGCGCGACCCGGATGGCCTATCAGGTGCTGAGTATGTCGGACGCGGACGCCGCGGCGCTGGCCGAGGCCATCCAGAACGCCCACACCCGGCTCCACCGCTGCCGCGTCTGCCAGAACTACACCGAGGCCGAGCTCTGCCCCATCTGTTCCAGCGCCAAGCGGGACCGCTCCACCATCTGCGTGGTCGAGACGCCCCGCGATGTGCAGGCCTTTGAGCGCACCCGGGAGTACCACGGCCTGTATCATGTCCTCCACGGCCTCATCAGCCCCATGGACGGCATCGGCGCCGAACAGCTCTCGGTGAAGGAGCTGCTGGCCCGGCTGGGCAGCGGCGAGGTGAAAGAGGTCATCATGGCCATGAACCCCACCGTCGAGGGCGAGGCCACGGCCATGTATCTGGCAAAGCTCATCAAGCCCCTGGGCATCAAGACCACCCGTCTGGCCTACGGCCTGCCCGTGGGCGGTAGCCTCGAGTACACCGATGAGACGACGCTTTACCGCGCGCTCTCCGGCCGCGACGAGCTGTAAAGAGCAGATTTTATAGAACCTTAACGATTCTTTCAAAAATCGCTCTTGAAAATCCAGCAAAATGTGATATAATGACAAGACAAAGAAGCTGCTTTTATAAGCAGGGTGCGCCGAACGACGAGAATTTTTGCCCGTATACAAGGCGGTTTCCCGCAGCAATCCTTGGTGGATTGCAAGGGGAAACAACGCAGGATGCGAGCAAAAAGGCCGTTCGGACGGTGTGCAATGCTTATGAAAACGGCTTCTAGAGGAAAGGAAAGGAGGCGCGCTTCATGGCACCTGCCAAAGAACGTCCGGCGACAAAGACCATCGCCACAAACCGCGAGGCGCGTCACGAGTATTTTGTGCTCGAAGCGCTGGAAACGGGCGTCGAGCTGAAAGGCACCGAGGTCAAGAGCCTGCGTGCCGGCGGCGTCAACCTGAAGGACAGCTGGGTCGATATTGAGGACGGCGAGCTTCTGGTCAAGGGAATGCACATCACTCCCTACGACCACGGCAACATCTTCAATCAGGACCCTCTGCGGGTGCGGCGTCTGCTGGCCCACAAGACCGAGATCCGGCGCCTGCACCAGCAGTGCAAGCTGCAGGGCTATACTCTCGTTCCCCTTTCTCTCTACTTCAAGCATGGCCGCGTCAAGATGGAAGTCGGCCTCTGCAAGGGCAAAAAGCTCTACGACAAGCGTGCCGACGCCGCCAAGCGCGACGCCAAGCGCTCCATCGACCGGGCTGTGAAGTCCAACGGCAAATTCTACTAAATCTCTTTCAGGCAGCATTCCTGCCCTGAGAATACCAAGCTTTCTGCGCATGGCAGCATGCGCTTTATGGGGGCGTAAAGGTTTCGACGGGGGGAGCGAGGCCTGGGCAGCGGGTAGCAGTGGGGGAACTGCTCTAAACTCCTCCAAAAAATTAACTGACAACAATAATTATCAGTTGCTCGCAGCCTGAGTGCTGCGCGTTCCGCCCACTCTTGTGTCGTGTGGGGCCGGGGCGTCCTTTAGACACAGCACCTGAACGGACCTAAGCTTTGCGGACCGGCAGGAACTCATGAAGCTACTGAAGCGTTAGCCTGACGACCGGCGTGACGCGGAGGGAATGTTGTAGATCGCCTGCACCCGGAGACACCTACGCTGAACTCTTTTCGGACATGGGTTCGACTCCCATCGCCTCCACCACACGTGAGCCAGACGAACCCTCTGTGCTCCACCAAAGGGAAGAGCCTCACCGCTTTGCAGTGAGGCTCTTCCCTTTTCATCTTATAGCATCCTTATCCCATGAAATCAAGCAGTACGTCGATGTCCTGACTGATGGCGCGGAGATAGTCAGCTCCGCCGCGCCGGCCGTCATAGTTCCGGACGCGGCTGCTCATCTCATTCAGGAGCTCTTCCTTCCGCACCAGAACGGGGTCTCCGATCCACTCGTCTTTCTCTATAAAGGCTTCCAGCTGCTCATATTCTTTTATGATACGGACGTTGGACAGGTTCTCCGGGAGGGTACGGGCATCGAACCAGTCCGGCTGCGCGTGAAAGTCCAAAGGCGGCAGCGGGTCCAGCGGCTCATCGGCGTCCCACACATAGGGATGCCGGTCATCTTCTTCCGGCGTCTTCTTGAAGCGTCCTACCCGATTCTCGGCCTTGCCGACCGTCTCATAGTGGTTGAACAGTGCCTCAGCGTCGTAACCATAGAGCTCGTAGGCGTCCGAATAGCGGTCTGCATAGTCCTTGTACTGGAACGTCTCGACGCTTTCCGTCCCCGGGGTAAGGTCAAGCCAGATGCTCACCGCCTCCGCATGGGTGGGCAGAGCTGCCATGACCGTCAGGGCCAGAACCCCCGATGTGACCGCCGCAATAAATTTTCTTCGCATGATAAAACCTCCTTTTTATGAGCGGTTCATCCCAGAATCGAGAATCTCCGCACTACAGCCAAAAGAGCCGCTGCCCGCAGAATGCGGCAGCGGCTCTTTTCAGCTTTTCAGTTCAGCCGGGTGTCAGCTCAGGACTGGCAGGCGGTGATGAGGCTCATCTTGTAGACCTCGTCGGCGTTGCAGCCACGGGACAGGTCGTTGATGGGAGCGTTCAGGCCCTGCAGGATGGGGCCGTAGGCAGCGTAGCCGCCCAGACGCTGTGCGATCTTATAGCCGATGTTGCCGGCCTCGATGCAGGGGAAGATGAAGGTGTTGGCCTGACCGGCGACCTTGCTGCCCTTGCACTTGACCTGTGCGACCTCGGGAGCAACGGCTGCGTCGAACTGCAGCTCGCCGTCAATAGCCAGCTCGGGGGCCATCTCCTGAGCCTTGATGACAGCGTCGTGGCTCAGAGCGACGGTGCCGCCCTTGCCGGAACCCTTGGTGGAGAAGCTCAGGACAGCGACCTTCGGGTCGATGCCGAACAGCTTAGCGGTCTTAGCGGTCTCGACAGCCACCTCAGCCAGCTTGGCAGAAGCAGCGACCTTGACCTCGCCGGTAGCCTTATCGACGGTATCGGTGTAGTCGATGTTGACGGCGCAGTCGCCCATAGCGATGCGCTTCAGGCCCTCTTCGCCGCAGTCACGGTCCAGAATGAAGCAGGAGCTCACCAGATGAGCGCCCTTCTTGGTCTTGACCAGCTGCAGAGCGGGACGGATGGTGTCGGCGGTGGAGTAGGTAGCGCCGCCCAGCAGGCAGTCAGCCTTGCCCATCTTGACCAGCATGGTGCCGAAGTAGTTGGACTTCTTCAGCAGAGCAGTGCACTCCTCTGCGGTCTGCTTGCCCTTGCGCAGCTCGACCATGGTGTTGACCATCTCATCGAAGCCGGCGTAGTTCTCAGGGTCGATGATCTCAGCAGCGGAAATATCAAAATTGCCAGCAGCGGCAGCAGCCTTGCACTCTGCCTCGTTGCCGACCATAACGACGTTCAACACGCCCTCAGTCAGCAGCTTGCTTGCGGCCTCCAGGATGCGAGGGTCATTGCCCTCGGTAAAAACGATCGTCTTGGGGTTTGCCTTCAGCTGGGCTACCAGGGGTGCAAACATATCAGCCATTGTTGATTACCTCCGAAATTACTTTGCAATTATTCCCGGGCATCACAGATATGCCCTTCTTTTTTATTCTAGCACAGAGTCAGAAAACTTCAAGACAAATCTTGAATTTTGTGGTATATTTTAAGGAAGAAATCGTGCGATAATTTGTTAAGAAAATGTCATTTAATTTGTGAGAGGATACCGAACTTATGGATTGGGAAACACTGAAAACCGACTGTCTCGCCTGTCAGCGCTGTCCGCTGCACACCACCCGGCACAACGTGGTGTTCGGGCAGGGCGTAGAGAATGCCGAGGTGCTCTTCGTGGGCGAAGGCCCCGGCCAGAGCGAGGACGAGCAGGGTCTGCCCTTCGTGGGACGCAGCGGCCAGCTGCTGGACAAATACCTCTTCGCCATCGACCTCGACCGTGCCTCCAACTGCTATATCGCCAACATCGTCAAGTGCCGCCCGCCCCAGAACCGCGACCCCCTGCCCGCCGAGAGCGAAGCCTGTATGCCCTGGCTGCGAGAGCAGTTCCGTCTGCTGCGGCCTAAGATCGTCGTCTGCCTGGGCCGCATCGCCGCCCAGCGGATGATACGCGCCGACTTTTCGGTGACGAAGGAGCACGGCACCTTTATTGAGAAGAACGGCATCCTCTTCATGGGGACGTTCCACCCCGCCGCCCTGCTCCGTCAGCCCCAGAACAAGCCGGAGGCTTTCGGCGACTTTGTGGCCCTGCGGGATAAAATACACGAGGTGTGCGAGCATACCTACTGATGGGGGCTAAGCCTCTCCCCTTGGGAGAGGTGTCACCGCAGGTGACGGAGAGGGCAAGCCCGGCGAGATAAGGCCTCTGCACAGCGATGGGCAGTTTCTTTGTCAGAGCCATATTATCGCTGCACCATGCTTCTTTGTCAGCATCCTTGCCCTCTCAGGCGCTTCGCGCCAAGGCCGGGTTGCGGCTCCCTGCGTCTGCTACGCTGTCGCTTGCATCCTGCTGGCCGCTGCCCCAACAGCGACTCCCTGCTTCCGCCGCTGGCGGCGGTCGTCGCCGTTGCCCCCAAAGGGGGAGCCTTTGCCATCACACCCCTCACTTTTTCCTTCACTTTTGCATAACCTAAAAACAAAAGTGAGGTGTTTGAGTATGAATGCTGTACGCAGCAATTCTGTTGATTTCTTTCTGGGCACCACCACCCCCGCCGGGTTCAAGGGCTATTTTGAGCCGCTTCGGCGGGAGCCGGGGATGCAGATGTATCTCATCAAAAGCGGGCCGGGCTGCGGCAAATCGACGCTGATGAAGCGGCTGGCCGTCAAGGCCGAGCAGAAGGGGGAGCCTATCCAGCGCATCCACTGCGCCAGCGACCCCGACAGTCTGGACGGCGTCATCTTTCTCGACAAGCGCGCCGCCATCGTGGACGCCACCGCACCCCATGTCATGGAGCCGGACGCCCCGGGCGCAGAGGAGCAGGTGGTGAGCCTGTACCACACACTGGACGCCGACGCCCTCCACGCCCACGCCGACGAGGTGAAGCGGCTCTTCGCCCAGAACACTGCCCTGCGCAGCCGGGCCGCGCGGTATATCGCGTCCGCCGGGAGCCTGCTGCTGGATAGCCGCCGGGCTGAGGCGTGCAGTGCCAACTTCGAGAAAGTCCGCCGCTACGTCAAGCGGCTCTGCGCCCGGACTCTCCCCCGCCTGCCCGAGGGGGCCTCGGCCAGCGAAGAGCTGCGGCTGCTGTCGGCCATCACGCCGAAAGGGCCGGTCTTCTACCGCGGCACCGTACAGGCGCTGGCCGACCGGTATGTGGTCTTCCATGACGACTACGGCGCCGTCTCCCGCCTGCTTCTCGAGCTCATCCGGGCCGAGGCGCTGGCCCGGGGCTACCACATCATCACCTGCCCCTGCGCCATGCACCCCGACGACAAGATCGACCATCTCTTCATCCCGGCCCTCCGGCTGGCTTTCCTCACCGACAACCGGTGGCACCCGGTGCAGCTGCCCGGCGTGCAGGCCGTCCGGTGTACCCGTTTCGTGGACCGGGAAAATCTGGCGGGCTACCGCGCCCGTCTCCGCTTCAACGAGCGGGCGGCAGCAGAGCTTTTGGAACAGGCCGCCGACCTGATGGCACAGGCCAAAGCCTGCCACGACGAGCTGGAGACTTACTACCGCGCCGCCGTGGACTTCGGCAAGGTGGACGAAGCTGCCGCCCAGTGCGCCGGGATGCTGGGGCTGGCGTAGTTTTTGGGAAAGTTTGTCGTGTGCGAATGCCTCTCCCTTTGGGAGAGGTGGCATCGCTTGCGATGACGGAGAGGGCAAGCACGCTGCCAAAAATACAGCTGTTGTGATAATATCTCTCTGACAAAGAAAGTGCCTATCGCTGTGCGGCGACTCCATCGTGCCGGGCTTGCCCTCTCAGGCGCTCCCGCGCCAGCTCCCCCAAAGGGGGAGCCTTATACAAGATGATGCCATAAAAAAGGAAGTGACCCGCTATGCCTGCTTTTCGCCTGCCTGTCCGCCAGCTGGTGGAATTTTTGCTCCGCACCGGCAGCATCGACAGTCGCTTTACCGGCTTCGACCGCGCCAACGAGGGCGCACGCATCCACCGCAAGCTCCAAAAGGCCGCAGGCGAAGGCTACGCCGCCGAAGTCTTCCTCTCCGGCGAGCGGGAGGCGGCGGGCATCCCCTTCACCATCGAAGGCCGGGCCGACGGCATCTTCACCGACGAGGCGGGCGTGACGGTCATCGACGAGATAAAGACCACAGCCGTCCCCGCCGACGACATCGCCGAGGACATGAACCCCTGCCACTGGGCGCAGGGAATGGTCTACGGGGCGCTGTATGGCCGTCAGCAGGGGCTGGAAAAGCTGGACGTCCGGCTCACCTACTACCAGATCGACACCGACGACATTCTCCGCTTCGTGCGGCATTTCACCCTTGAAGAGCTGGAAGCGTTTTTGCAGGATCTGCTCGAGCAGTACGCCCCCTGGGCGCAGCGTCAGCTGGCGTGGAAGGAGCAGCGGGGCGTGAGCCTTTCGGCGCTGGATTTCCCCTTCCCGGCCTACCGGCCCGGGCAGAGGGCGCTGGCAGGCGAAGTCTACCGCGCCTGCACTGCCGCGCCGTCTAAAAGCGGCGTCCGGCTCTTCTGTCAGGCCCCCACCGGCATCGGCAAGACCATGAGCGTCCTCTTCCCTGCTCTGCGGGCCATCGGCATCGGCTGCGGCGAGAAGCTGTTCTATCTGACGGCCCGCAACACGACTCAGTCCGCCGCCGAGGATGCCATTGCGCGGCTGCGGGCGTCTGATCCCAAGCTGGCTCTGCGCAGCGTGACCCTGACAGCCAAGGAGAAGGTCTGCCTCCACCCGGATGCCGAGGGCCATCCCGCCTGCCTGCCGGAGCTCTGCCCCTACGCAAACGGCTACTACGACCGGGTGAACACGGCCCTGAAAGCCCTTCTGGACGACGGTACCGGCCGCTTCGACCGGGCCGCGCTGGCCGACGCCGCAAAGCAGTTCACGGTCTGCCCCTTCGAGCTGGGGCTGGATCTGAGCGAGTGGTGCGACGTCATCATCGGCGACTATAACTACCTCTTCGACCCCGTGGTGCATCTGCGGCGGTTCTTCGACAGCGCGGGCGACTGGCTCTTCCTCGTGGATGAGGCCCACAATCTGCCCGAGCGGGCGCGGGCCATGTACTCGGCGCGCTTCTGCAAGAGCAGCCTCACCGAGGCAAAACGCGCACTCGGGCGGGGCAAAAGCACCCTCAAGACCGCTCTGAGCAAGGCCGACAAAGCCTTTTTAGAGGGACGGAAAGCGGTCTCGACCCTCGCGCCCCGCCGGGGCAGCACTGCCGCCGAAGAGGACGACAGCGGCCAGACCTCCCTGCTGGGATCTGCGGAGACGCCCGCCATCGAGCTGCCCGCCGCCGACTACGCTCAGGACGGCACGGTGTTCTGCAAGGAGCTTCCCTCAGCCCTGCTGGCCCCGCTGCGGGCGCTGACGGCTCCCTTGCAGGACTGGCTGGAAGACGATCCCGACGCCGAAGCCCACGCGGCCCTGCTGGATCTCTACTTTGAGGTGCAGGACATCCTGCGGGCGGCGGAACGGTACGACGAGCATTTTGCCGCCCAGCTCACCGCCCGGGGCAGTGACCTTGAATTGCAGCTGCTCTGCCTCGACCCGTCCCCCTTCGTGGACGCAAGCCTTTCGGCAGGGCGGGCGGCGGCGCTGTTCAGCGCGACGCTGACGCCGCCGGGCTACTACCGCACCGTCCTCGGCTGTCCCGAGGCCCGGGCCGTGGCGCTGGAAAGCCCCTTCCCGGCAGAAAACCTCGGGCTCTACTGTCTGCCCTCCATCTCCACCCGCTACCGCCAGCGGGAGGCCAGCATCCGGCCCATCTCGGACGCCCTCGCGGCGCTGGCGTCCAGCCGGGTGGGCAACTATCTGGCCTTCTTCCCCAGCTACGCCTATCTGCAGCAGGTGTGGGAGGACTTCACCGCCCGCTACCCGGACATCGGCACACTGGTACAGGAGAGCGGTCTGGACGACGCCGGGCGGGCGGCGTTCCTCGAGCGGTTTTCGCCCTGCCCGGAGAAGACGCTTCTCGGCTTCGGGGTCATGGGCGGCATCTTCGGCGAGGGCGTGGACCTCGCGGGCGACCGGCTCATCGGCTGCGCCATCGTGGGCGTGGGCCTGCCGCAGGTGAGTCCCCGTCAGGAGATGCTGCGCCGCTACTACGACGCCCAGAACGGGGCGGGCTTCGACTACGCCTACCGCTGGCCCGGGATGAACAAAGTCCTGCAGGCCGCCGGGCGGGTCATCCGGACGCAGGAAGATAAGGGCGTGGTGCTGCTCCTCGACGACCGCTTTGCCCAGAGCGAGTACGCCCGGCTCTTCCCGAAGCATTGGAGGCATCTGGAGTATCTGAGGGATACGGAAGAGTTGAAGAAAAAGCTGGAAGATTTCTGGAAAGGCTGAACCTCTCCGTCACGGCTGACGCCGTGCCACCTCCCCTACCGAGGGGAGGCTTTGGCATTCCGTAAAGCTTTCCCTCTTCGCCAGAGGCTCCCCTACTAGGGGAGCTGTCGAACGAAGTGAGACTGAGAGGTTGTACTAAGACGGGCCTGCCCTCTGTAGCAAGGCCCGCCCTTTTGCGCCATATTGCGCCTCAAGCGTCCAGCTCAGAGCTGCCCGGCCTGCCAAGGGCTCCCCTCGGCAGGGGCAACAACGACGACCGCCGCCAGTGACGGAAACAGGGAGTCGTTGTTGGGGCAGCGGCCAGCAAGACGCAAGCAAAGCGCAGCGGATGCTGGGTGCCGCAACCCGGCCTTGTCTGCGAAGCAGACTGAGAGGTTTTTCCCACACAAAAAAGAGGCAGACTCGCATCTGCCTCTTTTTCCATGCACTTATCGCTTTGCTTTCGCCGTCTTTTTCCGCATGATGTCCCACGAGGGCATCTGGCTGCGCAGGGTATCCCACGCCGTCATCCGGACGCTCGTCCGGGTGCGCAGACCTTCGAAAGCCTCATCGAGGTACTGCATCTCAGCCACAGCATGCATCGCGTGGTCGGAGACGCAGAGACGGCCCAGCGGGGTCTTACAGAGCGCCAGGACCATGGCGTTCATCTTCCGGCGGCCGGGCGTACCGGCACGGTAGCAGTCGGTGTTCTCCTTGTCGTCCACGGGGATGTGGGCGGCTTTCAGCATCTCGCAGGCCTCCCACGCGGCGTCGAGGACCAGGCCACGCTGCTCCTTTGTCGCCTTGGAGAGGTCGCCGCTGCAGGCGTAGCAGAGATAGCAGGCCGGCAGGATGAGGGCGAGGTGGCACTTGAGCCATCCGTCCATGTCGCTGACGAAGGTCAGCTTGTACTTTGCGCCCTCGAAAGCCGTCTTGACCCGGTAGCGGAAGACGCCCGAAAGGGGCGCGGTAGCCCCGCCGATGGTCATACCCACGCCGACATGGGCGCTGACGACCTTATCCACATCCCGGTGGCCGCCGCTGCTCTGGAAGCCGAAGGCGATCTTATCCGCCGGGCGCTGCATAGCCTGCATGATCTCCACGGCGTGGGGGTCATTGCCCACGAAGACGAAGTATTCGCTCCTGTTCTGCTTGAGGATGGGCAGCACGTCGGGCAGCTGCCCGGCCTGCATCGTCACGAAAACGAGGTCGTAGCAGTCGTCCGGGGCCAGCGTGTCGATGGTGGCCACCCGATCCACCGTGGTGCGGCACTGCGCCCAGTGGCGGATGACGAGGCCCCTTTGGTCGAGCCTCTCCTTCCACTCGCCCCGCGCCAGCATGGTGACGACATTCTTTTTGTTCTGCAGCAGACGGTGGGCCAGCTCACAGCCCTGCACGCCTGCACCATAGACCAGTATCCTCATCTCTGCCTGCCTCCTTATATAGGCCCCACCCCGGGGCCGGAAGTCATCAGTGCTTCAAAAACGAGAAGAAGCCCTTCTTCTCATACGGCTTTTCCTCTGCGCCGGTCACGGTATAGCCCGTGTCGGCAATGGCAGCCTTCAGGGCCTCGATGTCCAGCGGCTGGACCGAGACGATGACCGTCTCTCCCTTCGTGTGGGAGGAAGTCACCTTCTCCACCTGCGCAGTCTTGCGCACCACCTCGTTGACATGGCTCTCGCACATGCCGCACATCATGCCGTCTACTTTCAGCGTCGTCTGAACCATTGGTCAGCACCTCCTAAAAATCGTTATCCACTGGGCAGACTGCACAAGCCGCCCGTGTGTTTTTCGTCATTTTGTTAGTTTTGCCTAACTTTTTATGGGAAACAAAAGGCCGTCGGCCCCGCGCACCCCTCCGCGCCCGAGACAAAAGACCCTGTTTTTTCTGTTTCCGTCTTCATCATACCACACCGGTATGGTAATTGCAAGTGCCGGTTCCTCACAGTACACGGGTGTGGTATATTTCTCCCGTCTCTACGTCTTTCCAGTAGAAGACGCCGTTTTCCAGGATCATATAGCTGTGGGGACTGTTTTCCTTCGGGATGCTCAGGGAGCCGGGGTTGAGGCAGACGTTCCTCTGCCCGAACTCCGTCCACGCCGGGACGTGGGTGTGGCCGTGGAGCAGGATGTCCCCTTCGGCCAGCGGCGGCGGGTTCTTTCCATTATAGATATGCCCGTGGGTGGCATAAATGAGCTTTTCGCCCGCCGGGAGGATGCAGTAATCCGCCATCACCGGGAGATCCAGCACCATCTGGTCCACCTCGGCCTCGCAGTTGCCCCGGACGCAGCAGAGTTTGTTTTTCAGGCCGTTCAGCATCGGGATGACCTCTTTCGGCGCGTAGTCCCGGGGCAGGTCGTTCCGGGGGCCGTGGTAAAGCAGGTCGCCCAGCATCAGCAGCCGGTCAGCCCCCTCCCGCTCAAAGGCCTCCACCATCTTTTTGCAGTAGTAAGCCGACCCGTGCAGGTCGGACGCGATCATCCATTTCATGGCGCTTTTCCTCCGTTTCTGTCTGGCTTTATTGTATCACGAAATGGCCGCTTGAAAAGCCTTTTGTGAAAAGTCATACTTTTCACTTGACAATCCACCCGTTTCGTGGTATCCTATCGCAGGCCGGTCAGAAAGGCACCTCCCGTGCTGCCCTTTCCGGCCCGCATCCCGGTGCCGTCCGGCGGCGTCCCGTAACGCCGCTTTTGCGATGCACCGTATTTCTCAGCACTTCAATAAAACCCGTGTGGATTTTTACAGCATAGATGTTTGCTACTTTTCGCCACACAATGGCCCGCTTCAAGCCGCCGTTGTGTGGCTTTTCTTGTGCGGAAATTTCAGGAAAGGAAGCTTTTTCCCCATGAACGATACTTTTATGAAGACGAAGCCGGTGTTCCCGCTGCTGGTGTCGATGGCTCTGCCCAACGTCATCTCCATGCTGGTGAACTCGCTGTACAACATCGTGGACAGCCTCTTCGTGGCCCAGATCAACGAGCAGGCCATGACGGCCCTCTCCCTCGTGTTCCCCATCCAGAACTTCGTGAACGCCGTCGCCATCGGCTTCGGCATAGGCATCAACGCCCTTGTCGCCCTCTACCGGGGCGCAGGCGACCACGACAGAGCGGACACCGCCGCCACCCACGGCATGGCCCTCTCGGTGCTCCACGGCATCCTCTGCACGCTGGCAGCTACCGCTGTCATGCCCGGCTTCCTGGCCCGGTTCACCGCCGACGGCACCATCGTCTCTATGGGCGTGACCTACTCCACCATCGTCTTCCTGTTCGCTACCGTGAACATGGCCAGCCTCGCCTTTGAGAAGCTCTTTCAGGCCGTGGGCCGGATGAAGCTCACCATGATCGCCCTCATCTCGGGCTGTGTCTGCAACATCCTGCTGGACCCCGTCCTCATCTTCGGCCTTGGCCCGGTGCCTGCCATGGGCATTGCCGGCGCGGCGCTGGCTACCGGCATCGGACAGGCCGTCGCTCTCGTCATCTACCTCGTGGTCTACAGCACCACCGAGTCGCCCGTCCATCTGCGCCGGAAGGCCCTGCGGCCTGACCTCTCTCTCGAAGGCCGTCTCTACGCCATCGGTGTGCCTGCCATCCTGAATCTGGCCCTGCCCTCCCTGCTGGTCACCTTCCTCAACGGCCTGCTGGCGGCCTTCTCCGAAAGCTATGTGGTGGTGCTGGGCATCTACTATAAGCTCCAGACTTTCCTCTATCTGCCCGCCAACGGCATCGTGCAGGGAATGCGCCCCCTCATCGGCTACAACTACGGTGCAAAAGAGCACGCCCGGGTGGCAAAGCTCTACCAGCTCACCCTCGGCATGAGCGCCGTCATCATGGCGGCAGGCACCGTCATCTGTATGGCCGCTTCCGCGCCCCTCATCGGCCTGTTCTCCTCCAACCCCGAGACCATCGCCATCGGCCAGACCGCCCTGCGCATCATCTGCCTCGGCTTTGTGGTGTCGGCGGTGTCCACCACCTCTTCCGGCGCGCTGGAAGGTCTGGGCAAGGGTGCGGCCTCGCTGGTCATCTCCCTCTGCCGGTACGTCATCTTCATCATGCCGCTGGCGTGGCTGCTCTGCCGCCAGCTCGGCCCCACCGGCGTCTGGCACGCCTTCTGGGTCACGGAAGTGCTGTCGGCTGTCATCGCCTTTGCGGTGTATCGGAAGAGCGTTGTTAAGAAGTAACCTGCCCATAGGCGAAAGCCTCTCCCTTTGGGAGAGGTGGCTGCGAAGCAGCCGGAGAGGGCAAGCCCGTTTTCCAAGAGAATCCACACAGCGATAAGCATTGGCTTTTGTCAGAGCGATGCCATCGCCGTGTCTGCGCTTTTCCGTCAGCATCCTTGCCCTCTCAGTCGCTGACGCGCCAGCTCTCCCAAAGGGAGAGCCATTGGCAGGCCGGTCAACTCTGAACTGACCGCTGAAAGCTCAATATGGCATAAAATAATAGTGCCCTGCTACAGAGGGCAGCAGCTACGGAACAATGTCCCATGTCAAGCTGTTGTGAGTCTCTGTAGCAGGGCACTACTGTTTATGATAGATTAAACTTTGTTCATTCAGACGAAGCCTGTCCGGCTCGCCAGAGGCTCCCCCCTTGGGGGAGCTGTCACGCCTACGGCGTGACTGAGAGGGCTACTCTTCCGGCACCAGCGCACACACCAGCCGCACCATCCACGGCAAAAACGGCAGCCAGAGCAGGGCGCAGCAGACGTTGAAGGCGGTGTGGGCATTGGCGATCTGCCGGGAAATGACTTCCAGCTCCGGGCCTTTGGGGGAGATAAGCTCCACCAGCCGGACGAACCAGGGCAGCAGCACCGCCGCCAGCAGGCTCCCGCTGAGGTTGAAGCAGCTGTGGGCCAGTGCGGCGCGGGCGGCGTTCTTTCCCTGCCCGATGCAGGCCAGCAGGGCCGTGACCGTCGTGCCGATGTTGTCGCCCAGAAGGACCGGCACCGCCCCGGCAAGGCCCAGCA
The DNA here is from genome assembly GCF_902497445.1 of Faecalibacterium sp. Marseille-P9312. Lineage (NCBI taxonomy): Bacteria > Bacillati > Bacillota > Clostridia > Eubacteriales > Oscillospiraceae > Faecalibacterium > Faecalibacterium sp. Marseille-P9312. The sequence continues at coordinate 116,699 of NZ_CABVEW010000003.1, forward strand.
CGCTGTGGATGCCGTCCGGCCCGGCCTGCCGGGCCACGTTCTGCAGCAGCGCGATGGTGGCCGAACTGCTCTGCACCACCATGGTCATACAGAGGCCCAGCAGGATGCCCAGAAGCGGCGACTCCTTCACCCGGGTCATCCAGTCGAGAAAGACCGTCTGCCCGGCCAGCGGCTGCAAAGCCCGGCCCAGGATGTCGATGCCCTCGAAAAGCAGCCCGAAGGAGAACACCGCCTCTCCCACGGCCTGCCAGCGGGGCCTGCGGGCCACAAAGTCGAGGAGAAAGCCCAGAAACAGCACCGGGTATACCAGCGTCTGGACATCGAAGGCGATGAGCTGTGCCGTCATGGTGGTGCCGATGTTGATGCCGTAGATGACGGCCACCGCCCGGGGCAGTTCCAGCAGCCCGGCGCTGACAAAGCCGATGACCATCACCGTCGCCGCAGAGCTGCTTTGGAGCACCGCCGTCACGGCCAGCCCGGTGAGGACGCCCAGCAGCGGCGTGGCCGTCAGCCGGGCCAGCAGCCGCTTCATGGCGTCACCCGCCGCCCGCTGCAGGGCGCGGCTCATCCTGTCCATCCCGTAGAGGAACATCGCCAGCCCGCCGAACAGCGCAAAGAGCATCTCCATCCCCTGCTCCATCCGCACACCCCCTTGTCCGTCAGTGTATGAGGGGTGGACGGGCAGTATGACGGGAAGCCTCTGGCGAGCGAATGCGAGACTGAGAGATTATTTTACAGCAGCCTGTATTTTTTATAAGGGCAAAGCGCTCCGACTCAGATCACAGCTGGCTCTTGTACAGCTCCACGATCTCCTCCACGCTGGTGTCGCGGGGGTTGCCGGGACGGCAGGCGTCAGCATATGCGGACTCGGCGAGGAACTGGATGTCCTCTTCCTTCAGGATGCCGTTCAGGTTTGCGGGGATGCCCACGTCAGCGCTCAGCTGCTTGACAGCGGCGATGGTGGCATCTGCGGCCTGTGCGTCGTTCATCTCGTCGATGCCCTTCACGCCCATAGCCTTGCCGACGGCACGATAGCGCTCACCGGCGACGGTCTTGTTGTACTCCAGACCCACCGGCAGCAGGATCGCGCAGGCCACGCCGTGGGGAGTGTCATACAGAGCGGACAGGCCGTGTGCCATGGAGTGGACGATGCCCAGACCCACGTTGGAGAAGCCCATGCCGGCGATGTACTGGCCCAGAGCCATGCCCTCGCGGCCTTCCGGAGTGTTCTGGACAGCGCCGCGCAGGTTCTCACTGATGAGCTTGATGGCTTCCAGATGGAACATATCGGAGATGGTGCAGTGGCCCTTGGTGATGTAGCCCTCGATGGCGTGGGTCAGAGCATCCATACCGGTGGCGGCAGTCAGGCCCTTGGGCATGGAGGCCATCATATCGGGGTCAACCACAGCGATCTCGGGGATGTCGTTGGTATCGACGCAGACGAACTTGCGCTTCTTCTCCACGTCGGTGATGACGTAGTTGATGGTGACTTCAGCGGCAGTACCGGCAGTGGTGGGGACTGCGATGGTAAAGACGGCGTGCTTCTTGGTGGGAGCGACGCCTTCCAGAGAGCGCACATCGGCGAACTCGGGATTGTTGATGATGATGCCGATGGCCTTTGCGGTGTCCATGGAAGAACCGCCGCCGATGGTCACGATGCAGTCAGCCTCTGCGGCCTTGAAAGCGGCCACGCCGTCCTGCACATTGGCGATGGTGGGGTTTGGCTTGATCTCGCTGTAGACGGTGTAGGCGAAGCCTGCAGCGTCCAGCAGGTCGGTGACCTTCTTGGTGACGCCGAACTTGAGAAGGTCGGGGTCAGAGCAGACGAAAGCCTTCTTGTAGCCGCGGGCGGTCAGCTCGGGAACGATGTTCTCGATGGCGCCGTGGCCATGATAAGAAATAGTATTCAGAACGATACGATCAGCCATTGGTAAAACCTCCTGATTTTGCGCCCCGCCGGGCGGCGGGTACGACTCTCTTTGCTTCTACTTTACCACTTTGTTAAAATTTGTTCAATATCAATTCTTATGATTTCCATGAAATTTTTATACTTTTTTGAGTTTTTGCAGAGAAAGTAGACAAAATCAAAGGGTTGCTGACAGCAAAGCGCCCTCCGGCGCGGGCCGGAGGGCGCTTTGAATCATTCTTTACTTTCCTGCGCCCTCGCCCGCAAAGAACTCCTTCGTGAGCTTTGCCACCGTGCCGGACAGCAGGAGCAGGGCCATGAGGTTCGGGATGCTCATCAGTCCGTTGAAGGTGTCGGCGATGCTCCACAGCAGGCCCAGATCGACCGTCGCGCCCAGAATGGACACGAAGGAGTAGACCACGAGGAAGGGGCCGACCACCTTGTCGGTGTGGAACAGGAACTCGATGCACCGGGAGCCGTAGAGGCCCCAGCCGATGATGGTGGAGAATGCAAAGCTGCAGAGCGCCACCGCCGTAAAGATGGACGACCAGCCGCCGTAGGTGGCCGTGAAGCCGGAGATGGTCAGCTCTGCGCCTGCCGCACTGCCGTAGCCCACCGGCACGCCGCTGCACAGGATGACCATGGCGGTCAGGGTGCAGATGACGATGGTATCAGCGAAGACCTCGAAGATGCCGAACATCCCCTGCTTGACCGGCTTGTGGGTATCGGCGCAGGCGTGGGCGATGGAGCCGGTGCCGAGGCCGGCCTCATTGGAGAAGATGCCGCGGGAAACGCCCTTCTGCATACTGAGGAAGATGCTGCCGATGGCACCGCCGGTGAAGGCCTGCGGGTCAAATGCACCGCCGACGATGGAGGCCAGCACCGCCGGGAAGCGCCGGTAGTTGATGACCACGACACCCAGCGCCAGCACGACGTAGAACAGCGCCATGAACGGCACCAGCTTTTCGGTGACACTGCCGATGCGCTTGACGCCGCCCAGCAGCACCATAGCCACCATCATGGCCACCACCACGCCCACGACGAGGTTGACCGTGGGCAGGATGCTGTTCAGGCTGCTGCCGTAGGCCAGCAGGGCCGAGTCGATGGCTGTGACGATGGTGTTGACCTGGGTGGCGTTGCCGGTGCCGAAGACCGTCAGCACGCCGAACAGCGAGTACAGCACCGCGAGGAACTGCCACCGGCTGCCGAGGCCGTTTTTAATATAGTACATGGGGCCGCCCACCAGCTCGCCGTTTTTGTTCCGCTCGCGGAAATGCACGGCCAGCGTCACTTCGGAGAATTTGGTACACATGCCCAGCAGGGCCGAGCACCACATCCAGAACACCGCGCCCGGCCCGCCGATGGCGATCGCGCCCGCCACACCGGCGATGTTGCCGGTGCCGACGGTAGCGGCCAGCGCCGTACACACTGCCTGGAACGGAGTCATCGCGCCGTCGGAGGCATCCTTTTTGCGGAAGATGCGGCCAATGGTCGTTTTGATGGCATAGGGGAATTTCCGGAGCTGCAAAAAGCCTGTCCGCACACTGAGCAGCAGGCCCACGCCGATGATGCAGACCATCGCCGGGATGCCCCAGATAAAGCTGTTGACCGCCTGATTGACGGCCGTGATGGTTTCGAGCATACTTTTACGCCTTTCTTTTTCACTTTGACACAACGAAAATTATTTTATCGTATTTTAAGCGGCCTGTCAATTTACTTTGAACGTGAAATCTGCACGTCCCGACTGAAAGTTTGTTAAAATAGCTTCACCTTTATTTTCTCTGCTTCTTTGCCGCTTTTTTGCCCGCCAAAGCCCTACACAAACCGCGCGGGTTGTGCTATGATAAGGGTGAAATTTCGGTTTGGCACTGCCAACCGCAAGGAGATGTCATAGATGTCTGAAACATCTGCTCTGATGGATACGCTGCGGCAGGAAGGGGTCTCCCCCGACCTGCTGCGCGCTGTGGAAGAATACCGTACCGCCCACCCGCTGGCGGAGGCCCTGCGCCCCCGCATCCCCTCCCCTGCCTTCGTCTACTACGGCAGAGAGGTGTGGGAACAGGCGCTGGCCGCCCTGCTCTGCGGCGAAAATCTGCTGCTGGCGGGCGGCAAGGCCACCGGCAAGAACGTGCTGGCCGAAAACCTCGCCGCCGCCTTCGGACGCCCCGCGTGGGACATCTCGTTCCACGTCAATATGGACGCGGCGTCCCTCATCGGCATGGACACCTTTGAGGGCGGACAGGTCAAGTTCCGCCCCGGCCCGGTCTACCGTTGCGCCCAGAGCGGCGGCTTCGGCGTTCTGGACGAGATCAACATGGCCAAAAACGAGGCGCTGGCCGTCCTGCACGCGGTGCTGGATTTCCGCCGCGCCATCGATGTGCCGGGCTACGAGCGCATCCCGCTGGCCGAGGAGACCCGCTTCATCGCCACCATGAACTACGGCTACGCCGGCACCCGTGAGCTGAACGAGGCCCTCACCTCCCGCTTCGTGGTCATCCAGATGCCCACCATCACCGAGGAGAACCTCGAAAAGCTCCTGCGCACCCAGTTCCCCGATTTGAACAGCAAGTATGTCAGGCAGTTCGCCCTGCTCTTCCTCGATTTGCAGAAAAAGTGCGACAGCGCGGAAATTTCCACCAAAGCTCTCGACCTGCGCGGTATGCTGGACGCTCTGCGCCTGATGCGCCGGGGCGTCGCTGCCGGGGCTGCGCTGGACATGGGCATCGCCAACAAAGCCTTCGACTCCTACGAACAGGGCCTCATCCGGGACGCTATTGCCGCCCGCATCCCGGCCCAGCTCACCGCCGCAAAGCTCTTCGATTAAAAAAAAGGGGCGTTTTTATGGAAGCGCAGAGCTACACCGCCGAAGAGCGGCGGGCCGCCAATCAGGTGTGGGCGGCGGCAGGAGCCTACGGCTTCGAGCCGCTGTTCCTCGCCCGGAACACCGACGGCACCATTGATTTTTACATGAACTGCGTCGTGGGGCTGGTCCACAAATACTACGGCGACGAGCTGGTGCGCAGCCTCTTTGACGCATGGGAGGGCGACATCCGGCAGACCATGCTGGACGATCTGACCTGGCTCTACCTCGAGAGCGCGGTCTACGCGCTGGAACTGCCCCGCCGCCCGGTGCTTTCGGCCCTCCGCCGCGCCCATGCGGACTACTTTTTCGGCATCCAGTACAAGCTCTCGCGGCAGGAGTGGATGGCGAAGAACCAGCTGGTCTACTCCATGCAGGCCGCGCGCTGGCGGGCCGTGCAGGGGCGCACACCGCCGGTCATGACCCCCTACGAAAAGGGTCTCGACGCCGCCCTCAGTCCCGAGACGCCCCCCAAGCCGGACGAGCTGAAAGCCGCACTGCTGGCCGTCTACGCCAAATTCGAGCTGTTCAATGGCACCGTGCATCAGAAGGCCGGGCTGCATCTCCATCTGGACGGTCTGCTGGCGTCCCTCATGACCCGCACCATGCCCACCCAGATGATAAAGACCGACCGGGTGACGGTGGAGCATTCCGGCTCGGTGGACGCCTCCGGCGGCGGCATCCATGCCGACAAGCGGCTGGCCCACATCACCCTGCGCCAGCGCGCCGAGGAAGACCGCGCCTACATCGAAAGCTGCTTTGGCCGATCGCTCTACCCGCCCGAACGGCTGCGGAAGGCCGAGCAGGAGCTTTGCACCGGGGAGCATCTGGGCTGTCACCTCTGGTTTGCCTCCGGCGTCCCCAGCCCGGAGCAGGCCCCTACCCCCGAGGCAAAGCACCTGGCCGAACAGGCCCAGCTTCAGGCTGAGCGGAACCGGGCATACTATTCGAAAAATCTCGAGCTTCACCGCAGCGTCGTGCTGCGGCTGACCGAGCAGATACGGAACTGCATCCTCGTCCACCAGCAGCCCAACGCCCGGGTCGCCCGCAGCGGTAACCTCGACCCGGAGCGGGTCTGGCGCACCGTCATGGACGACGACCGGGTGTTCCGCTGTGCCGATGAAGAGAACCACCCGTCCTTCACCGTTGACCTGCTGCTGGACGCTTCGGCTTCCCGCCTCCACTGTCAGGAGGTCATCGCGGCGCAGGGTTCTATCCTCGCCCAGAGCCTCGCGGCCTGCGGCATCCCGGTGCGAGTGAGCTGCTTTTCCAGCCTGCGGGGCTACACCGTCCTGCGGGTGCTCAAGGGCTTCAAGGAGAAGAGCTTACAGGGCATCTGCCAGTATTTCGCCTCGGGCTGGAACCGGGACGGTCTGGCTCTGCGGGCAGCAGGCGACCTCATCGACTTCGACCCCGGCCCCGCCGCGCGGCATCTGCTTATTCTCCTGACGGACGCCTCCCCCAACGACAGCCGCCGCATCCCGCCCTCCCCCGATGACCCGCTGGGCCGCGACTACGGCGGCAGCGCGGGCGTGGAGGACGCCGCCGCCGAGGTCCGGGCGCTGCAGCGGAAGGGTCTGCGGGTCTCCGCCGTCTTTATGGGCGAAGACGCCAGCGCCGCCGACGCCTCCCGCATCTACGGCAAGAACATGGCCCGCATCCGGGGCATGGACCAGTTGGCCCGGGCCGCAGGCCGACTCATCCAGAACGAGATACGGGAGCTGGGCGACTGAATCATAATAATGTACGGGACCGCTGTGCAGTTGTATCTGCTGCCAGCGGCCCCGTATTTTTGTTGTCATTCACAACCATCTTGTTTTGCATTGCTGAAGAATCAAAAAGTTTTTTGGTTTATTTGCAAACTTATAGTTGTATTCTGGCGTAATTTATGATATACTACAACCAACGAAGGGCCGCACACCTACACATCACCCCGAGCCCACAGGAAGGAGAACCGCTATGGATGCCGCACGTTATTTTGAAGAGATGCATCTTGCCATGTCCAGCCAGAAGCCTGAGTACCGCCTTGTGCTCAGCGTCAAGGTCCAAGACCTCGGAGGCGCAGACGCTTATCTCGAGCTGCGACAGGAGCCGGTCAGCGGCAAGGCCCGGGTGTTCTATTCCACGATGGGACGTCAGAAGCTGAACTTCCAGCTCGTCCGCAAAGGCTGGCAGAGCTGCCACAACGCCTCGGGCGAGCTGACGGGGCGCTTCCCCGCCACCGCCGACGGTCTGCTGGCCCAGACGGATTTCTCTGCTTTTGTCCGGGACGACGCCCTCGACAGCGGCCGGATGGCGCGCATTCTGGACGTTCTGGCCCATACTGCCGGTGGTTGTGGGGCCGTCGCCCCCTCTGCCGCCCGGGAGGGTGCGCTCATCACGGTGGAGCGGTTCGTGGGCCGTCCCGCCCATTGGAGCTATTGGAGCACCCGCGCCGCCGAACAGCTGAACATCGCGGCCATCCTCTGCTGGCTGGGCGACTACCTCGCCGGGGCCGAGCGCCGCACCCTGCAGAGCTGCCCGGAGGCCATGCAGCTTGCCGCCGCATGGCAGGCCGCGCTTTTCACTCCCCTGCCCCAGACGGCTCAGCGGCCTCAGCCTGTACAGTCCCGGCCCGTCCGCCGTGCGCCTGTGGTCGAGAACAAGCGCTGGCAGAGCATCCTCGCCGTGCTGGCGACGGTGTAAAAGAAAAGCTTCCCGCGAAGGGAAGCCTTTACAGTCATAACTCTTATTTCCATCCTCTGGCCGAGGGGTCGAGCATTTCGGCGGCGGAGTAGATGAGGGCATTGCAGATGGCCGCAGCGACGTTGCTGCCGCCCTTGCGGCCCATCGCCACGATGGCCGGTACATCATGCTTTTCGCAGACGGCGAAGAGCCGCTCTTTGCTCTCCACCACGTTCACAAAGCCCACCGGCACACCGATGACCAGTGCGGGCCGCAGGCCGCTTTCGATTTGTTCTGCAATCGTCAGCAGAGCCGTGGGCGCGTTGCCGACGGCGAGGATGGCCCCGGGATGCTCCTGCGCTGCCTTTTTCATCGCTGCGACGGCCCGGGTGGTGCCAGCCTCTTTGGCGGCGGCGGCCACCTCGGGGTCAGCCATATAACAGCAGGCCGTACCGCCCAGCTTCGCCAGACCGGGCTTGGTGATGCCAGCCAGCGCCATGTTCGTATCGGTCACGATGACGGCCCCGGCGTGGAGGGCCTTGACGGCCTGCTCCACCGCGCAGGGGGTGAAGTGGAGATTCCGCGCATAGTCGAAGTCGGCGGTGGTGTGGATGACCCGCTTGACCACGGCTTCGTGCTCGGGCGGCGGGGTCAGGCCCATCATTTCCAGCTCTTCGGTGATGATGTGGAAGCTCGTCCGCTCAATGTCGGCGGGCAGATGATGCTGCGGCGTCAATATTCTATCCCCTTTCGTGCTTTTATCCCCTTCTGGTAGGGGTGGCGGCGGCATTTCATCTCGGTGGAGTAGTCGGCGGCGTCCAGCATCCACTGGGGCGGCGTGTGGGCCGTCAGGACGCACTCACACCCGGCAGGCCGTTCCAGAACGGCCTTTTTTAATAGATCGACGTCCACCATATCCAGCTCTTCTGCGCTCCCGGCTTCGTCCAGTATCAGCAGGTCGGCAGGCTGTGCCATGGCGGCGGCGAGGTTCTGGTTTTGCAGTTCCCGGGTCGCGGCCTTTTCCTCCGGCGTCATCTGGAAGACGAATTTCTGCCCGGCCTTGCCCCGGTAGAGCTCCGCGCCAAGCTGGGCCAGAAGCGGGATCTCGCCGCTGTTCCCGCCCTTCAAAAACTGGACGATGACCACCCGCTTCCCGGACCCCAGCGCACGGAGCGCAAGACCCATTGCAGCAGTGGTCTTTCCCTTTCCGTCGCCCCAGTACAGATGCAAAAGTCCCTGTTCCATTCAGCGCCTCTCCATTCCCATCGCGGCATACACCGCGTCCATATCCAGCGCCCCGCGCACGCCGTCGGCCAGGATGTCGAACTGCTGGCGGCGGTACTCTTCCATCGGGATGAGGGCTGCGTCGGAGGGGTCGATGCCCTTCCGGCGGCAGAGCCAGCCCGCCAGCGCCTCAGTCAGCGTGCCGGTGTCGAACAGGCCATGGAGGTAGGTGCCGAACACATTGCCCTGCACACAGCCCTCCCGGCCCCCGTCGGGGTAGTGGGCGAAGGGTTCGCCCTCCGCCTCGGTCACGCCGGTGTGTATCTCGTAGCCTTCCAGCTCTGCACCCGCAAAGGGGGCGGCGACGGTCGCTTTGACCTGTGCGCGGCGCTTCTGCTCGCTGAACACGGTCCGGGTGGGCAGCAGACCCAGCCCCCGCAGAGTCTGCTGCCGGCCGCTCTCGCTGCCGGTGGGGTCGTCGAGGGTCTGGCCCAGCATCTGGTAGCCGCCGCAGACGCCCAGCACCGGTGTGCCTTTCGCGGCCAGCTTGAGCAGAGCCGTTTCCAGCCCGCACTGCCGCAGCCAGAGCAGGTCATCCACCGTGTTTTTCGTCCCCGGCAGCAGGATGAGGTCGGGTGCGCCCAGCTCATGAGCGTTCGAAACATACCGCACGCCCAGCAGCGGGTGCTGTTCCAGCGGCATGAAGTCCGTAAAATTGGACAGATGCGGCAGACGGATGATCGCCGCATCCAGCGGCTTTTTGCCGTCCCGCATCTCGAGGCGCTGGCTCAGGGAGTCCTCGTCCTCGATGTCCACCTTCAGGTACGGTACGACGCCCACCACGGGCAGATGGGTCTTTTCTTCCAGCATCGAAAGGCCGGGGCGCAGAATTTCTACGTCTCCACGGAATTTATTGATGACGAGCCCCTTGATGCGCCGGCGTTCTTTTTCTTCCAGCAGCTCCACCGTGCCGTATAGCTGGGCGAACACGCCGCCCCGGTCGATGTCGCCCACCAGAAGCACCGGCGCGTCCACCATCTCGGCGAGGCCCATGTTCACGATGTCCTCGCTCTTGAGGTTGATCTCTGCCGGGCTGCCCGCGCCCTCGATGACAATGACGTCAGCCTCCTCGGCGAGGCTGTCATACGCCTTCAGGATGTCCGGCACCAGCTGCCGTTTCGTGCGGAAATACTCCGACGCTTTCATCTGGCCCCGCACCTCGCCGTTGACGATGACCTGACTGCCCACGTCACTGCTGGGCTTCAGGAGGATGGGGTTCATCCGCACGTCCGGCTCGACACCGGCGGCCTGCGCCTGCACCACCTGCGCCCGGCCCATCTCGAGGCCGTCTTTGGTGACGAAGCTGTTCAGAGCCATGTTCTGGCTCTTGAACGGCACGGCGCGCAGGCCGTCCTGCGCAAAGATGCGGCAGAGCGCCGCGCAGAGCAGGCTTTTGCCTGCACCGCTCATCGTACCCTGCACCATGATGCATTTTGCCCTGCTCATCCCAGCACCTCTTTCATAAGTTCCAGCAGCCGGGCGTTCTCGGGGGCCGTGCGCACCGCCGTGCGGTACCACTCCGGCCCGAGGCCCGGATAATTCGCGCAGCTGCGCACCTGTGTTCCCAGCGGGCGAAGCCTCTCGTTCAGGTCGGCGGGCGCGCGGAAGAGCAGATAGTTCGCCTTTCCGTCGATGACCCGCAGACCCAGCGACCGCAGACCCGCCGTCAGAACGGGCCGCTGCCGGGCGATAAGCGCGCGCACCTCGTCCACATAAGCGCTTTCTTTCAGGGCCGCGACGCCTGCCGCCTGGGCCAGACTGGACACGGCCCACGGCTGGCCCGCTGTCTGCATTTTTTCCAGAAGCGTTTCGTCGCCGCAGAGGCAGTAACCCAGCCGGACGCCGGCCATGCCGTAGAGCTTGGTGAAAGCTTTCAGGATGACGAGGTCCCCACTTTCCAGCAGAGGCTTCGCGGTCCACCCGTCGGCGTCGGGCAGAAAGTCCAGAAAGCACTCATCTACGGCCAAAATCGTGCGGCACTCCCCGCACCGGCGCAGCAGCTTTTTCACCAGTTCGGGTGAGGCCAGCTGCCCCGTCGGGTTGTTCGGCTGGCAGAGGAACACCAGGTCGATGCTCTCGTCCACGGCGTCCACGAGGGCGTCCGTCGGGGCGAAATCATTCGCTTCATCGAGGAAGAAGCGTTTCACTTCGCACCCCACCGTATCCAATGCAGAGGCGTACTCGGCAAAAGTCGGGGCTGTCACCAGCGCTTTATGGGGCTTTGCGGCCCAGACCAGCCGGAAGATGAGGTCCGCCGCGCCGTTGCCGCAGAGGATCTGCTCCTGCGGCACACCCTCGGCCCGGCTCAGCGCCGCCCGCAGGGTGCGGCAGAGGGGGTCGGGGTAGCGGTCGGCCAGAGGCAGAGCGTCCCGGATGGCCTGCGCCACCCCTTCGGGCAGACCGAGTGGGCTGACGTTCGCCGAAAAATCCAGCGCGTCGCGGCCAAAGCGTTCGCGGTAGCCCATCCAGTCACCGCCGTGGACCAGTTGTTTCATCCCAAGAACCCCCGTATCGCACATCCCCACGCCAGCGCAAACCCGCTGGCTGCATACATCATCCGATCGGCCCGCAGAATATCCTCCGGCTCGATGGGCCGCAGCGGGTCGCCGATGGTGGGCTTCGGGTAGTACTCCCCGAAATAGTAGGCCGGCCCGGCCAGCTGGACTCCCAGCGCGCCCGCGCAGGCGCTCTCAGTCTGGGCGCTGTTGGGGCTGGCGTGATTGCGGCGGTCCCGCCGCCAGATACGCCACGCGCCCTTGGCGTCATTGCGGGTGAACGCCGCCGCCATGATCCAGAGCAGCGCCGCCAGACGGCTCGGGATATAGTTCGCCACGTCGTCCAGTTTTGCAGCGGCACGGCCAAAGTAGAGATATTTTTCGTTTTTGTAGCCCAGCATACTGTCCATGGTGTTGATGGCCTTGTAGGTCAGGGCCAGCGGCGCACCGCCCAGCAGCATATAAAGCAAAGGCGCAATGACGCCGTCGCTGGCGTTCTCGGCCACCGTCTCCACCGCCGCTTTGGTCACGCCCTCAGCAGTCAGCGCTTCCGTGTCACGGCCCACGATGCGGCTCACCGCCTTCCGGGCAGCGGGCAGGCTGCCTTTTTTCAGCTCGACATAGACATTCGTGCTCTCCTGCACCAGTCCCTTTGCGGCCAGCGCCTGCCCGCACCAGAACATCTGGACGGCAAGCCCCAGCAGCGGGTGAAGCATCGCCGCGCCCCAGCAGACAAGGCCCGTGAACAGCAGCGTCCCCACCGACAGGCAGAACGCCACCACCGCACCGCCCAGCAGCTCGCCCTGAGGCGTTTTGGGCAGGCGGGCGCGGAGGAATTTTTCCAGCCGGGAGATGGCTTTGCCCATGTACACCACCGGGTGGGGCAGCCATGCCGGGTCGCCGAAAATGGCATCCAGCACGAAGCCTCCCAGCACAGCCCAGGCGGTCATCATACGCCGGCCTCCGCGTCTTTCGTGTACTGCACGGTCTTCACGAGGCGGAGCTGGCGCTTCTCGGCCCAGTCGGCGGCATCCAGCACATAGCCGCCCGCGTTGGGGCCGCACCACGCATAATAATCGCGCCTGGGCAGGGCGTACCGCTCCATGGCCGCCATCTGGGTGCCGCCGTGGGCCAGGATGACCAGCAGCTCTTCGCCGTCGGCCAGCGCCTTGTCCACCAGAGCAGAGAAGGCATTGCAGATGCGGTTCGAGAAGTCGTCCTTCCGCTCACCGTCGGGGCATTTGCTCTCGCAGTTGGCCTGCACCCACGCCTGATAATCGGCGTCGTGCTCCATCTCGACGTAGTTTTTGCCCTCGAAGCTGCCGAAGCACATCTCCTGCAGGTCCTTCACGACCACGAGCTCTGCCTCCGGGAAGAGCACCCGGGCCGTCTGGGCCGTCCGCTGCAGCGGGGTGATATAGACCACCTTCGGGTCGATGTCGGCCCGGCGCAGCTGGCTCAGGCCCTCCGCCGAGAGCGGGATGTCGCGCTGGCCCTGATAGCGCTTCTGGGCGTTGTATTCGGTCAGGCCGTGACGCAGCAGATAGATCAACATTGGGGTAATTCTCCTTTCAATACCGTCGGGATGCCGCAGAACATCTGCACCACGCAGTCGGCGCGCTCTGCCAGCAGGCAGGCCAGCCGTCCGGCGGCCTCCCGCCCGGCGCGTTCCTCAGCATCCATCGGGACAACACCGCCGCCGACCTCGGTGGCGATGACAATATCATATTCCACCAGCTCCCGGGCCAGCGTTTCGAGCTGCTCCGGGGTCTGAGTCTCGGCGGCGGCGTCCTGCACATCGGCAATGACGCTGCCCCGGAAGTTCCGCGCAAAGGTGCGCTTGCCGCTGTAGAGCGGCCCTGTGATAAACATCATTTACAGCACTCCTCCCCACTGGCTGACGGCCAGCGCCGCCAGCATCCACAGCTCGGCCCGCTGTAAAAACCACCCGGCCAGGTCGCCGGTGATGCCGCCAAACTGCTTTTTTGCCACGAAATCATAGCGCCACAGCGCCAGAAGCGCTGCTGCCGCCAGCCCGCCGCCGCCCAGCGCCGTCAGCGCCAAGACGAGCAGAGCCGACAGGCCGCAGAGGAAGCGGCGGACGGTCTGCTTGTCGGCCGCTGTGGCAAAAGTATGGGCGAGGCCGGTGTCCTTCGCCAGCGGGAACGCCGCCACGGCAAAGCCCGACAGCGCCCGCTCCAGCACCAGCGCCAGCGTCCAGCACAGGCCCGCCCGGGGCGTGAACCGCACACTGCCGCAGAGGCCGAAGTAGGCCACAAAGTAGCAGCACAGCCGGATGACAGCGAAGGCCCCACAGTGGGAGTCTTTCAGAATCTCAAGCTTTTTTTCCCGGTCGCCGTAGCTCGAGAGGGCATCCGAAGTGTCGGCGTAGCCGTCGAGATGGATGCCGCCGGTGACGGCCACCGGCACGAGGCAGAACGCCGCCGCCCGGGCCAGTTCCGGCAGGGGCAGGACGCCGCAGAGACACCACAGCCCGCCGCACACCAGCCCGATGAGGGGGAAGGCGCACATGGCGTACCGCATATTTTTTTCGTTCCACTCGAACTGCGGCACCGGCAGGGCCGAAAACATCGCAAAGGCCACCGCGATGGTCTGCAAAACAGTCACAGCTTTTCTCCCCCTTTGTAGTACACCGGCAGGCCGCAGACCACCCGGCAGACGTTGTCCGCCCGGGCGGCGAAGGCGTTGTTCACCTGCGCCAGCGCCAGCAGATACTGGTCGGTGTCGCCTGCGTAGTCGGCACCGCCGCTGAACACCTCGTTCGATACGACGATGAGGTCATCGCACCCGGCGGCGAGGCGTTCCAGCCCGGCCAAAACGGCCTCGGCGGTGTGCTTTCCTGCCCCGCCAGGGCTGTAAAGCTCGTTGGCGACGAGGTTGCCGAGGTCTTCCAGCAGGACGGTCCCCCGGCCGGGCAGAGCCAGACGGTCGAGGTGGAGCGGGCATTCCAGCGTTTCGAACTGCTTTTGCGCCCGCATTTTCCGGTGCTTTTCCACCCGGGCGGCGCACTCGGCATCCCAGACCTGCATGGTGGCCAGGTAATAGCGGGGCAGGCCGGTCTTAAGCACAAGGCTCTCGGCGCAGGCGCTTTTGCCGCTGGCCGCGCCGCCGAGCACCAGCGTCAGCATCCCACACCCCCCTGCGGCGTGTAGGCTTCGATGCCGCCCTCTTCAAAGGAATAACAGCCATCGTAGACGGCCAGCGCCATGTCCCACAGCGGGATAGCGGCCACCGCGCCGGTGCCTTCGCCCAGATGCAGGCCCGCCGTGATGAGGGCTTTTTTGTTCAGAGCGTCCAGCACCAGTTTTGCGGCCGGTTCAGTGGAGCAGTGGCTTGCAAAAACGGCCTTGGCCGCTGCCGGGCAGAGCCGGACAGCGCAGAGCGCCGCCACACAGCTGATGAAACCGTCGGCCAGCACCGGCACACCTTCCAGCGCACCGCCGAGGAAGACGCCGCAGAGCCCGGCAAGATCGAAACCGCCCAGCTTTGCCAGCACGTCCAGTGCATCGGCAGAGTCGGGCTGATTTTTTGCGATGCCGCGATGGATGGCGTCGATCTTCCGGGCAAGTCCCTCGTCCGAAAGGCCCGCGCCCCGGCCCGTCATCACTTCGACGGGCTGGCCCAGCAGCACAGCGGCCACGGCGCTGGAGGTCGTGGTGTTGCCGATGCCCATCTCACCGGTAGCCAGCAGGCCGACGCCCGCTTTCTTCTGCTCCTGCACCAGCCGGATGCCCCTGCCGATGGCCTCCACAGCTTCAGCCCTGCTCATAGCCGGGCCGAGGGTGAAATCCGCTGTGCCGGGGGCGATGCGGCAGTCGAGGACGCCCGGGACCGGGTCGCCCGCGATGCCCATATCCACCGGCACCACCTCGCACCGGGCGGTCTGTGCCATCCGGCAGACGCTGGTGCGGCGGGCGGCGAGGTTCTCAGCCACGGCGCGGGTCACGCTGCTGTCGGTCTGGCTGACGCCCTGGGCCACCACACCGTTATCGGCGCAGAGCACCAGCACCGCCCGGCGGGAAATATCCAGCTTTGCGCTGCCGGTGAGGGCGGCGGCATCCTCGATGGTCGTTTCCAATCCGCCCAGCCCGCCCAGCGGCTTTGCAAGGCTGGCCCAGTGGGCGTGCGCCGCCGCCCGGGCTGCTTCGTCCGGCGGCGTGATGGCCGCACAGAGGGCGGCGAGTTCTGTCTCAGTCATGGTCTCTCCTGTAATTTTCAGCCGCGGCGGCAAAGCGCTGCGGCAGGGGCGTACCCGCCCAGTACAAATGCGGGAAGCCCGCATAGAAATGCTCGTTTATAAATCCGCACCGCCACGCCGCGCCGCCCACCGGCTTTTTTGCCGCGAGAGCCACGCCGTTGGCGGTGGAATCCCAGTGGTGGAATTCGTGGATGGGAAAGCTCTCCCCGGCCCGGAAGAGCATACTGTCCGAGTCTGCGCTCAGCGCGGCGTAGCCGAAACGGACGAGACGTCCGGCATCTTTTGCTTCGCCCGGCAGAACGCCCGCCATCGGCCAGCTCTGCCCCTCGGCGTCCGTGAGGCTCTGCCCCAGATAGAGGAAGCCTCCGCACTCGGCCGCTGTGGGCAGACCGGACTCGATTTTTTGCTTTATCTCGCGCAGAAGCGAGGCATTTCCACTCAATTCTCTTGCGTGAAGTTCCGGGTAGCCGCCGGGCAGATACAGCCCGCCGATGTTTTCCGGAAGGGCCGTGTCGCGGAGAGGGCTGAAAAAGACCACCTCTGCCCCGGCGTCCCGGAAGGCTTCCAGCGTCTCGGCGTAGATAAAGCAGAACGCCTCGTCCTGCGCCACGGCGATGCGGACGCGGGCCGGAGGCGTCTCCGCCCGCGCAGGCAGGGCGGGCGGCTCCTTTTCGCAGAGGGCCAGCAGGCGGGGCCAGTCGATGTGCTCCTCCGCCGCGTCGGCCAGAAGAGCCAGCTTCTGCTGTAAATTTTCCACTTCCGCCGCCGTGTAGAGGCCCAGATGGCGGGAACCGATGACGGCCTCCGGGAGTTTCGGCAGAAAGCCCAGCACCGGCAGGCCCGTCTCTTTTTCCAGCATCGGGGCCAGCAGAGCGTGCATCCGGGCCGTGCAGTTGTTCAGCAGGATGCCTGCGATGTGACTGGGAGTGCGGAAGTTTACGAGCCCCTTCAGCTCTGCGGCCAGCGTCAGGCTCTGACCCTTTGGCTCTGCCACCAGCAGCACCGGCAGGCCCAGCGTGTCGGCCAGATGCCACGCGCTGGCCCTGTCGCTGACGCCGCCGAGGCCGTCATAAAAGCCCATGGCCCCCTCGCACACCGCCGCACCGTGTCCGGCGGCACCCCTCGCGTAGAGGGTGCGCACCGTCTCGGGTGCAGAGAAAAAGAGGTCGAGGCTGCGGCTCTCCACCCCCAGCACGGCCCGGTGGAACATGGGGTCGATGTAGTCCGGCCCGCTCTTGAAGGCGCAGGGCGCACAGCCCCGCCGCTTGAGGGCCATGAGCAGGGCGCAGGTCATGGTGGTCTTGCCGCTGCCCGAGCGGGGCGCCGCCAGCAGAAACTGTATCATGTCATTCTCCTGTGATGAGGTAGATGGGGTTCTGGGCCATCATCAGATGCAGCCCGCCCACAGCTTTTGCCCGGCTGACGGCGATCTGGCTCACCTGCACAGTCCGGCCTTTGGCCGTCAGCGCGGCCACCGCCGCCGAAAGGCTCTCAAGGGCGATGGCCGACACGCAGATGCGGGCGTCGGGGTTCTTATCCAGCGCGGCGTCCACGATGGCGGCAAGGCTGCCCTTGCTGCCACCGATGAAAACAGCGTCCGGCGCGGGCAGGTCCGAAAGGGCGGCGGGGGCAAGCCCCTCCACGAGGACGAGGTTCCGGGTCCTGAATTTTTCGCGGTTGGCTTTGATGAGCGCACAGCCCTCCGGCCTGCACTCCACTGCGTAGACCCGGCCCCGGGGCGCGGCCAATGCCAGCTCCACGCTGACGCTGCCCGTCCCGGCCCCCACGTCCCACAGGATGTCTTCCGGGCGGACGGCCAGCTTCGCCAGCACAGCGGCCCGGACTTCCTGCTTGGTCATGGGAACGTCGCCCCGCTCGAAGGCTTCGTCCGGCAGGCCCGGGGTGCGGCGGGGCAGTCCCTCCACCGCCTCCACGAGAAGGACGCTCAGGCTGTTGAAGCGGCCTGCGGCCAGCTCTTTGACGCTGCCGCGGAAGAGCTTTTCTTCCGGCGTGCCGAGGCACTGGCCCACGACGGCCTGCACGTCCCCGAAGCCCTCTGCCGCCAGCTGGGCGCAGAGGGTGGCGGGGTCTTCGCTGCCGCCGGTGAGAAAGAAGGTGGGTCTGCCCTGCATACACTCGGCCACCGGGTCACAGGTGCGGCCATGGGCCGAAACAAGGTTCCACCCCTGCCACGGACGGCCCAGCGCCGCCGCCAGCAGCTGGATGCTGGAAAGGCCGGGCAGCACCCGGGCGCGGACGCCGAGGGCCTCCAGCTTTTCCATCATAGAGGACGCGCCGGAGTAAAAGCCGGTGTCGCCGCTGTAGACCAGCACGGCGTTCTCTGCGCCGGAAGTCTGCAGCAGCTCTGCCACCTCGTCGGGGCGGTAGGCGGCGGCGCGGTTCTCGGTGCAGCCGGCAGGCAGAACTGCCAGCAGACGCCGTGCGCCCAGGATGAGGTCGGCCTGCCGCAGTGCGGCCAGGCCCTGAAGGGTCAGGTTCTCCGGCCGACCGGAGCCCATGCCGATGAGTGTCACGTTCATCTTATCATCTCCTTGCAGCGTTTCAGCACCTCGGAAGCCGTCTCGCCCTGCTCGGGCGGGCGGCGGATGACCACCAGCTGCGCCCCGGCGGCAGAGGCGGCGGCGGCTTTTTCGTCGAAGCCTCCGGCCGCGCCGCCGTCCTTTGTGACGAGCCAGCGGATATGGAACTGCTCCATCATGGCCTGATTAAGGGCAAAGCTGAAGGGGCCCTGCATGGCGATGATGTTGCGGTGGGGGATGTTCGCCGCCTCACAGGCCGCGATGCTTTCCAGCGTGGGCAGGACGCGGGGGTAGAGCCGCTCGGGCGAGATGGCCGCAAACTGCGCCAGCTCCTTGGCCCCGGTGGCCAGCAGAAGATTCCCCTCTTCTGCAGCCAGCGCCTCGGCCGCCTGCTTTGCGCTCTCAAAGACGAGACAGTTTTCCGGCAGCGGACTGGCCGGGCGCAGCAGGCGGAGGTATTCCACCCCGGCCTTCTCTGCCGCTGCTTTGATGTTTTTGGTCGCCTCCACTGCGTAAGGGTGGGTGGCGTCGATGCAGAGGGCGGCATCTCCCAAGAGCGCGGCCATCTCATCGGGCAGGAGCCGCCCGCACCGGACGGTGACGCCGGGGGTGCTCCCCTGCTCTTCCTGCCCCAGCGGGGTGGCCACGCTGACGGTGACTTCGATGCCCAGCGCCGCCAGCTGACGGGAAAGCTCCCGCCCCTCGGTGGTGCCGCTGAAAACGACGACGTTCATCGGCGGTACCCCCTCGGCGTGACCATCCGCCCGCTCAGCGCGCGGGTGGCGGCGTTGCCCACAAAGACGGTGGTGAACATATCCACCTCAGTGTCCCGGAGCTGGCTGAGGGGCAGGATGTGCTTTTCCTGCCCTTCCCGGCCGATGTTCCGCACAGAACCGCAGAGGGTGTCCGGGGCTTTGCCGTTTGCCAGCAGGACGTCCACAGCCCGGCGCAGATAGTCCGGGCGGCCCTTGGAGGAGGGATTGTACAGCGCCAGTGCGAAATCGCCCTGGGCGGCACAGGCCAGACGCTTTTCGATGACCTCCCACGGCGTGAGACGGTCCGACAGCGAGATGACGCAGAAATCGTGGGCCAGCGGCGCACCCAGCACCGCCCCGCCGCTGAGGGCGGCGGTCAGGCCGGGGACGACCTCCACATTGACGTCCGGGTACTCTTCGGCCAGCTCCAGCAGCGGGCTGGCCATGCCGTAGACCCCGGCGTCGCCGGAGCAGACCAGCGCCACGTCCCGGCCCGCCCGGGCGGTATCCAGCGCCCAGCGGCAGCGGTCGATCTCCCGGGTCATGCCGGTGGTGTAGCACTCTTTTTCCGGGTAGAGGGGGCGCACAAGGTCGATGTAGACCGTATAGCCGCACAACACCTCGGCCTGCTGCAAGGCGCTCTGCGCCTGCACGGTCAGAAACTGTCCGCCGCCGGGGCCAAGCCCCACGACGAACACGGTCTTTTTACTCTCACTCATTGCTCTGCCCGCCAATCGGGTGCAAAGGGGCGGACGGCCAGCGCCGGCGTCGCGCCGCCGCCTGCCGTTTTGGGCAGAAGGAGCATCCCGCCCGAGGCTTTTACCGCCGAGCGCTCACAGACGTTGTCCACGCCGGTGACACTTGCCACAAAGGCCGACGGGGTGAACTGTCCCGGCACCGCCCGCAGTTCGTCGGCCGGATAGAACGTGATGGGCCAGCCGTGGGCTTTGCAGAACGCTGCAAGCCCCGGCTCATCTTTTTTCAGGTCGATGCTGGCGGCGGCGCAGACCGCCGCCGGGCTGAGGCCGGACGCGGCACAGAACGCCGCGAAGGCTTCTTCCAGCTGCTGGGCCGTCGTGCCGCGGCGGCACCCCACCCCCAGCACCCCGATGCGGGGGACGAGGTGGAGCGCCCCGCCCTGGGGCGTGAGGGTCAGGGCGAAGTCGGCGGCTTTGGGTGCGTCAGTCTTTTCCACGCCGGCGGGGGTCTCCCCCGCCACCGGCCACGGCGACCAGTACCGGACCGTCTGCCCGGCCAGCAGGGCGCCGCTGACCCGCTTGATGCGCTCCGGCTCAAGGACAGCGCAGTTCTGGGCCTTGGCCCAGAGGTCCACGGCGAAGAGGCCGTTGACGTCGGTGGCCGTCGTGATGACCGGCACCGCGCCGCACGCTTTTGCCAGCGCCCGGGCCAGCGCGTTGGCACCGCCCAGATGGCCCG
The DNA here is from genome assembly GCF_902497445.1 of Faecalibacterium sp. Marseille-P9312. Lineage (NCBI taxonomy): Bacteria > Bacillati > Bacillota > Clostridia > Eubacteriales > Oscillospiraceae > Faecalibacterium > Faecalibacterium sp. Marseille-P9312. The sequence goes on from NZ_CABVEW010000003.1 coordinate 136,859, forward strand.
ACAGGAGCGGCACGGCGAAGTTCCCGCCCTCGTCCACGACCACTACCGCCGGGTCGGCGGCCTTGCTCCTGCAGTGGGGCGCGATGGCCCGCACCGCGATGCCCACAGCTCCTACAAAGATCAGGGCCTCATCCTGTGCAAAATGCTCCGCCGTCCAGCCTTTCAGGGTCACGTCTCCGCCGCAGCGGCTCACGCTGCCGGGCAGAGCTTCCGCCAGCCGATGGGCCAGCGCCTCGCCCTTTGCGGTGAAGGCCAGATATGCCCGGCTCACTGCCCGGCCTCCGTCCCCTGCCGGAACTCGGTGGTAAAGGCGGGGTCATAGAGCTTGCTGCGCTCGTAGTTTTCGCCCAGAAAGTCGCCCACGACGATGAGGGCGGTCTTGGTGATGCCGTTTTTGCGGGTCTCCTCGGCCAGTGTGGAGACGGTGCAGCGCACCACCTTCTGCTCGGGCCAGGTGGCCTTATAGACCACAGCGGCAGGGGTATCGGGGCGGTAGCCGCCGCTCTCGAGAAGGGCCTGCTGGACTTTGTCCACCAGCCCGATGGAGAGGAAGATGACCATGGTAGCCCCATGAGCGGCCAGCTTTGCCAGCTGTTCGGCCTCAGGGACAGGAGTGCGGCCCTCCATCCGGGTGATGATGACGGTCTGGCTCACGTTGGGCAGGGTGTACTCGGCACAGAGTGCCGCCGCCGCGCCGCAGAAGCTGGACACGCCCGGGGTGTCGTCATAAGGGATGCCGTCGGCGTCCAGCGCGTCCATCTGCTCCCGGATGGCCCCGTAGAGGCAGGGGTCGCCGGTGTGGAGGCGGACCGTGGTTCCGCCGGCCTTTTCGGCGGCACGGATGGTGTCCAGCACCTGTTCCAGCGTCATCTCGGCGCTGTTATAGATGGCACAGCCGGGCTTCGCCAGCCCCAGCAGGGCCGGGTTGACGAGACTGCCCGCGTAGATGATGCAGTCGGCATCGGCCAGCAGGGCCGCCCCCCGCCGGGTGATGAGGTCGGGCGCGCCCGGCCCGGCTCCTACAAAATGGACCATATCTTACCCCTCCTTCACCAAAATCGTTGCGAAATAGCCCGCCGACCGGGCCGGGTCGTAATCGGTCAGGTCGGGCCAGACCTCCTCGTTCGGCAGGCCGCAGTTACAGACCATCGCGCTCCGGCTCAGAAGCCCGGCGTCGGCCAGCGCGGCCAGCGTCTCGGGCAGCTGACGGCCCGATTTCATCAGCACTTTCGCGCCCGGTGCGGCCAGCACCTCAGCGGCGCAGCGCCCCGGGGCGATGGTCAGCGGCTGCTCCATGCCGCCCGTCAGGGACTGGCCCAGCCGGGCCGCAGCGGCGCAGAAGCTCGTCACGCCGGGGAGCATCACGGTCTTGTAACCCTCGGCCTCCAAGATCTCCTGCAGGTAGCCGAAGGTGGCGTAGACGGACAGGTCGCCGAGGTTGAGCATGGCGACATCCTGCCCGGCGTCGAGATATTCTTTCACGGCCCGGGCCGCCTCGATGTGGGCGGCTTTCTGCACCGCCGGGTCAAGGCTCATGGCGAAGCGCAGCGGCAGGATGGTCTTGCCGCTCAGATCCACCGCACCTTTTGCGATGTCCAGCGCCAGCATCCCGCCCTTTGGGGTCTGGGGCGCGGCGATGACCGGGCAGTTTTCGAGGCAGCGGACAGCCTGCAGGGTCATGAGCTCCGGGTCGCCCGGGCCGACGCTGACGCCGTAAAAAGTGCCTATCCGTTTTTCCATTCGTCCAGCAGCTCCTTTGCAGTCTTGGTCTGGCCCAGCGGGCCGTATTGGTTCGAGAAGAGCACCGCGCCCACCCGGAACGCCCCGGCGGCACGGCGGTCGAGGTGGAGCTGGATGGCGTCCAGCAGGCTGGACAGCACCGGCTCTCTCATCTCTGCTTTGTCTAAGATCTCCATGCAGGCGTCGGTGGTGGCCGCGTTCATCAGGGCCGCGCAGACGTCCCGGGACGCACCGCAGAGGGCGGCGTGGGCGCAGAGCAGCTCGGTGCGGCAGTCGGCCGTGCGGGAGTGGGTGTTCATGACGCCGCCCGCCAGCTTGACCAGCTTGCCGATGTGGCCCACCAGCACCACCTCTTCGAAGTGGGATGCCGCCGCCATATCCATCGTATCCCCGATGAAGTTCGAGGTCTTGACCACCGGGATATTCTTTAGGGCGGGCATCTTCTCGTGGAGATAGTCGAGGCCGTAGTTGCCCGGGGCGAGGATGAGCCGCCGGGGGCTGACCGCCCGGAGCGCCGCCTGCCCCATTTCCAGCTGGATGGTGTCGAGGATGGCCTGCTGGCTCATGGGCTCGACGATGCCGCTGGTGCCGAGGACGCTGAGGCCCCCTTCCACGCCCATGTGGGGGTTGAAGGTGCGCTTCGCCGTTTCGGCCCCGCCCTCGATGGAGATGGTGACGTCAAAGCCGCCCGCGTACCCGGCAGATTCGGCCTCTTTTTCCAGCGCTTCCTTTATCATGGCCCGGGGGACGTGGTTGATGGCAGCTTCGCCCACGGGCTGGTCGAGACCGGGCTTTGTCACCCGGCCCACGCCCTCACCGCCGTGGATGCGCACCTCGCCGGACAGCTCGGGCCGGAGGGCGACACTGGCGATGACCGGCAGGCCGGTGGTCACGTCTACATCGTCGCCGCCGTCCTTCCGGATAGCGCACTCGGCCCCCTCGCCGGACAGGCGGCAGAAGATGGGCTCTACCTCCACCACGATGCCCTTCGGGGTGCGGAGGGCCACCGTCTCGGGGGTGCGGCCGGTGAGCAGCAGCCGTGCCGCGCCCGCCGCGCCCAGCGCCGCACAGGTGCCGGTGGTATAGCCGCAGCGCAGGAGCTTCTGGCCGCTGCGGACGTAGTGCTCAAAGAGCGGGCGCTTTTCCTCCGGCGCTTTTTCTTCGCCGTAGAGGAATGCGTACTGCTCATCGGTCAGAGCATAAATTTTGCAGATGTTTTCCCGGGCAAAGGCCTTTTCCGGCGTCATGACGTCCGAGACGCCCGCCGCCGAGACGCAGACGACCTTGTCGGAAACTTTCTGCGCCAGCTCCAGCTCGTGGAGGCTCAGGATGACGGCCATCTTCTTGTCGCGGGCGAGGCTTTTCAGGATGGCCAGCAATTCGGCCTTGCCCTTGATGTCGAGGAAAGACGTAGGCTCGTCCAATAATATCAGCTCCGGCTGCTGGCAGATGGCCCGGGCCAGCAGGACGCGCTGGCGCTGGCCGTCGCTGATGCAGTTGAAGTCCCGGCCCGCCAGCGCCTCGGCCCCCACGAGGGCCAGCGCGGCGTGGACCTGGCGCTTATCTTCTGCCGAGAGGACGCCCAGCCGTCCCGTGTAGGGGTAGCGCCCGGCGGACGCCATCTCGAAGCAGGTGGTCAGCTCGGTGCGGCGGGTGTGGGGCACCATCAGGGCCATTTTGCGGGCGCGCTCCGTGCCGGAGCAGTCCGCGAGACTTTTGCCGTCCAGCAGGACAGCGCCCCCCTGGGGGGCCAGCTGCGCTGCCAGCGTCTTGAGCAGGGTGGATTTTCCCGCACCGTTGGGGCCGATGAGGGTGAGGACGGTCCCCTTCCCGACGCCGAGGCCGATGTGCTCCATCAGGGGCGTTTTGCCGTAGCCGATGGCAAGGTCCTCGGCGCGGCAGTAGAATTTCGGATCGCTCATTCCCGGCCCTCCTGTGTCTGGCGGCGCACCAACAGCCAGATGACCACCGGCGCACCGAAAACTGCCGTCACCGAGCTGATGGACAGCTCAGTGGGCGCGAACAGGCTGCGGGCGATGAGGTCGCAGAGCAGGCAGAACGCTGCCCCGCCCAGACAGCAGCCCGGCAGGACATAAAGGGGTTTTGCGCTGCCCAGCAGGTTCTTGACCAGATGCGGCACCGCGATGCCCACAAAGGAGATGGGGCCTGCAAAGGCCGTCACGCAGGCGGAAAGCAGGCTGGAAAGCAGCACGAGGGCCGTCGAGAAGGCCCGCACCGGTACGCCGACGCTTTTGGCGTAGCTCTCGCCCATCTGGTAGGCCGCCATGGGCTTCGAGAGCAGGAACGCCGCCGCCAGCGCGGGCAGCACCACGCAGGCCGCTGCACCCACGTTGGCCCAAGTCATGCCGGAAAAGCTGCCCATCGACCAGTTGTGGAGATTGACGATGTTGGAGTCCTGAGCGAAGGTCACCACGATGTCGGTGACAGCCGAGCAGATATAACCGATCATGATGCCGCAGATGACGAGGATGCTCATCCGCGGCACCCGCCGGGCCACCACCAGCACGAAGGCCATCGCCGCCATCGAGCCTGCAAAGGCGGCGATGATGAGGGTGGCCGAGCCGGTGAGCAGCCCCTGCTGTAAAAACACCACCATCGTCAGGGCCACTGCCAGCTTTGCGCCGCTGGACACGCCCATGACGAAGGGGCCGGCGATGGGGTTGGCGAAGAAGGTCTGCAGGAGGTAGCCTGCCGCCGAGAGGGCCGCGCCCAGCAGCACGACCATGACCGCCCGGGGCAGACGGAGCTGGAGCACGATGCCCACGGCCAGCGCATCTTCGCCCCGGCCCAGCAGAGCCGCCGCCACCGCGCCGGGCGTCAGGGACACACTGCCCCAGAACAGGTTGAGTGCAAACAGCACCGCGACCCCCGCCGTGAGGGCGAGGTACGCGAGGCTGAGGCGGCGGGTGGTGGTCATGACAAAGCTCCTTTTATACGATGCGCTGTAAGAAACGGAGGGACGCCGGGTCGGGCGAGCCCTCGGTGAAGACGAGGTTCATATCCGAGATGAGGTCGGCCAGCTCCATGCTCTGCTGGAAGAGGCTCTGGGCCGTACACCAGCAGTCGCCGGACTGGACGGCCTTGAAATCTGCCAGCATCGGGCATTTTTCGATGAGCTGGTCACGGGTCTCCATCACGCCCTCGATGGTGCTGTTGTAGATGAGGACATCGGCGTCTTTGGCCCGGGCGTAAAACGTCTCCAGCGGCAGTTTGATGGTGGACTGGGCCGACGTCTCCCCCTCGAGGTCGTCGAAGATGTAGACGCCGCCGGCCATCTCCACCATCTGGGCCACATAGTCGCTGGTGCGGCGGACGGTGATGAGGTTGTTGGTGGTGATGGAGAAGAAGGCCGCGGTCTTGCCCGTGTTCTCCTGCTCGAGGATGGGGGCCACCTGCTCCACCTTCTGGCGAAAGACCTCTTCCGCCATCTCAGTCTTATTCAGCAGGATGCCGTAGAGCTTGAGCCACTCCATCCGGGCCAGCGGGCCGCTCTCGTAGCTCGAGCGCTCCACGAGGACCGGCACGCCGAACTTTTCCAGCTGCTCCTTGACCTCGGGGTCGTGGAGCACCATAGTGTTCTCGATGGCGAGGGTGCAGCCGGCGGCAAGGATGCGCTCATAGTCCGGGGCGCTGTACTTGCCCGCGTAGGCGATGCGGCCCTCCTGCATGGCCTGTTTGGCCTCTTCCACATACCAGCCCTCGGCCTTGGTGCCGGAGAGGGCGATGCTGTCCAATGCGTCCAGATGGACGAAGAGGTCCATCACCGAGGTGGAGACGAGATAAATATGATCCAGCGGCTGGCGCAGCAGAACGACGTCCTCGGGCAGGTCGTCCACCTCGGCGGCCCCCTCGGGGACGACGAGGAACCGCCCGGCGTCCGGGATGTCGATCATCACATAGCCGCCCTCATAGCAGTCGGCGGAAAACTGGGTGGCATAGTCCAGCGGATAGCTGTGGTCGAACACGAGGGATGCTGTATTGGCCGGGGCGGTCCTGTGCTGCCCGCAGCCCGCAAGGGTGAGGGCGGCGGCAGGCAGGGCTTTCAGAAAATTGCGGCGTTTCATCGTTACTTTGCCTCGATCAGGGATGCAGAGACGAAGGTCAGCGTATACTCGATCTCATGCGGGGTGCTCATGGCGACGGTATCGCCCACCACATCCAGCGGGGTGTCGAGAGCAGTGACGGGGATCTCGAAGGTAGAGTTGCCCTCGGTGTTGGTGGGCAGATACTTCTCGCCGTCCACCAGCATATAGTCGTAGTTGGGGCTGGACCAGACGATGGTGGCGGTCATCCTGCCGTCGGCCACGGTCAGGGCCGCAGGGCTTTCCACGGTGGCGCGGCCGGAGCCGCCCTCGAGGGTCACGTCACAGGTGTAGGTGCCGTCGGCAGGTGCTTCCGCCGCAGCAGGCTGGGCGTTGGCGACACGGACGGTATGGTCGTACCACTTGCCCTTGGTGCCGAGGATGGCCAGCTGGAAGTCCTCATCCAGAGCCTCCACCGGGATGTCGAAGCCGTAGACCTCATCGGACAGGCCGTCGGAGTAGGTGACGGTGTCGGTGGTGGGCTGGAGCCAGTCCCCCTCGTGGGCCTCGGCGTCAGCGGCCATGCCGACGTAGAGGTTGACGATCTTCTTGGAGGCGAGGCTGACGTGGAAGGTCATCTGACCGTCCTTCACAGTCAGGGTCCCCTTGCCGTCGTTGGCCTCGTTGGCATGGAACATGGAGCTGTCGGTGTCAAAGTCGGCGGTATAGACGCCGTCGGGCAGAGCCGACTCAGCGGAGACAGAAGCAGCCTCGCTCACGGCAGAGGAGGCCGCAGCCTCGGAGGAAGCGGCAGAGCTGGCCGGGGTGCCGGATGCGCCGCAGCCAGTGAGAGAACCAGCCAGCACAGCGCCGGCCAGCAGAAGAGCAAATTTATGGTTCAGTTTCATGATGATATACCTCGAAGTATCTATTTTACAGAAAAGATTATAACACGCAATGGCCCGAATTCAAAGCAGGCCGAAAAAGAAATTGCCCGAAAAGGCACTCCTTTCCGGGCAATCATAGAATCGGAAGCTGCTTTCGCAAGCAGGGTGCACCAAACGGCGAGGATTTTTGCCCGCAGACAAGGCGATTTTCCGCAGCAATCCTGGGCGGATTGCAAGGGAAAGCAACGCAGTATGCGAGCAAAAAGACCGCCCGGGCGGTGTGCAATGATTACGAAAACGGCTTCCTAGCTCAGCCGTTCAGGGAATCGACAGCGGCCTTGGTGTGTGCGACGTAGAGCTGCTGGATGTCAGCGACCTCGCCCAGACCGGCGATCTGGCACTCGACAGAGTCGAATTCGCCGGATGCCTCGAACTGGCTCTTCCAGGAATCCTCGTCGTCGCCAGCCATATCGTTGTTGGCGTGGTCACCTGCAACGACCATCAGGGGACGCAGGACGACCTTGGTGTAACCGGCGGCCTTGACAGCCTCGATGACATTCTCGCAGGCAGTCTCCTCCGGCTCGCCCTCGACGGTGCCGATGAAGACGTTCTTGTAGCCCAGAGCGTTCATCTGAGACTGCATCTGGGTGTAGCTCACCTTTGCGGTGTGAGAGGTTCCGTGGCCCATGAAGACGAAGGCGGTGCCGTCCTTAGCAGCGGCGTCCAGACTGTCGAAACCGGCGGTCTTGACGGCCTCGGCGGTGATGGCCTTGGCGACAGCTTCCTTGTCGGCGTTGATGACGGTGGCATCGCTGCCCACCTCGCCCAGCAGAGGCTCGGCGATGGCGACGGACTCGAACTGATCGCGGTAGCTGTCCACCATCTCCATCATCTCGTCGTACTCCGCGCCATGCATCAGGTGGGTGGGCTGGACGACCAGATCCTTCACGCCGTTGGCAACAGCGCGCTCCAGAGCCTGCTCCATGTTGTCGATCTTCTCGCCGTCACGGGCCTGGACATGGTTGATGATGATCTGTGCGGTGAAGGCGCGGCGGACAGACCAGTCGGGATATGCGGCCTGGATGGCGTCCTCGATGCCCTTGATGTCCGCTGCGCGGCTGTTGTTGAAGGAGGTGCCGAAGCTGACGACCAGGATCTCGTTGTCGCCGATGTTGTCCTGGTTGCGGGCGTCGTCCTTGGAGGCGTCGCCGGTGTCGCGGCCAAAGTAATCGGGGTCAGCCTCTTCGCCCTCGACCATCTCCTTCTGGGCGTCGGTCAGGGCGTCCCATGCGGCCTTTGCGGCCTCACACTGAGCGTCGGTGTTCTCGTTGCGCTCCTGCACATAGATGGCGTCGATGAGGTCTGCCACGTTCTTTGCTGCCATTTCATCGGCCTCCTCGCTGCTCACTTCGCTGGCGGCGGCAGAGCTTGCGGCGGTGCTGCTGGCGGCAGTGGAAGAAGATGCACCGCAGCCGGTGAGGACACCGGCACACAGGGCCAGTGCGGCGGCAGCGGCGGTGACGCGCTGCCAGTTCTTGTTGGTTGCCTTACGCATTGTTTGAGTCCTTTCTGTTGTGTGGAATGTACGTTTCCGATAGAAAGGGTACGAAACGGGGGCCAGCTCAAACGAAAAAAGAGCCTTTTCACCGCGCGGAAGGCACAGCAAAAAGACCCTTTGAATGTTCGGGCTTTTTGGTACGACCAATTCCTCGTGATCCGGAGCCGGACGCTCCTGTACCAACAGCGGGCAGGTTTCCTGACTGAAAGCTCACCGCCCGCTGCCGCCTTCCCAGAGGCAAAGCCTCCAGTGACCGGCGCTGAGCGCCAAGGCAGCGGACTCCCTTATCACAGTGACGAGATCGCGCGGGACTCGCACCCGCTTCCCTTTTACCCTCCCGGCCGGGGACGAAGCTCCGGCGGCAGGCACCTGCTGTTTTCTATTCAGACGAGGTGAAGTATACCACACTCCGCCCTAAAATGCAATATCTCAGCCCTCCTGCGGCACGGTCCAGACCATGCCCAGCGCTTCGAGCTTTGCGATGCGCTCCGCCGTCAGCTTTTTCTCGGCACAGGCGTAGTTTTCGCGCATCCGGCGGACCCAGTCGCCGAGGCAGAAGCCGTCTTCGGTCTTATAGTTCACCGGCACCAGCAGATCGCCGTGGGCGGCGCAGTACTCTTCGGCACGGCGGAACGCCCCGGCCCACTTGGCCTCCCGGGCGTCCCACTGCATCCCGATGGCGTCCAGCAGAGCGATATGCTCCGGCGTCACCTGGAACGAGCCGGGCCGGGCCTTGCGGGCAGCCCGGAGGTTCGAGATCCAGACGCCCAGACGGAAGCCGTTCTCGTCCACGTATCCGGCAGGCACGAGGAGGCTGCCCTTCTTCTCGGCGTAGAGCCTGGCGCTCTGGTAGTTGTCCAGCCAGTTCTGCTCCCGCACGCTGTACGCGGGCGGCACCGGGGCGCTGAGGCGTCGGCCTTTTTCGCCCTTGAACAGCTCTTTCAGGGCCGCGCGGCGCGCGGCGGAGAGCTTTTTGCCCTCCCGCAGCATCTGCTTCTGACGGGACAGCCAGCTGCCCAGCCAGATGCCGTCCTCCGTCCGGTACTGGGCCGGAACGGCCAGACTGCCGTGCTCCTTTTTGTATTCCACGGCCAGCTCGTAGCGGTGCTGCCACGAGTCGGTCTTTTCCCAGTTCATGCCCAGCTCGTCCAGCAGGGCTTTCCGCTCCGGCGTCACCCGGGCGCTGCTGCGCTCGGGGTTCTGCCATGCGTACCGCTGGCGGGACACCCACTTGCCCAGCAGGATGCCGTCTTCGTCGGTGTACTCGGTGGGGACGTCGAGGTTCCCGTGGGCGGCGTGGTACTTCACGGCGGCCTCGTAGGCGGTCTGCCACTTGCGGTCGTTCCGGTTCGTCCAGTCCACTCCCAGCGCTTCCAGCTTTTCGATCTGGGCGTCGGTCAGCACACCTTCTTTATAAGCGGCACGCTGACTGCCCAGCCAGACGCCCAGCGCCATACCGTCCGGTGTGACATACTTGACGGGAATTTCCAGCGTGTGATTTTCCAGATAATACTGGACGGCGGCAGCATAGCTCTTCTCCCAGAGGATGCTGCCGGTGTCCCACACCATGCCCAGTGCCTCGAGGCGCTCGACGCGGTCTGACGGCAGGTTCCCGCTCAGATAGCGCTGGCGGTTGTAGACGATCCACTCGCCCAGCGCAAAGCCGTCCTTATCCTTATAATGGACCGGCACCAGCAGGTCGCTGTGGCTGCCGCGGTACCTCTGGGCCGAAGCACAGCCGTTCTCCCACGCCAGCTCGAGCCGCTTTTTCCAGTTCATGCCGATTTTGTCCAGCCGGGCGGCCTGCTCGGCGGTGAGGCGGCCCTTTTTCTTTCCGGCCCGGACAAGGCGCTGGTTTTCCAGCCAGCGGCCCACGGCCACGCCCCCGAAGCGGTAGGAGCGAGGCACGTCCAGCGTCTTTCCCTCTGCCGTCATCTGCTTTGCGGCGGCATAATAGCGCTCCCAGTCGGAGTCCAGCGCGCGGCGGAGCTGCCGGTAAGCCCGGCGGCAGGCAGAGAGAGGCTCTTCCAGCGGGAAGGCTTCTGCCCCCGCCGCGCTGCACTCCTTCCGCAGCTGCTGTACACAGGTCAGCGCCTCAAAGGCCGCACTCAGCTCTGCCACCGGCACACTGCCGCAGGCTGCAAGGGCGCGTGCCAGCATCTGCCGGTATGCGGCCGGTCCAGCGCTGCGGCGCACCAGCACCACGCCCGAGATCCCGGCCAGAGGTGACTGCACCGCCGGGCCGTTGGCACAGACCAGCAGCCGGAGGGTGGCCGCTTCGTCGGCCACAAAGCCTTCTGCATCCTTATAAATATGTGTTCCTGCACCAAACAGCTTCTCGGCCTGCTCTGCGGTCTGCGCCGCCGCTGCATCATCCTCGCAGAGGACAAGATACCGCCCGGCAGCATCCGGGAGCCACTGCGCCAGCAGCTGTTCCACCGGCGGAAGCTTCTCTACGGCGAGGCTCAGAGCCTGATATTTCTCGGCGTTGGGGTCAGGGCAGCCCGGCAGATGGAGGTTTTTCACCTCGGCACGGAGGCGGGCCATCGCATCTTCCAGCGGCCAGAGCAGGGCCGTATAGGAGGCCGGCATGGGCAGCAGGCCATTGGCCATCGCCCCGCCCAGCGCCAGCGGCTCCACGATGGCGTCGGCCAGCATCTCTTCGGCAGCGCGGCAGCTGTCGCCCGGGGCGTCCGGCTCTCCCAGAGCCAGCAGCTTTGCCCCCGGGCAGAGGCGGAACAGGGGCTGGACACAGTCAGTCCAGTCCTTTGCGCTCATCTCCCTCCAGCCGTCCAGCACCAGCAGGCCGGGCCGGAACTCAGCCAGCGCCACCCAGCCCAGTGCATTCTGCACGGCCAGCTGCTCGCAGCTCATCAGCCGCACCCGGCCGCCCAGCGTCCGGCCCAGCCGCTTTGTCAGGGCGCGGCGCAGCTCCAGACGGGCAGCGCAGGACACCACCCAGAGCACGCGCATCTCGGGGTGGGCGTCCAGCAGCTCCCACACGATGCAGCCCTTGCCCGTACCCGCCGGGCGCACCAGCGCAGCACAGTTTTTCTGCTGCAGTCCAGCCTCCGCTGCACGGCAGGCTGTTTTATTTGAATCATCTACCAAAATCGACATATCTTATCCTTTCTGCCCCTTCCGAGGGTTCAGAAATTCGCTTTTTCTGCAAAAAAGAAACGCGCCTGCGCAAAGCTGGCTTTCCTGCCTGCGCTGCGCCTGCGTTTTTCTGCAAAAATGTTACTTTCATGCTCTATTTTTATCATAAAAGTTTATTTCTTGTCAAGATGATTTGCGTAGATTTTTCCAAATAATTTTACATTCCCTTTTTCCGGAAATTCCGGGACCGTTCCCTGCTGGCCGTTGACGGCGGGGACAGTTGGTGGTAGACTTTTTTCATCGGCTCCCCTTTTGGCGGGAGACTCCCCTATTTATGATATGTGAGGTAATCGATATGAACATCATCAGCACCGAAAAAGCTCCCGGCGCCATCGGCCCCTACTCTCAGGGCTACACCGTGGGCGGTCTCGTCTTCACCTCCGGCCAGATCCCGGTAGACCCCGCCACCGGCGCAGTCGCCGAGGGCATCGCCGCACAGGCTGACCAGAGCTGCCGCAATGTGGGCGCTATCCTCGAAGCTGCCGGCGTGGGCTTCGACAAGGTGGTCAAGACCACCTGCTTCCTGGCCGACATCGCCGACTTTGCCGCTTTCAACGAGGTGTACGCCAAATATTTCATCTCCAAGCCCGCCCGCAGCTGCGTGGCCGTGAAAGACCTGCCCAAGGGCGTGCTCTGCGAGATCGAAGCCATCGCTGAGGCCTAAGCCGCCTTTTCAGCACAAAGAGGGGCCGTCTGCACTCCATTCCGGGTGCGGACGGCCCCTTTTGTCTGTCTTCGATTCCAGTTTTTCATGCTGACTAGCTTTCTTAGCCGGAGAAATTGACTTCGTTTTTCGCTTTTGTTACAATAGAATCGAACTGTTGTAAAAGATTTCCGGTCAAATTTGAAAGAGAGGTCCCTGCCCATGTCCAATTCCCGTGTTGAAAGCCACAGCCGCGCCGAATTGCGCAACAAGATCATCAGCGCAGCCACCCTGCTCGAGATCCTGTTGTCCGGCCTCGTCCTCATCGGCCTGCTGCTGTCGATGGTGCCGCTGCTGCAGTGGATGCCCGGCCTGCTGTTCGACGGCAACGACGTCGAGGTGAGCATCTTCTTACAGCGGGCGCTGGACATCGTCATCGGCATCGAGTTCATCAAGATGCTGGCCAAGCACAGCCCCGGTTCCAGCCTTGAAGTGCTGCTCTACGCCATCGCCCGCCATATGGTGGTGGGTCACGAGTCCGCCATGGAGAACCTGCTGAGCGTGAGCGCCATCGCCCTCATCTTCATCGTGCGGAGGTTCTTCTTCGTGCCGGCCTTCGGCGCTCATCTGCCCGACGGCCACCCCGCGCCCGACCTTTCCCCCAGCCAGAGCGGCATCCCGTCAGAGGAATTCGCCTCCCGGCTGCGCAAGCACCTGCATCATAATGACACCGACACGGAGCTTGAAGTCGCCATCGAAGACCCCAAGTACGAGGACAACACCGACACGCTGCTGGAAGCAGACCCGAAATGAGCCTGACAACGTAAAATGCCCCGCAGGACGCTCGTCGAGAGCTGCCTGCGGGGCATTTTTTATGCTTAGTTGCTCTTGTGCTTCTGGCCGAAACGGTACTCCTTGCCGTCCCGGATGCGCTGGATGTTGGAACGGTGCATCCAGATGACCATGCCGCCCATGATGGCAGCGCCGACGGTGCAGACCACCACGTCCCGGGTCGGCAGGCCGCGCATAAAGCTGTACACCAGCGTCAGCACCGGGTAGGCTGCGGCCATGGTGATGCTGCCCAGCGACACCATGCCGGTGGGGACCAGGCAGACGAGGAAGATGAGTGCCAGCACCGGCAGCAGCACCGGCTGGACTGCCAGAATGGCACCGGCAGCCACCAGCACGCCCTTGCCGCCCTTGAAGCCGAAATAGATGGGCTTGGAGTGGCCCACCACGGCGAGGATGGCGGCGAGGTAGACGCCCAGATAGGGCGAGACGGCAGCATCGGCGGGCAGATGGCCAAACAGCCACCGGCCAAGGCAGACGGCCACGACGCCCTTGAGCACATCGCCCACCGCCGTGAGGGCAGCGGCCTTCTTGCCGAAGGTGCGCAGCATGTTGGTCATACCGGCAGCGCCCGAGCCGTGGGTGCGGACGTCGTCATGGTACAGATACTTGCTGACGAGGATGCCGGTGTCCACGCTGCCCAGCAGATAGGCTTCGGCAGCGACCGCCAGCACAATGAGAAATGCGGTCATAGAACCAGTCTCCCTTCCTTATACGTCCTTCGCGCCCACCTCGCCGGAGCCGCGCTCACGCACGACAAGGCGGATGGGGGTGTGCTCCAGACCGAAGTTCTCGCGGATCTGGTTGATGATATACCGCTGATAGCTGAAGTGGAACAGGTGCTTGGCGTTGACAAAGGCCACGAACGTCGGAGGCCGGGTGGAAGCCTGGGTCAGGTAGAAGATCTTCAGGCGGCGGCCCTTGTCGCTGGGCGGCTGCATCCGGGCGGTGGCGCGGGCCAGCATCTCATTCAGCACACCGGTGGGCACGCGGGCGCCGTTCTGGCTGTCCACGTCGCGGATGAGCTGCATCAGCTTGTTGACGTTGTAGCCGGTCTGGGCCGAGATGAAGATGATGGGAGCATAGCCCATGAAGCTGAAGCACTCGGCATAGCCCCGGCGCTGCAGTTCCATGGTGTTGGTCTCCTTGCCCTCCACGGCGTCCCACTTGTTGACGACGATGATGCAGGCCTTGCCCTGGTCGTGGGCGTAGCCGGCCACCTTGCTGTCCTGCTCGGTGAAGCCGACGGTGGCGTCCACGAGGATGAGTGCCACGCGGCTGCGCTCGACGGCAGCCAGTGCGCGGACGACCATGTAGCGCTCGAGGCCGTCGGTGATGTTGCTGCGCTTGCGCAGACCGGCGGTATCGGTGAAGATGAACTTGCCGTAAGCGTTGTCCACGGGGGTGTCGATGGCGTCGCGGGTGGTGCCGGCCTCGTTGGCCACGATCATGCGGTTCTCACCGAGGATGCGGTTGGTCAGGCTGGACTTGCCCACGTTGGGGCGGCCGATGATGGCGACGGGGATGCGGTCTTCCTCCACGACGGTCTCACTGAAATCGAGGTGGGCGCAGACGGCGTCCAGCAGGTCGCCGGTGCCGTGGCCGTGGACGGACGAGATGGGCATGACTTCGTCGAAGCCGAGGTTATAGAACTCGTAGAGCTCCATGGGGGGCTCGCCCACGTTGTCGCATTTGTTGACGGCGAGGATGATGGGCTTGTGGCTGCGGCGCAGCATATGGGCCACGTCCTCGTCGGCGGCGGTCAGGCCGTTGCGCACGTCCACCACCATGATGATGCAGTCGGCGGTATCGATGGCGATCTGGGCCTGCTCGCGCATGTGGGCCAGAATGCCCTCGGTGGCCTTGGGCTCGATGCCACCGGTATCCACCAGCAGGAACTCGTGGCCGCTCCACTCGCAGTTGGCGAAGATGCGGTCGCGGGTGATGCCCGGGGTATCCTCCACGATGGCCAGACGCTGGCCGCAGAGCTTATTGAACAGGGTGGACTTGCCCACGTTGGGGCGGCCCACCACAGCAACGATCGGTTTGCTCATAGGGGGTTCCTCCTTTCACAAAAGGGGTAAAATTACGGTCTTCTCCGGCGGGCGATATGCAGGCCGCTGCGCAGCAGGGCCTTGGCCTCGTCGCCGCCGCCGGTGGGCAGGACTTCCACCTTTACGCCGAGCCGCTGGCCCAACTGCTCGATGGTCATATCATCGAGGAAGGTGTCCTTCTCCTCCCGCAGCATCACGGCAGGCACGCCCAGGGTGCCGCTGGACAGCCGACCCTCGCACTGAGCGATGATGTCGGTCGCCGTGACGAGGCCCGCCACGCCGACGTTGCCGCCGAAGAAGTTGTTTTTGATGGGATGCACGTTTACTTCTATCATGGGGTACTGGCGGTGGAGCTCGTCCATCATCTCGGTGATGAGGGGCGCGGCCATGGTGCCGGTGACGACATCCATCTTTTTGGTGCCATAGATGCGGTGGGGCTTTTCCAGCTCGGCCAGAAATTCCTCCCGGAAGAGGCTCATCATGCCCACGCCATTTTCCAGCTGGTCGTAGTCCTCATAGAACTCCGGCTCCGGGATGGGGCGGCCGGCCTTGAGGTACCACTCATCGCTGGGGTAGATGATGCGCTTGCCGTGGCGGCGCTTGCACTCGTCGCCGAACTCTTCCATGATGTCGATGACGGCGGCGCTGGTCTCGGCGTCGTAGGGCGTCTGCTTGAAGAGGTTCTGGCGGTAGTCCGTCACGCCGCAGGGGACTGCCGCCACGCTCTGCACCATCGGGGTCAGCTCCAGCAGGTCGGTGAGGGTGCGGCGGAGCTCGTCGCCGTCGTTGATGCCCCGGCAGAGCACCAGCTGGCAGTTGACGGCGATGCCGCCCTCCACCAGGCGGGGCAGGTACTTCAGCACCTCGCCGCCCCGTTTATTCGCCAGCATCCGCACGCGGAGCTGGGGATTGGTGGTGTGGACCGAAATGTTGATGGGCGAGATATGCATCTTGATGATGCGGTCGATCTCGTGGTCCTGCATGTTGGTCATGGTGATATAGTTGCCGAACAAAAAGGACAGGCGCTCGTCGTCGTCCTTGAAGTAGAGGCTCTCACGCATCCCCGGGGGCAGCTGGTCGATGAAGCAGAACATGCAGTGGTTGGAGCAGGAGTGCTTCTGGTCGCCCAGATAGGTGGAGAAGTCGCAGCCGAAGGGGCCGCGCTCTTCCCGCCGGACGTCCCACTCCCGGATGCCGTCCGCCACCTTTGCTTTGAGGTGGAAGCTCTTGCTGTCGGTATAAAAATCATAGTCCAGCGTGTCGTTCAGCTCGTTGCCGTCCACGCTCAGCAGCTCGTCGCCGCCGGCGAGGCCGAGGGCTTCCGCCTCGCTGCCCGCGTCCACGCGGTCGATTTTAATAGACACTTTCACTTCACCTGCTTTCCGATAGGTTCGCCTTCGTACAACCTCTCAGTCGGGCTTGCGCCCGCCAGCTCCCCTAGTAGGGGAGCCTCTGGCGTATCCAGCAAGCTTCACCCGGCTGCCAAAGCCTCCCCTCGTTAGGGGAGGTGGCATCCCGAAGGGATGACGGAGAGGTTTCATCCGTCCCATAAACAGCAAGAAGGGGAAGGCATTGCGCCCTCCCCTTCTGTACATAACACCAATGTGCCACCAATTCTGCGCAAATTAGCCCTTCTTGATGACTTCCTCGCCCTTGTAGTAACCGCAGTTGCCACATGCCTGGTGGGGGAGCTTCAGAGAGCCGCAGTTGCTGCACTTGACCAGTGCGGGGGCCTCCAGCTTCCAAACATTGCTGCGACGCTTGTCGCGGCGGGCCTTGGAAAGATGTCTCTTAGGTACTGCCATATTTTTGCACCTCCTTGATGGGTTTCTCAGTTCAGCAGTGATTTGAGTATCGCTAGCCTTGCGTCTGCGGGTTCGGCCTCAGCTTCTGCCGGAGGGCAGGTACATTCGGCCATCTTCTTCCCGCACCGGGGACACAAGCCCGGGCAGTCAGCGCTGCAAAGCAGCACCGTCGGTATCTGGAACATGAATTCCTGACAGAGCCATTCGTCCACATCCAGATGTCCTTTTTCGTTGAGGGGCAGGTCGAAATCCGGGTCGTCCAGATCGCGCTCCCTGACCGTCCACTCTGCTTGCACCGTCTCTTCCCGTTCGACGGGGTCGAGGCAGCGGGCGCACTCTCCGTGCACCAATGCGTTTGCCCGCAGCGTCATCCGGATCTCCTCGCCATCCGGCACCGCCTCAAAGCGGGCCGTCACAGGCTGCTCGATCCTTGCACCGGCAAAATCCTTTGCAGACAAATCACACTGAAACTCTGCGGCGTAAGGTTTCGTGCCGGATACGATAAACTTTCTCAGGTCAAATTGCATAGTACACCTCATAAAAGGCTGCTTTGTTAGTATAGCGCCAACACAGCCCTTTGTCAACACCAAAACAGGCAGAAAACCGAAAAAATTTCAAATTCTCCGGTTTCCTGCCTGTCTGGGATGCTTCAAATCAGAAATTTCAGAGTTATGTTACAGGTACTTCTTCACATCGTGGGGCAGAGCAGCCTCATCAGCGCTGACAGTGACGGTGACCTTGACGGAGTCGCCGGCGGCAGCAGCGATCTCGTCCAGAACGACGCCCAGACGGTTGATGTCGTGATCCAGCACCTTCAGGATGCCGTCGATGTACAGGTCAGTGATGTCATAATTGCTTGCCAGCAGGCCGGCCACGAAGCCGTACAGCATCTCGCCGCCGGCGATCTTGTACTCGTCCAGGTCGATGAGACGGGCGGCGTTGGGGACCTCATAGGTCAGCTTCATGCCCTTCTCGACGACAACGACGTTGCCCTTGGAGGTCTTGACCGAATCATTGATCATGTCGATCATAGCCTTGGTCTTACCGGAGCCTTTGGTGCCAACAATCAGTTTAATCATAGTTCTGTCCTCCTGTATTTTCCACGCCTCACGGCGGGAGATCGTTTTTTGTTCCGCTTGCTCTTACTTCAGCTTTGCTTCCAGCTCGGCGGTCAGGTTCTCGTAACCCGGCTTGCCCAGCAGAGCGAACATGTTCTTCTTATAGCTCTCGACGCCCGGCTGGTTGAAGGGGTTGACGCTCAGCAGGTAGCCGCTGCAGGCACAGGCACGCCAGAAGAAGTAGATGAGGTAGCCCACATTATAAGCGGACAGGTCGTCCACCTCGATGACCACCTCCGGCACGCCGCCGTCGGTGTGGGCGAGGATGGTGCCTTCCATGGCCTTGCGGTTGACCACGCTCATGTTCTGGTCAGCCAGGAAGTTCAGGCCGTCGAAGTTGCCCTCCAGCTTGTCGATGAAGAGGTCCTGTGCGGGCTTCTTGACATCCACGATGGTCTCGAACATGGTGCGGGAGCCTTCCTGGATGAACTGACCCATGGAGTGCAGATCGGTGGAGAAGATGCAGCTTGCGGGGAACAGACCCTTGTTGTCCTTGCCCTCGCTCTCACCGAACAGCTGCTTGTACCACTCGTTCATGAGGGTGAAGTTCGGCTCATAGCACTCGAGGATCTCGATGCTCTTGCCCTTGCGGTACAGGATGTTGCGGATGGCCGCATACTTGTAGGCGTCGTTGTCGGGGCTGAGCACGGAGAAGCGCTCCATCGCGTCGGCTGCGCCCTTCATGACGTCGTCGATGCTGATGCCGGCAGCAGCGATGGGCAGCAGGCCCACAGCGGAAAGGACGGAGTAGCGGCCGCCGACATCGTCGGGGACGACGAAGGTGGGCCAGCCCTGGGCGTCAGCCAGCTGCTTGAGGGTACCCTTGGCGCGGTCGGTGGTGGCGTAGATGCGCTTGTTGGCCTCTTCCACGCCCATCTCGTCTTCCAGCAGTCTGCGCAGCACACGGAAGGCCAGAGAGGTCTCGGTGGTGGTGCCGGACTTGGAGATGACGTTGATGGAGAAACGCTTGCCCTTGCACAGCGCGATGATGTCATTCAGATAGGTGGGGCTGATGCTGTTGCCGCAGAAGTAGATCTTCAGGCCGTTGTCCAGCTCGTTGTGGTACATACCCTTGACGGCTTCGATGACGGCGCGTGCGCCCAGATAGCTGCCGCCGATGCCGGCGACCACCAGAACGTCGGAATCCTCACGGATCTTGGCAGCAGCTGCCTTGATGCGCTCGAACTCTTCCTTATCATAATCACGGGGCAGATACATCCAGCCCAGGAAATCGCTGCCGGGGCCGTTCTTGGCTTCCAGCGTCTTGTGCGCGGCCTCTACCTGGGGGTAGATGGCCTTGTATTCCTCTTCGTTGATGAAACTGGAGAGGTGCTTTGTAT
Organism: Faecalibacterium sp. Marseille-P9312; assembly: GCF_902497445.1. Lineage (NCBI taxonomy): Bacteria > Bacillati > Bacillota > Clostridia > Eubacteriales > Oscillospiraceae > Faecalibacterium > Faecalibacterium sp. Marseille-P9312. The sequence continues at coordinate 156,055 of NZ_CABVEW010000003.1, forward strand.
TCAGAGCGAGACTCATTCTATCAAAACCTCCAAAACATTTTACGGGCTCTTTGCCCGGCGAGGGTTTTTCTTGGTATAAGTGTACCGTTCCCGCCGGGCAAAGTCAAGGCCAAAATCCTCGCTTTTCATACAATTTTAATAGTGTTGTTTTGTATGCTCTTACATCTTTTATACAAACGTCCAAGCCATTCTTTGCCCTCACTGACCGTTTTTGACCGGTAGTGCGCAGTTTTCGGTCATGCCGCGCCGGTGAGGCTCTGCCACAGCAGACCGATGGCATCCCGGACGGTCATCCTCGGCGCATCGGCGGCAGCACGCACTTCGTACTCTTCCAGAAGCTTTTCGCCCTGATAGACGGCGGCTTTGCCCAGCGTCTGGCCCTGCTCCACCGGAGCTTCCAGCTCCTCGGGCAGGGTCAATTCGGTATGCAGGGACGCCCCGCTCCCCTTCTCCACCAGCACCGTCTCCGGCAGGGCCGCGTAATCCAGCGGGACGCTGCCCGCCGCGCTGCCTTTGACCGTGATCTGGAGCGGCTGTGCCTCGAGTTTTGGCAGCGGCGCGGCCTCATAGGCCCCGAAGCCGTAGTCCAGCAGGGTCGTGGCGGCGTCGAAGCGGTCGGCGCTGGACGGTGCGCCCAGTATCACCGCGATGAGGGAGAGGCCGTTCCGGGTGGCGCTGGCCGAGATGCAGATGCCCGCGCCGCCGGTGGTGCCGGTCTTGAGGCCGGTGATCCCCTCATACCGGCGGAGGAGCTTATTCGTATTGATCAGCTGGGTCGCCCCGCCCCGGAGGGTATCCGTCCAGATGCCGGTGTAGTGCAGCACCTCGGGGCAGGTGTTCAGGATGGTGCGGCTCATGACGGCCACGTCCCGGGCCGTGGAGAGATGGCCTTCGGCGTCCAGCCCGCAGGCGTTGCGGAAAGACGTCTGCTCCATCCCCAGCGAGGCGGCTCGGGCGTTCATCTGCTCCACGAAGGCCGGCTCACTGCCGCCCACCAACTCGGCCACGGCCACTGCCGCGTCGTTGGCGGAGGAAACGCAGATGGCCTTTATCATCTCGTCCAATGTAAAGTGCTCCCCCGGCTCCAGCCAGATCTGACTGCCGCCCATGTGGTAGGCGTGCTCACTCACCGGCACCGGCGTCTCCATGGTCAGCCGCCCGTCATGGACAGCCTCGAAGGCAAGCAGCAGGGTCATCACCTTGGTGATGGAGGCGATGGGGACCCGCTCGTCGGCGTTCTTCTCGTAGAGGACCCGTCCGCTCCCCTGCTCAATGAGGATGGCAGCGCGGCAGTTGAGGTCGAGCTGAGGCGCGGCGGCTGCGGCCGGCAGCAGAATTCCTTCTGCCGCTTCCTCGACGTCGGCGCTGACGGCCCGCTCTTCCGGGTGCATGACAGCCCGCAGGCCCACGCCCTCCGCCGTCCCAAGGGCCAGTGCAAACAGCCAGAAGCAGAGCACGGCTGCGCAGAGCACCGCAAAATTCTTTCGTTCCATCCCTTGTCCCTCCCCGCAATGTCTGTCTGATTGCATTCTATGCAAAAAAAGAGGCCGGAATGCTCTTTTCTCCCCGGGAAAAATCTGCTATAATAGGATGGTTTATTATAAGGTAATAACCTCTCCGTTTTGCTGACGCCTGACAGCTTTCCTACCGAGGAGAGCCTCTGGCGAGGAGAGAAAGCTTTACGAACTGCCAAGGCCTCCCCTCGATAGGGGAGGTGGCATTGCGAAGCAATGACGGAGAGGTTTCAGAAAGGACACCCCATGCGAGTTTGTTTTTATACTCTTGGCTGCAAGGTCAACTTAAATGAGACCGGTGCGCTGGAACAGATGTTCCGCTCCGCCGGTTTCACCATCGTGCCGGAGGGCGAAGAGGCCGACGTCTTTGTGGTGAACAGCTGCACCGTCACCAACTTCGGCGACCAGAAGAGCCGCAAGTGGCTCCGCCGGGCCAAGCGCGAGAACCCCGGCGCCGTCACCGTCCTCACCGGCTGCTACCCGCAGGCTTTCCCCGAGGAAGCGGCCCAGTTCATGGAGGCCGACCTGGTCTGCGGCAACGGCGACCGGAAAGCCATCCTCGACAACGTGCTCAAGCTGCTGGACGGCCACGAGCGCATCGTCGCCATCGCCCCCCACGCGAAGGGCGAGCGGTTCGAAGAGCTGCCGGTGGAGCGGTTCGAGACCCACACCCGCGCCTTTATCAAAGTAGAGGACGGCTGCAACCGTCAGTGCGCCTACTGCGTCATCCCCCGCGCCCGCGGCCCGGTGCGCAGCCGCTCGGAAGAGAGCATTCTCGCCGAGCTGCGCCAGCTGGCCGCTTCCGGCTACCGGGAAGTGGTGCTCAGCGCCATCTCCCTGCCCAGCTACGGCCTCGACACCGGCACCAACCTTGTGGAGCTGGTGGAGAAGTGCGCCCGGGTGGAGGGCATCGAGCGCATCCGGCTGGGCAGCCTTGACCCCGATATGCTGACCCCCGAGTACATCACCCGGCTGGCGGCAGTGAACAAGCTCTGCCCCCAGTACCATCTGAGCCTGCAGAGCGGCTGCAGCGCCACCCTGCGCCGGATGCGCCGCGTCTATACCGCCGAGCAGTACGCCGAGGTGGTCCGCCAGCTCCGCGCCGCCTACGGTGACCGCCCGGTCAGCTTCACCACCGACTGCATCTGCGGTTTCCCCGGCGAGACGGAGGAAGATTTCCGGGAGAGCTGCGCGTTCCTGAAGGAGATCGGCTTCCTGAAAGTCCACGTCTTCCCCTACTCCCGCCGCAGCGGCACCCCCGCCTACGACTTCCCCGACCAGGTCCATGAGCGCGAAAAGCAGGCCCGCAGCCGGGAGATGAACGCCATCGCGGAGGACATCCGCCGCGAGGTGCTGGCCGGCTGCGAGGGCAGCGAGGACGACGTTCTGCTGGAGACCCCCCTCTCCGGCACCCTCTTCACCGGCTACACCCGGCTGTATGTTCCCGTCGTGGTCTCGGCCCCGGGCCATAAGAGCGGCGAGATCATCCATGTCCGGCTGGGCAGCTACGACGGCGAGCGTGTCCGGGCCGAGATGGTGTAATCTTAGCCGTTTCTTTGCCGTTTTGTACAAATCCATTTGTTCGCATTTGTGCAAGATATATCAGTTGTGAATTTCATAACAAATTTTAGGCTTTTCCCTTTTCTTCCCGAAGGGTTTATGCTACAATAAAAGTGGATTATTCGGGGCATCCGGCTGTTTGCAGCAGCCCAGTATCAAAGGCCCCGGAGAAAAGCCGCGTCAGAGCGGTTTTTTGTTCTGTTGTTTCAAAGCAAGGAGAGATTGGAATGAGTTTCAGAGGAATCAACACCACGGTCATCCAGATCCGCCGCCAGGTCTTTACCGAGGTGGCACGGATGGCCTACGCCAACGTCAAGGGCGAGCAGGCCAACCACCTGATGCGCAAGATCCCTTACACCATCATCCCCGGTGAGGAAGGCAAGCTCCGCAAGGACATCTTCCTCGAGCGCGCCATCGTCGAGGAGCGCGTTCGTCTGGCCATGGGCCTGCCCACCCGCCGCATGGACGAGCACAACAGCGTCGTCTCCGGTCTGGAGGACGCTTCCATCGCCGATAAGTATTATGACCCCCCGCTGGTGAACGTCATCAAGTTTGCCTGCAACCGCTGCCCCGAGAAGCTGGTCAAGGTCTCCGACCTGTGCCAGGGCTGCCTCGCACACCCCTGTATGGAAGTCTGCCCCAAGAAGGCCATCACCTGGGAGAGCGGCCGTTCCACCATCGACCAGGAAAAGTGCATCAAGTGCGGCCGCTGCGTCGGCGTCTGCCCCTACAACGCCATCGTCAAGACCGAGCGTCCCTGCGCCGCTGCCTGCGGCATGGGTGCCATCCACTCCGATGAGCTGGGCCGCGCCGAGATCGACTACAGCAAGTGCGTGTCCTGCGGCCAGTGTCTGGTCAACTGCCCCTTCGGTGCCATCGCCGACAAGGGCCAGATCTACCAGCTCATTCAGGGCTTCAACCGCGGCGACCGCATCTACGCCCTCGTCGCTCCCGCCTTCATCAACCAGTTCCCGGGCCTGGCCTCCACCGGCAAGCTCAAGGCTGCGCTGAAGGCTCTGGGCTTCTACGACGTCGTGGAGGTCGCCATCGGTGCCGACCTGTGTACCGTGGATGAGGCCCACGACTTCCTGGAGGAGGTCCCCAACAAGCTGAACTTCATGGCTACTTCCTGCTGCCCGGCATGGAGCATGATGGCAAAGACCGCCTTCCCGGATCTTGCAAAGAACATCTCCATGACCATGACCCCCATGGTCTTTACCGCCCGCATGATGAAGCAGGCCGACCCCGAGGCCCGTATGTGCTTCATCGGACCCTGCGCCGCCAAGAAGCTGGAAGCTTCCCGCCGCACCGTCCGCTCTGATGTGGACTTCGTGCTGACCTTCGAGGAACTGGCCGGCATCATCGAGGCCAAGGACATCGACGTGGCCAACCTCGAAGTCGACCCCGATGAGATCGATCTGGTCCACGCTTCCGGCGCAGGCCGCGGCTTCGCACAGTCCGGCGGCGTCGCCAAGGCTGTCGCCGACAAGGTCAAGGAGTGGCACCCCGATATGGACGTCAAGATCGCGTCCGCACAGGGCCTCGCCGAGTGCAAGAAGCTGCTGATGCTGGCCAAGGCCGGCAAGTACAACGGCTACCTGCTGGAAGGCATGGGCTGCCCCGGCGGCTGCATCGGCGGCGCCGGCACCATCGCCGACCCCGCCCGCACTGCTGTCGCGCTGAACAAGTACGTCAAGGAGGCTCCGTTCCAGGACCCCGAGCAGAGCCCCTTCATGACCAGCATCCACGTGCTGAAGGACGACCCCGACTTTGAGGTCTGAGTTTTCCTGACTTCTGCCGCTTCCCGTCTGCCGGGAGGCGGCTTTTTTGTGTCTTCGGCAAAGTCTGCATTTTTTTCTTCCATAAGATGTGTCTTATGTGAAACATTTTTGTGAAAGACTCACAAGCCGGATTGACTTTTTCTTCTGAATATGTTATTTTTGCGATGACAAATTCCTTCGCGTTCCGTTTTGGAACGCACAGAGCCGTCTCTGCGGCTGGAAAGGTCGATTCTTGAATATGACGAAATCTTTGAAGCATACGGGCAGACGCACCGGGGCGGTCCTCGTCTCGCTGCTGCTGCTCCTGACGCTGGCGGTCAGTGCCAGTGCCGCCGCCGTCAAGATGACGGTGGGCGTCCGGTTCTGGCGGGAGTCCGGGGACAAGGAGTCGATGGCCGACAGTGCCGTGGACACCACCCGCGAAGCTACCCTTACCCGCCAGCCCAACGGCACCTTCACTCTCGAGCTTCCGGTCAAGCAGCTCTCTTCCATGAACATGACCGGCCGTCTCACCGGCATCGCCATCGGCGAGGTGAACTATGACGGCACTCTGAGCGGCGACCTGTCCGACGGCACCGCCGTGCTGACCCTCAAGAACCTGCCCGCCTCGGTGCTCACCGGCAGCGATTCCAGCAAAGCGCTGGCCGTGACCTGCAGCATCAAGATGGACACCATCCTTCTCGGCGACATCTCTACCAGTGCGAAGATGTCCATCTGGGTCGAGCGCTGAAAAGCCAAACAGCACAAAAAGCGCCCCGCAGCTCTGTTACGAGCTGCGGGGCGCTTGCGTTGTTTCAGAAAAGGTTTACTCGGCGATGATGCTCTTGCCGGTCATCTCTGCCGGGACGGGCAGGCCGATATAGGGCAGCATGGTGGGTGCGATGTCGGCCAGGCAGCCGCCCTCGCGCAGCTTCACATCGCCGCAGCCGATGGCCACGAAAGGCACGACGTTGGTGGTGTGGGCGGTGAACGGAGTGCCGTCAGGGTTCTTCATCTTCTCGGCGTTGCCGTGGTCCGCGGTCAGGAAAGCGCAGCCGCCAGCGTTCAGCACAGCGGTGACGACCTTCTCGACAGCAGCGTCCACAGCCTCAACGGCCTTGACAGCAGCCTCAAAAACGCCGGTGTGGCCGACCATATCGCAGTTTGCGAAGTTCAGGATGACCACGTCGTACTTGCCGCTCTCGATGCGCTTGACGCACTCGTCGGCGACCTCGGGGGCGCTCATCTCAGGCTTAAGGTCGTAGGTGGCGACCTTCGGGCTGGGGATGACACAGCGGTCCTCGCCCTCGTAGGGAGCCTCAACACCGCCGTTGAAGAAGAAGGTGACATGAGCGTACTTCTCGGTCTCGGCGATGCGCAGCTGGGTCTTGCCGTTCTCGGACAGGTACTGGCCCAGGACGTTCTTCAGCTCAACAGGAGGATAAGCGACCTCGCAGTTGGGCATGGTGGCGTCATACTCGGCCATGCAGACGTAGTGGACCTGCTTGCGGCCGCCGCGGCGCTCGAAGCCGGTGAAGGCGTCGTCGCAGAAGATGCGGGTCATCTGACGGGCGCGGTCGGGACGGAAGTTCATGAAGATAACGGTGTCGCCGTCCTGCACACGGCCACCCTCGCAGGTGACGCAGGGCAGAACGAACTCGTCGGTCTTGTCGTCGGCGTAGGATGCCTCGATGGCCTCCTGCGCGTTGGCGGCGTGGTTGCCCTCGCCGTAGACGAAGGCAGCGTAAGCCTTCTCCTCGCGGTCCCAGTTGTTGTCGCGGTCCATGGCGTAGTAACGGCCGGAGACGCTGGCGATCTTGCCGATGCCCAGCTCGTCCAGCTTGGCCTGCAGATCGGCAAGGAAGCCCTTGCCGGAGTGGGGGTCGGTGTCACGGCCATCGGTGATGCAGTGGAGGTAGACTTCCTTTGCCCCCATCTGCTTTGCCATTTCCAGCACACCGAACCAGTGGTCAGCGTGGCTGTGGACACCGCCGGTACCCACCAGACCCATCAGGTGGATCGCCTTGCCGGCGTCGATAGCAGCCTTCATGTTCTTGACGAGGACGGGGTTCTTGAGCATCTCACCGTCGCGGATGGACTTGGTGATGAGGGTCAGCTGCTGGTAGACGATGCGGCCGGCGCCCATATTGGTGTGACCCACCTCAGAGTTGCCCATCTGGCCGTCGGGCAGGCCTACAGCCATGCCGGAAGCTTCGATGGTGGTCATAGGATATTTTGCCATCAGAGAATCAAGGAAAGGCTTCTTGGCTGCAGCCACGGCGTTGCCGTAGGTCTCGTTGGGGGTCCAGCCAAAGCCGTCCATGATGCAGAGCAGAACAGGTTTCTTGGACATAAAATAGGATCTCCTTTGAAAATTCAACAAACAGCGCCCGGCTCCCTGCCGGAAATGCGGCGCAGCCGGGCGCAGAGAGAACGATTTTACCGCTCAGGGCTTAGCCCTTGGTGGCAGCGTTGACGATGACAGCAAAGTCAGGAGCCTTCAGGGAAGCACCGCCGATGAGGCCGCCGTCCACGTCCTTCTTGCTCAGCAGCTCCTCGCAGTTCTTGGCGTTCATGCTGCCGCCGTACTGGACGGTGGTAGCCTCGGCCACGGCTTCGCCGTAGACCTCGCCGATGACCTTGCGGATCTGAGCGCAGACTTCCTCAGCCTGGTCTGCAGTAGCGGTCTTGCCGGTGCCGATGGCCCAGATGGGCTCGTAGGCGATGACGACGTTTGCCATCTGCTCGGCGGTGACATCGCGCAGGGCGATCTTGGTCTGCATCCGGACCAGCTCCTCGGTGACGCCCTCCTCACGCTGCTGCAGGCTCTCGCCCACGCAGATGATGACCTTCAGGCCGGCGTTCAGAGCGGCCAGAGCGCGCTTGTTGACGGTCTGGTCGGTCTCTGCGAAATACTGACGGCGCTCGGAGTGGCCAACGATGACGTACTCGACGCCCAGATCCACCAGCATATCCGCGCTGATCTCGCCGGTGAATGCGCCGGACTTCTCGAAATGGACGTTCTCGGCACCGACATGGATGTTGGTACCCTTGGTCTTTGCCACAGCAGTGACCAGGTCGGTATAGGGAGTGCAGATGACGACCTCGCAGGATGCGTCCTTGACGGCGGGGATGAGCTCGTCCACCAGAACAGCAGCCTCGGAGGCGGTCTTGTTCATCTTCCAGTTGCCAGCAATAATGGCCTTGCGCTTTGCCTTATCCATGATACGTTCTCCTTACCTTATTTACCTTTATAAATAAAAGATGCGGCGGCGAAACAGCCGCCGCACCGTTCATGATGCTGTGATTATGCGTTCTGGATGACTGCGATGCCGGGCAGCTCCTTGCCCTCCAGGTACTCCAGAGAAGCGCCGCCGCCGGTAGAGATGTGGGTCATCTTGTCGCCCAGGCCCATCTGCTGGACAGCTGCTGCGCTGTCGCCGCCGCCGATGACGGTGGTAGCGTCGCTCTCAGCCATAGCCTTGGCCACGGCCAGAGTGCCGGCAGCCAGAGTCGGGTTCTCAAAGACGCCCATGGGGCCGTTCCAGACGACGGTCTTGGAAGCCTTGACAGCGTCGGCGAAGAGCTTCATGGTCTCGGGGCCGATGTCGCAGCCTTCCATGTCAGCCGGGATAGCGGTGACAGGGACGACGGTGGTCTCGACAGGAGCGTCGATGGGGTCGGGGAAGTTCTCGACGCAGGCGGTATCGACGGGCAGGAGCAGCTTGACGCCCTTCTCCTGAGCCTTTGCCATCATCTCCTTGCAGTAGTCCAGCTTGGAGTCATCGCACAGGCTCTTGCCGACCTCATAGCCCTGAGCCTTGATGAAGGTGTAGGCCATGCCGCCGCCGATGATGAGGGTATCGACCTTCTCCAGCAGGTTGGAGATGACATTCAGCTTGTCAGCGACCTTTGCGCCGCCCAGAATGGCGGTGAAGGGACGGACGGGATCGTTCACGGCATTGCCGAGGTACTTGATCTCCTTCTCCATCAGGTAGCCGACAGCGGTGTCCTTGATATAGTCGGTGACGCCTGCGGTGGAGCAGTGTGCGCGGTGGCAGCTGCCGAAGGCATCGTCAACGTATGCGTCTGCCAGAGAAGCCAGATCCTGAGAGAACTCAGGCAGGTTCTTGGTCTCTTCCTTGCGGAAACGGGTGTTCTGCAGCAGGACGACGTCGCCGTTGTTCATGGCAGCGACAGCAGCCTTTGCGTTCTCGCCCACGACGTTGTCGTCGTCAGCAAAGACAACGGTCTTGCCCAGCTTTGCGCTCAGAGCCACAGCAACGGGAGCGAGGCTGAACTTTGCCTCGGGGCCGTTCTTCGGCTTGCCCAGATGGCTGCACAGAATGACCTTCGCGCCGTCATTGACCAGCTTCTGGATGGTGGGCAGAGCCGCATTGATGCGGTTCTCGTTGGTGATGACACCGTCCTTCATGGGGACGTTGAAATCACAGCGGACAAGGACCTTCTTGCCGCAGTAGTTCTGATCGTCGATCGTCTTTTTACCTAAACCCATAGTGATTATTCTCCTCTCAATTCGTTCTTCGGAATCGAATTTCGCTCACTCTCGGGGTCTTAGCCCCTATGACACTATTATAAACAAAATATGTGTGTATTGCAAGGACGGGAGATGGATAATTTATTAACAAACTTTTCCCGTGATATTCGGGAATTGTGTCTATTTTGACAGTAGTCCGGCCGGCTGCCAAAACGCCGCAGGCGGTCTCCCCTCCTGCGGCGCTTGAAACGATCCACTTTAATCCCGACGGAACAGGTCGCGGGTGTGGACCTTGTCCTACGACACAAATGCAATAAACTGCGGTATTGGCTTTATTGTATCATGAAGCGGATGAGGTGGCAAGTATCAACAAACAAAAACACCCTTCCCCTGCGGCGTACCGCAGAAGGAAGGGTGTCAAACTCACGGATCAGTCTTCCCGCTTATTCAGCAGGACACCTCAGGTACTTTTGAGCGTAGAGCTGTGATTAGCAGTTCTCAGCGAAGTACTTAATGGTACGGACCATCTGAGAGGTGTAGGAGTTCTCGTTGTCGTACCAGGACACGACCTGAACCTGATAGGTGTCGTCGTCGATCTTAGCGACCATGGTCTGGGTAGCGTCGAACAGAGAGCCGTAACGCATACCGATGACGTCGGAGGAGACGATCGGATCCTCGTTGTAGCCGAAGGACTCAGAAGTAGCAGCCTTCATAGCAGCGTTGATGGACTCCTTGGTGACGTCCTTGCCCTTGACGACTGCGACCAGCAGGGTGGTGGAGCCGGTGGGAACAGGCACACGCTGAGCAGAGCCGATCAGCTTGCCGTTCAGCTCGGGGATGACCAGGCCGATGGCCTTAGCAGCACCGGTGCTGTTGGGGACGATGTTCTGTGCGCCAGCACGAGCACGGCGCAGGTCGCCCTTGCGCTGAGGACCATCCAGGATCATCTGGTCGCCGGTGTAAGCATGAACGGTGGTCATGATGCCGGAGACGATGGGGTAGGTCTTGTTCAGGGTGTCGGCCATGGGAGCCAGGCAGTTGGTGGTGCAGGAAGCAGCGGAGATGACCTGATCCTCAGCGGTCAGGGTCTTCTCATTGACGGAGTAGACAATGGTCTTCAGGTCGTTGCCTGCGGGAGCAGAGATGACGACCTTCTTAGCGCCAGCCTGGATGTGAGCCATGCTCTTCTCCTTGCTGGTGTAGAAGCCGGTGCACTCCAGAACGACATCGACGTTCAGCTCGCCCCAGGGAGCGTCCTTTGCGTCCTTAACAGCGTAGATCTTGATCTCCTTGCCGTCGACGATGATGGAGTCCTCGGTAGCCTCGACGGTGTGCTTGCCCTCGCCGATCTTGCCGCAGAAGGAACCCTGAGCGGTATCGTACTTCAGCAGGTGAGCCAGCATCTTGGGGCTGGTCAGGTCGTTGATCGCGACGACCTCGTAACCCTCAGCATCAAACATCTGACGGAAAGCCAGACGGCCAATACGACCAAAACCATTGATAGCAACTCTAACAGCCATGTTAATAGTACCTCCTAAATGTTCTTACCCTGATTCGGATAATTCACGGTACTCTTATTTTAGACCAAAACGGCCAAACTTTCAAGTGCCTGCCAAAAAATTAACAAGTCGTTTTCATACTTTTTTGCTTTTGTACTATTTTCTCAGGGAATGGGGTGCTGTTTTGAGCAATTCAACCAAGCGGCTGCTGACGCATTTATGCATCCTGCTCAGTCCTTGTGCAGCGCACAGCGCTCAAGGCTCCCAAAGCTCCCACACAGCACAGCCCCAGCCGGAACAGCAGCGTCGGCGTCAGCAGAGCCCCGCCGCCCTCCTGCACGAGGGTCTGCAGCACGGTGGGCAGCTCCCAGCACAGGCAGAGGGCAAACGCCGCCAGCCCGCCGGCGCAGAGGGTGCGTCCGTCCGACGTGCCGGGCAGGTAGAGCGCCCGGGCCAGTGCCGAGAGGAACATCAGCCCCGCCAGCAGCTGCCAGACCATCGCCGTGGGGGCCACCCGGTGCCAGCTGGAGCTGTTCTCCATAAAGCGGGCCAGCACGCACCAGTAGAACACGGCGCTGCCCAGCACGGCGGGCGTCAGGCTGCGGGTGGGGGTCTTCCAGTCCTTCCGCAGCCAGCTCAGGCCGAGGCAGACCATCCAGAACGCGCACAGCGCCTCCAGCACTGCGCGCAGGAGCATCACCACGCTGCTCCCCATCCAGAGGATGCGCAGCACAGCAGCCTCTCCATAGCAGACCGCCGCCGCCAGTGCCACGACGCCGGAAGGCGTGCAGCGGCTCCGCAGCGCGCCGGCCTGCGGCTGACTGCAGCGACCCGCCGCCACGGCGGCACCGACGGCCACGGCCAGCGCACCGTACCGCAGCCAGACTGAGCCGACGATGCACAGGCCCGTTTCCGCGTCGGTGAGAAGGGCCAGGTCGATGCCCCGGAAAACGCCCAGCGCTGCGCTCAGGAAAAGCGAAACCATGATAAAGAAGTTCATCTGTAATCCTCAAATCTTTATCCCCTTTTTTTCGGGGAAAATCTCATAAGTGTATGATAGCGCGTTTTGGGCAGAAATGCAAGGCATTCCCTTCTTGTGCGCTTTTTTGCCGACAGCGGCCGGTATACTGAGTCCAAAAGTCTGTCCGGGAGGGAGATATGCCCCATGAAAAAAGCCTTTCTGCTCCTCTGCGCCCTGCTCCTCGCGCTGGGCAGCGCCCTGCCGCTGGCGGGCTACCGGCTGGCCCGGGCCGTGCTGGGCCGCAGGGCGGACGTTCCCCCTGCCCCGGCGTCCAGCACCTCCACCGTATCGGAAGCCGCGCCCGCCGCTTTCGAGGGCGACGCAGACGTCTTTCTCATCGAAGACCTGAGCACCGGCGAGGTGCAGCAGGTGCCGAAGCGGGACTATCTCATCGGAGCCGCAGCGGCTGAAATGCCCCTCACATGGCCGGACGAGGCCCTCAAGGCGCAGATCGTCGCGGCCCACAGCTACGCGCTCTACTGCCGCGACCACGCCTCCGCAGCCAACGGCAGCTGGCTCTCTGCCGACCCGGCGCGGCGGCAGGGCTACCTGACCGACGCCGTCCTCCACAGCTACTGGGGGACCGACTACGAGGCCAACTATGCCCGTCTCTCGGCCCTCGCGGACGCCGTCCTCGGCGATGTCCTCTGCCATGACGGTGCGGCGGCAGGGACGAGCTATTTTGCCATCTCCAATGGCCGTACCGAGGCCAGCGAGAACGTCTGGGGCAGCGCACTCCCCTACCTCGTCCCGGTGGACAGCAGCACCGACCTCTCCGCCGACAACTACGAAGTCACCCTCACCCTTTCTGCCCCGCAGGTGCAGCAGCTTCTTTCCTCAGGACTGGGCATCTCTGCTGACTCTGCCGCGCCGGAACGCTGGTTCGGTGAGACGACCCTGACAGCCTCGGGCTATGCGGCCTCTCTGCCCGTCTGCGGCCAGACCGTCTCCGGCACGGCCCTCCGGCGGGCTCTGGGGCTGCGGAGCGCCTGCTTCACCATCCGGTATCAGGACGGCAGCTTCCTCATCACGACGAAAGGCTACGGCCACGGTGTGGGCCTGAGCCAGTGGGGTGCAAAAGCGCTGGCCGAGCAGGGCTGGACCTACGAAGCCATCCTCGCCCACTATTTCCCGGGGACGCAGCTCTGCCGATGACACAAAAACAGGGTGGTCAGCATTGCCGACCACCCTGTGTCTTTTTATTTTGGGGAAGCTCAGCCCAGAAGCCAGCTCCACAGCCCCTTCTTCGTCTCGGTCACAGCCTCAGCTTCACTCTCGACTGCCTCAGCCACCGCCTCTTCGGTCTCCTGAACGAGCTGACCCAGCTTCGTGCCGGAGGGGTCCTGCACCGTCCAGTAGGTCGCGGTGCTGCTGGCGCTGCCGGAAACGGTGAAGTCGCTCATGAAGCAGAGCGTCTGGCCGTTGGAGTCGGTCAGCACCACCATGTAAGTGTAGCTGCCTTCGGGCAGCTCACCGAAACGGAGCTGGCTGTCGAAGTTCTTCAGAGACCAGCTGGACACATTGGGCGAGGCCTCAGCGCTCTGAACAGGCTGGTCGTTGGCATCAAGGATCGCCGCTTCCACGCTGCTCAGCACAGCACCCGATGCGCTGGCGGCAGTGCCGCTCACGCTCATGCCCTTGCCGGTGCGGATGTTGACCGGGTAGCGCATTCCTTCCAGACGGAGGCTGTCCAGCGTTGCGACGGCGCTGTTATGGTCGGAAGATATGTACCAGTAGCAGGAAGCACCTGCGATGGAGATGCTGGCTGCCGAGATCGGCACACGGCCCGAGGAGACGCTGCCGGCGGGGTCGGAGCAGTAGAACACGCCGTCGGTGTAGTCCGTCAGGAGAACGGCGTGGGGCTGGCGGCGGTCGTAGAGGACGATGCCCTCGGGGTGCTCTGCCAGCAGCTGGATGAGCACGGCCTTCTTCGCCTCGTTGTTGGACGGCAGAGTGGAGTAGCCCACCTGCATCGCGTTATAGTTGAAGCTGTGGGAGAGGCCCCCTGCCCACGCACTGCCGCGGACGCTGTTCTCGGTCACGTCCGTCCAGTCGGTCAGGCCATCCAGAAAAGCGCGGCGGCGGAGCATCATGGCGGCAGAGGCCAGCGTGCAGGTGCCGCCCCGGCTCTGCTTGAAGTAAAATCCTGCGTCCACGTTGAGGTCCACCGCCAGCGCTCCCGGCAGCATCACTGCCATCAGCACGAGCGACAGCACAAGGGCCATCAGTTTTTTCCAGATCCGGTGCGGCGCACATTCCACGTTTGACTCATCCTTTCAGCTTTCATTCACTGCTGTAAAGTATACCATTTTGTTACCCTTTTGTAAACCGCAGGGAGACTTTTTTCTCAGATTTCACACGCTTCGTACACAATTTCGGGGCAGAATGCACAAATAGTGTCTAACTTTTTGGAACATATAACAAAAAAGCCCCCGCCGTCCCGAGGGACAGCAGGGGCAAAACTGGAACGAATTTTCGTTTAGAACAGGCCGGTGATCTTGCCGTCGGCGTCCACATCAATGCCCACGGCGGCGGGCTTCTTGGGCAGGCCGGGCATGGTCATGATGCTGCCGCAGATGACCACCACGAAGCCGGCGCCTGCGGCCAGACGCACCTCGCGCACCTCCATCGTGAAGCCGGTGGGCGCGCCGGTCAGCTTGGCATTATCGCTGAAGCTGTACTGGGTCTTGGCGATGCAGACGGGCAGGTCGCCGTAACCCAGCTCGGTAAGCTCGGCCAGAGTCTTGCTGGCGGCGGCGCTGTAGTTCACGCCGTCGGCGCGGTAGATCTTGGTGGCGATGGCGTTGATCTTGTCCTTGAGGGGCATTTCCAGCGGGTAGGTGTACTGGATGGGACGGTCCTCCATGATGTCCAGCACCTTCTCGGCCAGAGCCTTGCCGCCCTCGCCGCCCTTGGCGAAGACCTCGCTCAGGACGCAGGGGACGCCCTGCTCGGCGCAGACCTGCTCGACGTAAGCCTGCTCCTCGGCGGTATCGGTGGGGAAGGCGTTGATGGCCACCACGACGGGCAGGCCGAAGCCGTTCTTCATGTTGTCGATGTGGCGGACGAGGTTGGCTGCGCCCTTCTTGACGGCCTCGAGGTTGGGAGTGTTCAGGTCGGCCTTGGCTACGCCTCCGTGGCTCTTGAGAGCCCGGAGGGTCGCCACCAGCACGCAGGCGCTGGGCGCGATGCCCGCATAGCGGCACTTGATGTCCAGGAACTTCTCTGCGCCCAGATCTGCGCCGAAGCCTGCCTCGGTGATGACGTAGTCGGCCAGCGAGAGGCTGAGCTTGGTGGCCATGACGCTGTTGCAGCCGTGGGCGATGTTGGCGAAGGGGCCGCCGTGGATGATGGCAGGGTTGTTCTCGAGGGTCTGGACCAGGTTCGGGTCGAGGGCGTCCTTCAGCAGGGCGGTCATGGCACCGGCTGCGCCGATGTCCCCAGCCGTGACGGGCTTGCCGTCGTAGGTGTAGGCGCAGACGATCTTAGAGAGGCGCTCTTTCAAATCGGAGATGCTGGTGGCGAGGCAGAAGATGGCCATGATCTCGCTGGCGACGGTGATGTCGAAGCCGTCCTCGCGGGGGGTGCCGTTGACCTTGCCGCCCAGGCCGTCCACGATGAAGCGGAGCTGACGGTCGTTCATGTCCATGCAGCGCTTCCAGGTGATGCGGCGGGGGTCGATGTTCAGGGGATTGCCCTGCTGGATGCTGTTGTCGATCATAGCCGCCAGCAGGTTGTTGGCGGTACCGATGGCGTGGATGTCGCCGGTGAAGTGGAGGTTGATGTCCTCCATCGGCACCACCTGTGCGTAGCCGCCGCCGGCTGCGCCGCCCTTCATGCCGAAGACAGGGCCGAGGGAGGGTTCACGGAGGCAGAGCATGGTCTTTTTGCCTAGGGCGTTCATGGCGTCGGCCAGACCCACGCTGGTGGTCGTCTTGCCCTCACCGGCGGGGGTGGGGCTGATGGCCGTGACGAGGATGAGCTTGCCCTGCTTCGATGCCTTGTGGATGAGGCGGTGGTTTACCTTGGCCTTATAGCGGCCATAGGGGATCACATCCTCGTCGGCAAGGCCCAGACCGGCGGCGATGTCGGCGATGGGCTTCATTTTGGCTTCCTGTGCGATCTCGATGTCAGACTTCATATTCAGCATCCTCCTTAAACAAAAAGGGCAGCTTTGCGCACCACGACGCAAGGCTGCCCAGACGGTCGGCATTAAAGCTTCTCTCCCCTTCTGCACTGTGGTGCTCCACAAGATCCGTCAGCAGAAGGGTCAGCTTGGAAGCTGCTTTCACAGCCATTGCACACCGCCTGAATGGCATTTTTGCCCGCATACTTCGTTGCTTTCCCTTGCAATCCGTCAGGATTGCTGCGGAAAAGCGCCTTGTCTGCCAGCAAAAATTCTCATCCATTCGGCGCACCCTGACTATGAAAGCAGCTTCTAATATCTATAAAATAGCACATCAGCACAAGGTTTGTCAAGCACAAAAAAGACGCCCCCGCTTTGCAGCGAGAGCGCCTCTTTGTTCAAGAATCGAAATTCAAGAAGCTGACTTTAAGGGGGTTAAATTACTTAACCTCAACCTTAGCGCCGGCATCCTCCAGCTTCTTCTTGATGTCCTCAGCCTCAGCCTTGGAAGCCTTCTCCTTGACAGCCTTGGGAGCGCCGTCAACGATAGCCTTAGCCTCCTTCAGGCCCAGACCGGTGATCTCCTTGACCAGCTTGATGACGCCCATCTTGCCAGCGCCAGCCTCGACCAGGATGACGTCGAACTCGGTCTTCTCTTCCTCAGCGGCAGCAGCAGCGCCAGCAGCAGCGGGAGCAGCAGCAGCAACAGCAGAAACGCCGAACTCTTCGCAGTATGCGTCGATGAGCTCCTTCAGCTCCAGAACGGACAGCTCCTTGACGGAGTCGATGATGGCAGTAATCTTCTCAGAAGCCATAGTAGTAACCCTCCAATATAAATGGTTTGTTTGTTGATTTCAGATGATTTTTAAGCAGCGGTCACGCGGCCATCAGGCAGCGGGCTCCTCCTGCTTGTCGGCATAAGCCTGCATTGCAACGGCCAGACCAGACAGAGTGCTGGTGAGGGCGCCTGCAAACATGGACAGCATGCCTTCGCGGTTGGGCAGCTTTGCGATGGCGTTGGTCTCGGCAGCGTCCATGACCTTGCCTTCCATGAAGCCAGCCTTCACGACGAACTTCTTGGACTTATCGCCGTCCTGGTACTTGCACAGGATGCGGGCAGCGGACATGGGGTCTTCCTCGTGAGCAAAGGCGATAGCGGTATCGCCCTTGAACTGCTCAGCCAGGGTCTCCAGAGAAGTACCCTTGACAGCCAGACGCAGCATGGTGTTCTTCACGACCATGTAATCGACGCCTGCCTCACGCAGCTCCTTACGGAGCTTGGTGTCGTTCTCGACGTTGATGCCGCCGTAAGCGACGACGCAGCCGGAAACCGCACTCTCAAACTTTGCCTTCAGATCAGCGACGTAAGCCTGCTTCTCAGAAAGAATCTTTGCACTGGGCATTCGGTTTCACCTCGTTTCAAAAACTTATATCGAAAGCTGGTGAGCAACGAAAAAAGCCTCTTTCCCGCACACAGTCCGAGAAAGAGGCATAAAGCAACTTTACGCACGTTTCTCGGCAGGCGGCATAGCCTTACGCTGGACTCCAGCACCTGCTGTCTCAAAAACAGCATGATTATTTTACCGCAAACGTGCGGGGTTGTCAAGTGCTTTTCTAAAGTTTTTTGAGAAATTTATCTCAAAAACTCAGATCAGACACCGTACTTCAGGGTGTTGAGACGGATGCCAGGGCCCATGGTGGTAGCGATGGTAGCGCTCTTGAAGTAAGTGCCCTTTGCAGCGGCGGGCTTTGCCTTTGCAATGGCGCTCATGACGGTATCCAGGTTGCTGTACAGCTTCTCTGCACCGAAGGAAGCCTTGCCCACGGGGACATGGATGATGTTCTGCTTGTCCAGACGGTACTCGATCTTACCAGCCTTGGCCTCAGAAACTGCCTTGCCCAGATCGGGAGCGACAGTGCCGGCCTTGGGGTTGGGCATCAGGCCGCGGGGGCCCAGGACCTTACCGAGACGGCCAACGCGGCCCATCATGTCGGGGGTGGTGACGACAACGTCGAAGTCCATGAAGCCGCCGGCAATCTTTGCGATCAGCTCGTCATCACCGACGATGTCAGCGCCGGCTGCCTCAGCAGCAGCGGCGGCAGCGCCCTTAGCGATGGCGCAGACGCGGACGGTCTTGCCGGTGCCGTTGGGCAGAACGACAGCGCCGCGGACCTGCTGGTCAGCGTGACGGCCATCAACGCCCAGACGGACGTGCAGCTCGACGGTCTCGTCGAACTTGGCGGAAGCGGTCTTGCAGGCCAGCTCCAGAGCCTCGTTCACTTCGTACAGTTTAGTAGAATCGACCAGCTTTGCAGCGTCGACATAGTGCTTGCCATGTTTCATTGTATATCCTCCTGTGTGGTCATGCGGGCAGTGTTATGCCCTCCCACTGTTTATGTCTCAGCCCTCGACGACGATGCCCATGGAACGGCAGGTGCCGCGGACCATGCTGCAGGCAGCTTCCAGAGAAGCAGCGTTCAGGTCGGGCATCTTGGTCTTAGCGATCTCTTCCACCTGAGCGGCGGTCAGAGTAGCGACCTTTTCCTTGTTGGGCTTGCCGGAAGCGGTGTTGATGCCAGCGGCCTTCTTGATCAGAACGGCTGCCGGAGGAGTCTTGGTGATGAAGCTGAAGGAGCGGTCAGCGTAGACAGTGATGACGACGGGGATGACATAACCCATCTGGTTCTTGGTACGCTCGTTGAACTCCTTGGTGAAGGCCATGATGTTGACGCCCTTCTGACCCAGAGCAGGGCCAACAGGGGGAGCCGGAGTCGCCTTGCCGGCCTCGATCTGCAGCTTAATGTAGCCAGTAACTTTCTGTGCCATAGTAAATGCACCTCCAAAAATCTGTGGTGAGTTGCGGCGCGGTGTCTCCGCGCCTCCCACGAGCGCGTACGCGGTGTACACGCTCTATAAGAACCGCACTGCGGTCTTACCTTGGTAGAACGGATGCCGGTTGGTTACGGCAGCTCGACCTGCGCGATGTCCACTTCTGCGGGCGTCTCGCGGCCAAACATATTGACCTTGAGCTTGACTTTGAAGCTCTCGGTATCGATGCCCTCCACAAGGCCCATAAAGCCTTCCAGGGGACCGGCGGTGATCTGCACGGTATCGCCGACGTTGAAATCGACGGTCAGCGGAGCCGCCTTCTCGACGCCCATCTTCTCCACTTCCTCAGCGGTCAGGGGGACAGGCTTCGAGGCAGGGCCGACGAAGCCGGTGCAGCCGCGCGTATTGCGCACGACATACCAGGTATCGTCGTTCATGACCATCTTGACCAGAACGTAGCCGGGGAACAGCTTGTGCTCCACCATGCGCTCCTTGCCGTCCTTGATCTCGGGGACCATCTCGGTCGGGACCTTGATGTCGCAGATCAGATCCTGCAGGCGGCGGTTCTCCACCATGGTCTGTAAGTCCGTTGCCACTTTATTCTCGTAGCCGGAATAGGTATGCACGACATACCAAAGCGCCTCATTGGACTGCTCTTCCATTCTGGTTGACCCTCCGTTTCAAGATGATTCAAGCGCCGATGATAAGGCCCAGGATGCCACCGAAGATGGCGTCCAGTGCGATCATCACGACGGCGGCGATCGCCACAGTCACGAGCACCACGACGGTGTTGGTCTTGATGTCCGCCTTAGACGGCCACACGACCTTTTTCAGCTCGCTCTTCGTGTCGCGGAAGAACTTTGCCACATTTGCGGCAAAACCCTTCACGGCGGCCTTCATTCTGGCCACAAAGCCCGGCTTTTTCTCGGTTTTGTCTGCCATGATGTTGTCCGCCTTTCTTACTTGGTTTCGCGATGAACGGTGTGCTTCTTGCAGAAGCGGCAGTACTTCTTCATCTCGAGACGATCGGGGTTGTTCTTCTTGTTCTTCGTGGTGTTGTAGTTGCGCTGCTTGCACTCGGTGCAGGCCAGAGTGATTTTAACGGTCATTTGTTGACACCTCCATTATAACGGTTGTTTTGAACCTCCCTCGGCTTGCGGGAGCACCCGTTCGACAGGCGCACTTAATAACCCCGCAAAAGAGGTGTTACCATTGTAACACGTCTTTTTCTATTCGTCAAGCGGGAAATCTGCGTTTTTTCAGGTTTTTTGTATTTTCTTTCTCTTCGCCCGACTGCGCGGCACCGCTTGCATCCCGGACATAAATATTATATAATAAGTATATCTATGTATAATAGACAAAACTTCGGGCTGTCTGCCGCGCGCAGCGGTCCTGAAATCAGGAGAGATCGATTATGTTATCCGATTCTGAACATAAAATGAGTGTGGTCGTCCTGTTCGGCGGAATGTCCAGCGAGCACGAGGTCAGCCGCGTGTCCGCCGGCACCTTCGTGGACCAGCTCGACCGCCAGCGGTACGAGCTGCTGACCATCGGCATCACCAAAGAGGGCCGCTGGCTCTACACCGAGGCCGACTCGGCCCAGATGGCCGACGGCAGCTGGGAAGAGCTGCCGGGCAATATGCCCTGCGTGCTCAGCCCCGACCGTGCCGACCACGGCCTCATCCTCTTCACCCCCGCCGGGCAGGTGGAGAAGGTCCATGTGGATGTGGTCATCCCCGTGCTCCACGGCCTGTGGGGCGAGGACGGCACCGTGCAGGGCCTGCTGGAACTGGCCGGCATCCCCTACGTAGGCTGCGGCGTTCTGGCCAGCGCGGTCTGCATGGACAAGGCAGTCGCCAACGCCATGTTCGACGCCTCCGGCATCCCTCACACCAGGTGGCTCTCCGCCACCCGCTGGGAGATCGAGTCTGACCCCGACGGCGTCTGCGACGGTGTCATCGCAAAGCTGGGCTGGCCCATCTTCGTCAAGCCCGCCAACGCCGGTTCCAGCGTGGGCATCACCAAGGCCCATGACCGCGATGAGCTGAAGGCCGCCATCCGGCTGGCCCTCGCTAACGACCGCAAGGTGGTGTTCGAGGCCTTCGTGGACGGCCACGAAGTGGAGTGCGCCGTCATCGGCTCCGACCCCGCCGTCTCCACCCGCCCGGGCGAGATCCTGGCCGGTGCCGAGTTCTACACCTACGACGACAAGTACAAGAACGGCGTCAGTCAGGTGGTCATTCCGGCCAGACTGCCTGAGGAAAAGCTGGACGAGGTGAAGACCTACGCCGCTATGGCCTACACGGCGCTGGGCTGCGAGGGTCTGGCCCGCTGCGACTTCTTTGTGGAGAAGGACACCGGCCGCGTCCTCATCAACGAGATCAACACCCTCCCCGGCTTCACCCCCATCAGTATGTACCCCAAGCTGATGGAGCATGAGGGCATCCCCGTGCCTGCCCTCATCGACCGCCTCATCGCTCTGGCTCTGGAAAGGACGGAAAAGCAGCATGGATAACCGTCCCATCGGCGTATTCGACAGCGGCCTTGGCGGTCTGACCGGTGTGCGGGAGCTGCGCAAGCGCCTCCCCAACGAGAATATCGTCTACTTCGGCGATACCGGCCGCGTCCCCTACGGCAGCCGCAGCCCTGAGACTATTTTGCAGTATGCACGGCAGGACATCGCATTCCTGCTCTCGAAGGATGTCAAGTGCATCATGGCCGCCTGCGGCACGGTGTCCAGCATCTACCCCGCCGCCGAGGCCGCAAAGCTCCCCGTCCCCTATCTGGGCGTCGTGGACGCTGCGGCCCGGGAGGCCGCTTTTGTCACCCGGAACCGCCGCATCGGCGTCATCGGCACGGCGGCCACCATCCGCTCCCGCAGCTATGAGACCGTCCTGCGCAAGCTCGTTCCCGGCGTGGAGATCACGGCCCGGCCCTGTCCCCTCTTCGTGCCTCTCGTGGAGGCCGGCTATGTGGACCACAGCGCCCTCGACAAGCAGCAGGTGACCCGTCTGGTCATCGCCCAGTATCTGGCCGAGGTGCGGGAGGCCGGGGTGGACACCCTCATCCTCGGCTGCACCCACTACCCCCTCATCAAAGAGATGATCGGCTGGTACATGGGCAGGAACGTCACCCTCGTGGACCCGGCCCAGACCGCCGCCCACCATCTGGAGCGGACGCTCAGCGAGCATGGCCTGAAGGGAAATCACGAAAAGGGCGAGGCCCACTTCTACGTCAGCGACGTGCCGGACAGCTTCGCCCAGACCGCCGACCTCTTCCTCGGGGAGTACAAGGGCGGGCTCATCGACCAGATCGCCATTGATAAATACTGATAAGGACACAAAACTGTGAGCAAACCACTGGAAAACTACATCATCCGCATCAAGAGCTCCATCGACCAGTTCGACCATGAGGGCGTCATCCGCGAGGAGGACCGCGACCACATCGAGCTGATGACCCGGGGCAGCTTTACCAAAAAGAACGGAAGCTACTACATCTCTTATAAGGAGACGCAGACCATCGGCTTCGAGGGCTGCACCACTACCATCAAGATCGCCGAGGACGGCAGCCGGGTGGCCCTGCTCCGGTTCGGGCGGGCCAACAGCCAGCTCCTCATCGAGCGGGACCGCCGCAATCTCTGCCACTACGAGACGGAGGTGGGCTCCCTCACTCTGGGCGTCACCGGCGACGGCATCGACTGCAAGCTGACCGAGAAGGGCGGCAGCGCGGCGTTCAGCTACCTGCTGGACGCCGACGACGCCCGCATCGTCAGCCGCAATACGCTGGAAATGACGGTACAGCACGTCAACTGACTTCTCATTGTTTTTTGCCTGCGGCTCCTGCGGCAAGCGGGCTTCGCACTCAAACACGAAAGGACACTTGAAATGACCGACTTTGAAAAGACCTACCAGAACTACAACCCCCGGCAGACCGCGCTGGACGAGGCCCGCGCCCTGCTGACCGCCGCCGCTAAGGCTGCGATGGCCGACGGCACCCTGCCCGAGGCCGAGCTGCCCGCCTTCATCGTAGAGATCCCCGCCGACGTCAAGAACGGCGACATCGCCTCCAACATCGCCATGGCCGGCGCGCGCACCTGGCGCAAGGCCCCGAAGATGATCGCCGACGCCCTCATCGCCCACCTGCCCGCACTGGACGGCGGCGTCTTCGCCAAGGTCGAGGTGGCCGGCCCCGGCTTCATCAACCTGTTCCTCGCCCCCTCCTTCTGGGCCGGCGTCGTGCTGGGTGCCTGCTCCAACAAGGAGTATGGCCGCACCGACCACGGCAAGGGTGCCAAGTACAACGTGGAGTTCGTCTCCGCCAACCCCACCGGCCCCATGCACATGGGCAATGCCCGCGGCGGCGCTCTGGGCGACTGCCTGGCCGCTGTCCTCGACTGGTCCGGCTACGATGTGACCCGTGAGTTCTATATCAACGACGCAGGCAACCAGATCCAGAAGTTCGGCAAGAGCCTCGCTGTCCGCTACCTGCAGAAGTACTGCGGCGAGGAGGCTTATCCCCTGCCCGCCGAGTGCTATCAGGGCGGCGACATCAAGGTGCTGGCCGGTGAGTTCGCTGAGCTGAACGGCGACAAATACGTTGCCTCCTGCAAAGGCATGGACGAGGAGACCCTCTTCGAGAGCGAGGCTTTCGCAGCTCTGAAGGACGCCCTCGTTGCCTACGCCCTGCCCAAGAACATCGCCGCCCTGAAGCGCGACCTGGGCAAGTACCGCATCGACTACGATGTCTGGTTCCACGAGAGCACCCTCCACGAGTCCGGCGCTGTGCTGGCCGTGGTGGACAAGCTGCTGGAGCTGGGTGCCTGTTACAAGGCCGAGGACGGTGCCATCATGTACCGCAGCGCACAGTACGCTGCCAAGTACGGCACCGTCAACAAGAAGAAGACCGACGACGGCACCGAGGAGGAAGCCAAGGACGAAGTCCTCGTCCGTGCCAACGGCATCCCCACCTACTTTGCCGCCGACATCGCCTACCACTACAACAAGCTGGCCACCCGCGGCTTCGCCAAGGCCATCGACGTCTGGGGCGCTGACCACCACGGCCACGTCGCCCGCATGAAGGGTGCCATGGACGCCATCGGCCTCCACGGCGAGGACCTGGACGTCGTGCTGATGCAGATGGTCAACCTGATGCGTGACGGTCAGCCCGTCCGGATGTCCAAGCGCACCGGCAATGCCATCACCCTGACCGACCTGCTGGAAGAAGTCCCCATCGACAGCGCACGCTTCCTGTTCAATATGCACGACGCCGGCAGCGGCATCGACTTCGACCTGGACCAGGCCGTCAAGACCGACAACGACAACCCGGTCTACTACGTCCAGTACGCTCACGCCCGCATCTGCTCCATCCTCAAGAAGATGGAGAGCGAGGGCGTGGCCTTCGCAGGCGCTGAGAACATCGACGCCACCCTGCTGACCGAGCCTTCCGAGATGGACCTCATCCGGATGCTGGCCGCCTTCCCGCAGGAGATCGTCATGGCCGCCGAGAAGTACGACCCCAGCCGCATCAACCGCTTCGTCATCGACCTGGCCAGCGCCTTCCACCGCTTCTACGGCAGCTGCCGCATCCAGGGCGCAGACCCCGCCGTCCAGCAGGCCCGTCTGGCCCTCTGCATCGGCGTCAAGAACGTCATCTTCAACGTGCTCACCATGTTCAAGATCAACGTCCCTGAGAAGATGTAAGCCGCTTCTCCGTACCTTATCCGTACCTTATAAATAACAAAGCGCCCCCGGAACTCGAATCTGAGTTCCGGGGGCGCTTTTTTGTCTTGTGCTTTCGGGAGGCGGAGAATTACTCCTCCGTTACCTCAAAGTCCAGCGGCTTGCCGCAGCTGGGGCAGACAGGGTCGCCGTCCAGCAGGGCCTCTTCGTCCACCACAGAGGTGGCGCCGCAGGCGGGGCAGGTCACTTCGTACTGCACGGGGCCGTCGTTCTCAGCGGCCTCGTCGTCCTCGGGGTCTTCCAGAGCCACCTCGAAAGCCACCTTGCAGCTGGGGCAGATGGCCTCACCGGCATCCAGGTCGTCCTCGCTCACGTAGACGGTCTTGCCGCAGGCAGGGCAGGCCACCTCATAATAAGGCTCACCGGCCACATCGGCGTTGTCGTCATCGTCGTCTGCCTCGGTCTCGTCGTCGGAGTCGTCAGAGTCGTCCTCTTCCTCTTCGTCCTCGGCATCTTCGTCTTCGTACAGGTCTGCTTCAAGGTCTTCCAGCTCTTCGCTCAGGTCGTTGATCTGGTCGTAGGCGTGGGTGACATCCTCGTCGATGCTGTCCACGGTCTCTGCCATCTCACTCAGCAGCTCGCTCATGGCCTTGATGACCTTGCCTTCTTTGGTGTTCTCATCAATGCCGAGGCCGTCGATCAGGCCCTTCAGGTATGCAGCTTTTTCCTTCATAGGGAATACCTCCTATCGCAAAACAGCTCTTCTTTTTAAGAAAAAACCGGGCAAACGGTCGCCCGCTGCCCGGTCTTATCGTCGTCAGAAAATCAGACGCGCTCCATATACTCGCCGGTGCGGGTATCGATGCGGATGTGGTCGCCCTCGTTGATGAACAGGGGGACGCGGATCTCAGCACCGGTCTCGACGGTAGCGGGCTTCAGGGTGTTGGTGGCGGTGTTGCCCTTGACACCCGGCTCGGTCTGGGTGACTTCCAGCTCGATGAAGTTGGGGATCTCGACGCTGAAGACCTTGCCCTTGTAGCTCAGCAGCTTGCACAGCTCGTTCTCTTTGCAGAACTTGAAGTTCTCGGGGACGTCGCTTGCGTTGACGGGGATGTCATCGTAAGTCTCGTTGTCCATGAAGTGGTACAGATCGCCATCCTCATAGCTGTAGGTCACGTCCTTGCGCTCGATGAAAGCCTGAGGGAACTTAGCGGTCGGGTTGTAGCTGGTCTCGACCACAGAGCCGGTGATGACGTTCTTGGTCTTGGTACGGACAAAGGCAGCGCCCTTGCCGGGCTTGACGTGCTGGAACTCAACGACCTGAAGAACCTGGCCGTCCTGCTCAAAGGTCACGCCATTGCGAAACTCGCCTGCAGAAATCATAGGAATTCCTCCATTAGTTTAATGTCTCAGATGCATTACGCATATCTCTATTTATTTTACCCAATCCCGCGCCATTTGGCAAGGGGTTTCGGTAAAAAAGACGATGAAAATGACAAAAAGTGTGGGATAAAGCTGTTGAAGGCTCTCCCTTTGGGAGAGCTGGCGCGAAGCGCCTGAGAGGGCAAGGATGTTGACAGGGACTTATCCACGCTGCGACAGCATCGCTCTGACCAAGACTTTTGCCCATCGGTGTGCGGCGGCTCTATCGCACCGGGCTTGCCCTCTCCGTCACCTGCGGTGACACCTCTCCCAAAGGGAGAGGCTTTATGGCTGAGAGGTCACCCCCTCGCCGCCTCGTACATCCTCTGCATCGCCTGCGCGTCCTCGGCCTGCGTACCGGCGCTCTCGCAGATGATGACCGGCTCGAGGCGGCGCTCTGCCAGCAGCTCCATCAGGGGCTGGGGCTCCGGGCCGAACTGGGTCTCAGCAAAGGTCCAGTGGCGCTTCTCGCCGCCGGCGGAGAACTCGATGCGGGAGAAGTGGACGTGGAACCGCCGGGCGCGCTCGTCGCCCAGCACCTCACCCATCCGGTCGAGGATGGCGGCGTAGTCGGCCCTGGACTGGATGCCGCCCAGCGTCCGGGCGTTCAGGTGGCCGAAGTCGATGCAGGGCGTGATGCGCTTGTCCACCCCGCAGAGGGCCAATACTTCGTCCAGCGTACCCAGCTGGCCGATCTTTCCCATGGTCTCCGGGCAGAGGGTCATGTCGCCGTAACCGGCTTCGTCCAGCGCTTCCACGGCACGGCGCATGGTGTCCAGCGCCTTTTCAAGGGCGGCTTCGCGGCTCTGTTTGCCGCAGCTGCCCGAGTGGAAGATGATGCGTTTTCCGCCCAGCGCGCGGCAGACCTCGGCGCTCTGGAGCAGATAGCGGACGCTGCCCAGCCGCTTTTCTTCCTCGAGGCTGGACATACTGATATAATAAGGCGCGTGGACGCTGAACAGGATGCCCCTCTCTGCGGCGTCTGCGGCCATCTTCCCGGCCTTGTCCACCCCGAGGCGGACGCCGTGGCCGCACTGGTACTCGAAAGCGTCCAGTCCCATCTCTGCCGTGTAGGCGGGGATGTCGAGGCCAGACTTGTAGCCCTTCGCCTCGAAGCTGTCGCTGGTGCCGGCAGTGCCGAACCGGATATGCCACTCGCTCACAGCGTCTTCCCTCCCCGGTCATAATACTCCTGCCAGTGGCGCTTTTCCCACTTGCGCTTGAGCACCACCTGTGCGCCGAGGTCGGGGCCGCGGGGAATGACCATCAGGCCCGGGATGCCGTAGATGGCCGCCGCCATCCGGTCGGCGTAGAGCTGGTCGCCCACCATGGCCATCTGCTTCCGCTTCACGCCCATCCGGCGGCGGGCCACCATCAGCGCGAAGGGCAGAGGCTTGGCGGAACGGTAGAGGTACGCGAGGCCCAGTTTCTCGGCGAAGGGCCGGACGCGCTTCTCCGCACCGTTGGAGACGATGGTGAGGCCGATGCCGGCTTCCTTCATCTGAGCCAGCCACTCGGCCACTTCGTCCGGCAGCTCCTGACTGCGGTCAGCGGTCAGGGTGTTGTCGATGTCCAGCACGAGGGCGCGGATGCCCTTGCCCGCCAGAAACTCCGGGGTGATGTGGGTGACGTCCTTGAACACATATTCGGGGGTGATGAGCATAGTATTTCTCCCTGCAATGAAAATAGGGGAGCCTGCAATACAGGCTCCCCTACATCGGCGTTAGCAACGCGTTTGAAATCTAAAGCAACAATGCGATTCCAAGCAGTTAATTACTTGAACTTACGCTTGCGGGCTGCTTCGGACTTCTTCTTGCGCTTAACAGACGGCTTCTCGTAAGCCTCGCGCTTACGGACCTCTGCGAGCACACCGCTGCGGGCAGTGCTACGCTTGAAGCGACGCAGTGCGCTCTCCAGCGACTCGCCCTCTTTAACACGAATTTCCGACATCTTATTCCCTCCCTTGGACCGTGAGGCAGGAATTTCGTTGTTACATGGTAACTAACAGTAGACAGTATAGCGCATTTTCATGCGTTCGTCAACCTTTTTCAGAAAGTTTTTTTGAAAAAACTTTAGCCTTTGACGGCCAGATTGACCAGACGGCCCTTGACGTAGATCTCCTTGACCACGGTCTTGCCGGACAGAGCCTCGGCGACAGCCGGGTCAGCCTTGGCGGCGGCGATGGCGTCCTCAGAGGTGATGTCTGCGGCCACCTTCAGACGGGCCTTGACCTTGCCGTTGACCTGTACTGCGATCTCAACCGTGCTCTCAACGCACTTGGCCTCTTCGTACTTGGGCCAGGGGTAGTAGGCCAGCTGCTCGTCGTGGCTGTGGCCCAGCTTCTCCCACAGCTCCTCGGTCATGTGGGGAGCGAACGGGTTCAGCAGCTGGACGACGGTCTCGAACTCGGCTCTGGTAGCGCCGCCGTTATCGTACAGGGCGTTGACCAGAGTCATGAGCTGTGCAATGGCGGTGTTCATCTTCAGGCCCTCGATGTCAGCGCCCACCTTCTTGATGGTCTGGTGCATCAGGGTCTCCAGCTGGGGACGATAGCCCTCGCCCTCCACCAGCTTGTCGGACAGAGCCCACACGCGGTCGAGGAAGCGGTTGCAGCCGGCGATGGCAGAGGTCTGCCAGGGTGCGGCCTGCTCGAAGTCACCCATGAACATCTCGTACAGACGCATGGTGTCGGCACCGTACTGGTCCACGACCTCGTCGGGGTTGATGACATTGCCCAGAGACTTGGACATCTTGACGATGGGGTGGCGGGCCATCTCACCGTACTTCTCTTCCAGAGCCTTCTCAGCGGCCTTCTGGCTGCCGTACTCCTTCAGCAGCTTCTCCTGCTCCTCAGCGGGCAGGTTGACGAAGCTGTGGGGGTTCAGGCCCAGGATCATGCCGTGAGCGGTGCGCTTCTGGTAGGGTTCCGGAGAAGGCACGACGCCGATGTCGTACAGGAACTTATGCCAGAAACGGCTGTAGAGCAGATGCAGGGTGGTGTGCTCCATGCCGCCGTTGTACCAGTCCACCGGAGACCAGTATTCCAGCGCCTCTTTGGACGCGAGGGCGTCCTTGCAGTGGGGGTCCATATAGCGCAGGAAGTACCAGGAAGAACCGGCCCACTGAGGCATGGTGTCGGTCTCGCGGGTCGCGGGGCCGCCGCAGCAGGGGCAGGTGGTCTTGACCCAGTCGGTGTGGCGGGCCAGCGGAGACTCACCGTCGGGACCCGGCTCAAAGTCGGTGATGTCGGGCAGGGTCAGAGGCAGGCTGCTCTCGGGCAGGGGCTGCCAGCCGCACTTCTCGCACTTGACCATGGGGATAGGCTCGCCCCAGTAGCGCTGACGGCTGAACACCCAGTCGCGGAGCTTGTAGTTGACCTTATCCCGGCCCTTGCCGTTGGCTTCCAGCCACTCGATCATCTTTTTCTTGGCGTCGGTGACAGACAGGCCGTCGAGGAAGCCGGAGTTGACCAGCGTGCCGGTGGCCACATCGGTGAAGGCAGCCTCGTCGAGGTTGGAGGGGGTGCTGCCCTTGACGACCTCGATGATGGGCAGGCCAAACTTTTTGGCGAACTCCCAGTCGCGGGTATCGTGGGCAGGCACGGCCATGATGGCGCCGGTGCCGTAGGTAGCCAGAACGTAGTCGGAGATGAAGATGGGGATCTCCTTGTCGTTGACGGGGTTGATGCCCATGACGCCTTCCAGCTTCACGCCGGTCTTTTCCTTGTTCAGCTCACTGCGCTCGAAGTCGCTCTTGCGGGCAGCCTCGGCCTGATAAGCCTTGACGGCGTCGGCATTCTTGATGATGCCCTTTTCCAGCCACTCCTTGAGGATGGCGTGCTCGGGAGAGACGACCATGTAGGTAGCGCCGAACAGGGTGTCGCAGCGGGTGGTGTAGACGGTCAGGGTGTCGCCGGCGGTGGTGCCGAAGTTGACCTCTGCGCCGTGGCTGCGGCCGATCCAGTTCTTCTGCTGGGTGGCAACGCGCTCGATGTAATCCAAACCGTCCAGACCGTCGATGAGCTTGTCCGCGTAGGCGGTGATCTTCAGCATCCACTGGCTCTTGACGCGGTGGACGACCTCGCTGCCGCAGCGCTCGCAGACGCCGTTGACGACTTCCTCGTTTGCCAGCACGCACTTGCAGCCGGTACACCAGTTGACGTTCATTTCCTTCTTGTAGGCGAGGCCCTTCTTGTACAGCTGCAGGAAGATCCACTGGGTCCACTTATAATACTCGGGGTCGGTGGTGTTGATCTCACGGTCCCAGTCGAAGGAGAAGCCCAGTGCCTTGAGCTGCTCCCGGAAGTGGTCAACATTCTTCTTGGTGACGATGGCCGGATGGATGTGGTTCTTCATGGCGAAGTTCTCGGTGGGCAGGCCGAAAGCGTCCCAGCCCATCGGGTAGAGCACATTATAACCGTTCTGGCGGCGCTTGCGGCTCACGACATCCAGCGCAGTGTAGCTGCGGGGATGGCCGACGTGCAGGCCCGCGCCCGAGGGATACGGGAACTCCACCAGTGCATAGAACTTGGGCTTCTTGTGGTCGATCTCAGCGTGGAAGGTCTTTTCGTCCTCCCACACCTTCTGCCACTTGGCCTCCACGGCCTTGTAATCATACTTCATTTTTGTAATCAGCTCCAGACTTTTTCTAAAACAATACCAATGATATATGACAAACTCAGCAATGCGGTGGATAACCTCTCAGTCTCGCTTCGCTCGACAGCTCCCCTATCGAGGGGAGCCTCTGGCGAAGAGATTAAGTTTACCGAAATGCCAAAGCCTCCCCTCGTTAGGAGCAACAACGACGACCGCCGCCAGTGGCGGAAGCAGGGAGTCGTTGTTGGGGCAGCGGCCAGCAAGACGCAAGCGGAGCGCAGCGGATGCTGGGTGCCGCAACCCGGGCAGTGGCACGGCGTCAGCCGTGACGGAGAGGTTATCTCCACATCCGAGCTGTTTTCTTACAGACTGTTATCCGGGGTCAGGTACTCCGAGATGTCGATGGGCTCACCGTCGGCCCACAAGTGCTCGAGGTCGTAGTAGGTGCGGGTGTTGGGGACGAAGACGTGGACGATGACGCTGGAATAGTCCAGCAGCACCCAGTTCTTGGAGTCAAAACCCTCCGTGGTGTGGGGTTCGATGCCGCTCTGGGAGAGCTCATACTCCACCTCGTCGGCCAGAGAGCCCACCTGGGTGGTGGAAGTACCGGAGGCGATGACGAAGTAGTCGGTGAGGACGGTCAGGCTGTCCACCTTGAGCACCCGCACGTCCTGAGCCTTCTTCTTGTCGAGGATCTTTGCGATCTCAATGGCAAGGGTCTTGCTGTCGATGTTCTTATCCATAGATTTTTCTCCTTATCATTGTCCGGCCGGCTGACCGTCGGTGGTGGTAGCGCCCGCCACGTCGGTGTTGCCGCCGAGGATGGCGTCGTCCGACTCCTTATCCAGCTGGCCCACGAACTGGACGTTGGCGCTGGTGGAGGCGGTGCCGTGGGGCCAGTCGTTGGTCACGAGGTTCAGCTCGCTGGCGCTCACCGGGCCGGTATAGCTGCGGAAATAGGTGTTGAGCAGCTCTGCGATGGAGCCGGCGTCCGGCACCACGCAGGAGTAGCCGTCAAAGGTATCGGTCACGCCCACATTCGGCACACCCATGAAAACGGGGGTCTGTGCCAGCATGATGTTGGCGCTGTCGATGCGGGTGAAGGACACCAGCATCTTTGCGATGGTGGTCAGGTCCATATCCGTGTGGATATAGTTGTTGAAGACGAGGGGCAGCTGGTTGAGCACATCGGTGATGCCCATGCTGCGCACCCGCTTGAACAGACCGGCGTAGAAGTAGCGCTGCATGTTCAGGCGGTCGATGTCGGAGTTGGAGTAGCCCTGACCGTGGCGGCAGCGGACGAAGAACTCCGCCGATGTGCCGTCCAGATTGCGGTAGCCCTGCTTGAGGGCGCTGCCCGCAAAGGACATATCGTGGGGGATATAGACCTCGATGCCGCCGAAGTTGTCCACCATCTCCACCAGAGCCTGCATATCCACCGTCACGTAGTAATCGACGGGCAGCTTGTACTGGTCGTAGATGACCTCCGCCAGAGCGGCAACGCTGCCGCCGTTGGAGAGGGCCACGGAGTTGATCTGGTAGTTGGTGGCGGCGTAGGTCTTGCCGTTGGAGAGGGCGACTTTGCGGCTCTTGGTACACACGAGGCTGTTGCGGGGGATCTGGAGCATCCGCAGCGCGCCGCCCTTGATGTCGAACTGGCAGTAGAGGATCATGTCCGTCATGCCGTCGTTGGAGGTGGGGTCGTTGGAGTAGTTGCGGCCTTCCTCATAGTCGATGCCGCAGACGAGGATGTTGACCACATCGCCCTTGTACTCCTCGAGGGTCTGTATCTCTTCGGTGATGGAGGGGGCGTCCTCCTCCGGACGGAGGTTCTCTTCCACCCTGCCCACCATACCGACGGCATACACCACCACGCCCGAGATGACGGCCAGCACCGCCAGCGTCACAGCCAGCGGGAGCCAGAGCGGGGTCTTTTTCTTCTTTTTGCGGCGGCGGGGAGGCTCATGGCCGCCTGCAGGGGTCGAACGGCGGGGCGGCTTTGCGCCGCCGCTGCCGCCCGCGCGGCGGGGAGGCTCTGCGGGGGCGGGCTTTTCCTCTGCAAAGAAGTCCGGCTGGGCAGGCTGCACGGGCCGGGATGCAGGAGCCTTTTTGGCCCGCCGATCCGTCGGGCGGTTGAGTGAACGGTCTGTCTTGATATGACGCGGAGTCTGACTCATTCCATCTTATTCCTTCCAAGCGTTTTGGGGAGTCGGCTGTTGGCCGAAAAACTCCTGTTCAGGGTTTTGTACTCTTTAGTATACCATTCTTCCCCACGATTCGCAATCAGCATTCTTTCTTCTGATGGGCCAGGATGTCCTCATAGGCAGCAGCGGACTGGGGGTCCAGCGGCTTGCCCTGGGAGAGGACGAAATCGTTGGTTTGTTTCAGCGCAGCCAGCATGGCGGCGTCGAGGTCTTTCATTTCCAGCTTCCGCAGCTTGCCGACGCCCGGCCAGTCCCGCTCTTTGCTGGTCATGTCGGCCAAATAGACCACCTTATCCAGCTTCGACATTCCGGCCTTGCCTGCCGTGTGGCAGGCGATGGCGGAAAGGATGGCCTCATCCTCCACGCCCCACCGGGTGCGGGCGAGGATGGCCGCGCAGATGCCGTGCCAGACAGGGGCAGGCCGCTCTTCCCCGCCCTCGGCATACTGGGGATACTGCCGCATCAGTTCCCGCATCTCATCCTTGGAGATCTCCTTGGCCGAGTCGTGGAGCAGGGCGGCCAGCGCAGCCTTGTCCTCATCGACACCGTAGCGCTTCGCCAGCTTGACGGCCATTTTTTTCACGTTCAGGGTGTGCTCGTAGCGCTTGTCACTCAGCCGGCTGCGCACAAGCTCTTTTGCCTGTTTCTGATTCATTTGTGACTTCGTCTCCTTTGGTGTACAGCCCCTCGCGCCGGATGACCCGGCGCACCGAGGCCGGAAGCTCGTTTTCACATTCCTCACCGGCGGCGAGGCGGGTGCGGAGGACGCTGGACGCCATGGGCAGAGCCTCCACCGGCGCGAACAGGATGCGCGCGCCGGAAGCGTCCAGCTGCCGGGCCTTGGCGTGGAGAGCCGGGTCGTCGCCGATATTCCGGCTCGTGACCACCAGATGGGCCAGACGAAGGATGTCCTCCCAGCGGTGCCACCCGTCGAAGCGCAGCAGCATATCGCTGCCGATGGCGAGGTACAGCTCATCGCCGGGATTCTCCCGGGCCAGCTTTTCCAGCGTGAGGACGCTGTAATTCTTCCGGCCCTGCTCCGCCTGCTCCACCTCCCAGCCGCTGACCTCGAGGCCGAAGCCCATCTCCCGGGCCAGCTCCGCAAAGCAGCCGCACATCTCCACCCGGAGCGGGCCGGGGGCGGATGTCCCCTGCTTGAAGGGGGAGACGCCCGCCGGCATGACCACCACGCGGTCCGGGCAGACCCGGGCAGCGGCGGCGCGGAGGTTGTTCAGGTGGCCGTAGTGGGGCGGGTCGAAGGAGCCGCCGTAAAGCAGGATCCGCATTACTTCAGCAGGTCGGCGTAGGCGCTGTCCTTCTTTTTCTGGAGGTAGAGCACGAACTTGGAGCCGATGACCTGCACGCAGTCGGCGCCGGTGGCCTCGGCCAGCTTGACGGAAGCCTCGCGGGCGTTGTACATGCTGCTCTCAAGCACCTTGAGCTTGATGAGCTCCCGGGCGTCGAGGCAGTCCTTCACGCCCTGGATCATGGTCTCGTCGATCTCACCCTTGCCCACGATAAAAACGGGGTCCATGGTGTTTGCCTTGCCGCGCAGAATGGCGCGCTGTTTGCTCGTCAGCATAATAGTTTCTCCTTTAATTTGCAGCTTATTTCTGTTTTCTATTAAGTTTTCTCTTCGTACAACCTCTCAGTCTGCTTCGCAGACAAGGCCGGGTTGCGGCACCCAGCATCCGCAGCGCTTTGCTTGCGTCTTGCTGGCCGCGGCCCCAACAGCGACTCCCTGTTTCCGCCACTGGCGGCGGTCGTCGTTGTTGCCCCTAGTAGGGGAAGAGGCAAAGCTTCACGAAATGCCAAAGCCTCTCCCTTTGGGAGAGGTGTCACCGAAGGTGACGGAGAGGGCAAGCCCGTTTTCCAAGAGCCGCCGCGCAGCGATAAGCAGATTCCCTGTCGGTGCGATGCTATCGCTGTGCCTGCGCTTTTCTGTCAGCGTCCTTGCCCTCTCAGGCGCTTACGCGCCAGCTCTCCCAAAGGGAGAGCCTTTAAGCCTTTTCAAGAAACTCCGGCAGCTCCTTCTCCATCTCCGCCAGCGCATTTCCGCGGTGGCTGATGGCGTCCTTCTCGTCGGGAGTCAGCTGGGCATAGCTGCGGCCCTCCGAGTTGGGGCGCTTATCCGTCTTGCCCACACCGCACTCGTCGGGGATGAAGAGCGGGTCGTAGCCGAAGCCGTAGTCCCCGGCCAGCCGCTCGAAGGCGACGCGGCCCGGGCATTCTCCCCGGCAGGTGAGGTGCTGGCCGGTGGGCAGGATGAAGCAGACCGCCGCCACGAACTTCGCGCCGCGCTGCCCCGCCGGGACGTCCTTCATCTTCTCGAGGAGCTTGTCGTTGTTGGCCTCGTCGTCGCCGTGGTGGCCGCAGTAGCGGGCGCTGTAGACGCCGGGGGCGCCGTCCAGCGCGTCCACGCAGAGGCCGGAATCATCGGCGATGGTGGGCAGGCCGCTGGCCTTGCAGATGGTCTCGGCCTTGATGAGGGCATTGGCCTCAAAGGTGGTGCCGGTCTCGTCCGGCTCGATGGTGATGCCAAGCTCCTTCTGGCTGACCACCTCGTGGCCCTGAGCCTCGAGGATGCGCCGCAGCTCGCGGAGCTTTCCGGCGTTGCCGGTGGCTGCACAAATCTTCATAAGATTGCTCCTTAATGCTTCCATCCTGTGCGGGGGATGAGCTCTTCCACAAAGCCCTCCGGGGTGAAGGGGATGAGGTCGTCGATGCCCTCGCCCACGCCGATGAACCGCACCGGCAGGCCGAGGCGCTGCTTGACGGCCACCACGCAGCCGCCCTTGGCCGTGCCGTCGAGCTTGGTCAGGATGATGCCGGTGGCGTCAGCAGCCTTGCAGAATTCCTTCGCCTGGCTGATGGCGTTCTGGCCCGTGATGGCGTCCAGCACCAGCAGGGTCTCGAGGCTGGCTTCGGGAGCGGCCTTCCTGACGCTGCGGCTGATCTTTGACAGCTCGCTCATCAGGTTCGACTTGTTGTGGAGACGTCCGGCCGTATCGGCGATGACCATGTCATAGCCCCGGGCGGTGGCAGACTTCACGGTGTCGAAGATGACGGCGGCGGGGTCTGCGCCCTCGCCGGCCTTGACGATCGGCACACCGGCGCGGCCCGCCCAGATCTCCAGCTGCTCGCTGGCAGCGGCGCGGAAGGTGTCGCCTGCGGCCAGCATGACCTTTTTGCCCTGACGGGTGTAGTAGTCGGCCAGCTTTGCGATGCTGGTGGTCTTGCCCACGCCGTTGACGCCGATGACGAGGATGACGGCGGGATGGCCGTCCAGCGCCATTTCGGCCTCCGGGCGCATCTCGTCGGCGATAATGTCGCGCAGAGCATCAGCCGCCTGTTCGCCGGTCTTGAGGCCCTTTTCCTGCACGCGGTCGCGGAGGGCGTCCACCAGCTTCATGGCGACGTCGCCGCCCACGTCGGCGAGGATGAGCTGTTCTTCCAGCTCATCGTAGAGGTCGTCGTCGATCTTGCTGCCGGTGAGGGTGTTCAGGATGTTGCCCCAAAAGCCCGTGCGGGTCTTTTCGAGGCCGTCTTTCATTTTGTCCTTTTCTTTTTTGCCAAATCCAAAGAGTCCCATGGGTTCTCTCCTTTTTCAGGTTTTATGCTCTTTTTTAGCTTATCCTTCGTACAACCTCTCAGTCGGGCTTGCGCCCGCCAGCTCCCCTAGTAGGGGAGCCTCTGGCGAAGAGGCAAAGCTTTACGGAATGCCAAGGCCTCCCCTCGTTAGGAGCAACAACGACGACCGCCGCCAGTGGCGGAAACAGGGAGTCGCTGTTGGGGCCGCGGCCAGCAAGACGCAAGCAAAGCGCTGCGGCTGCTGGGTGCCGCAACCCGGGCAGTGGCATCGCGCAGCGATGACGGAGAGGTTCAATTCCATCTTATTATACCTACGAAACCAGTTCCGCGTCAACCTGTTCCAAATCGAGTTTGAGCAGTTTGGAGACGCCGTCCTCCTGCATGGTGACGCCGTAGAGGACGTTGGCGGCCTCCATGGTGCCGCGGCGGTGGGTGATGACGATGAACTGGGTCTTGTCGCTCACCCGGCGCAGGTACTGCGCAAAGCGGACGACATTGGCGTCATCCAGCGCGGCCTCGATCTCGTCGAGGATGCAGAAGGGCGCGGGGTTGACGGCGAGGATGGCGAAATAGATGCTGATGGCCACCAGCGCCTGCTCGCCGCCGGACAGGGCTTCCAAGTTCTTGATGACCTTGCCCGGCGGGGCCACCCGGATGCCGATGCCGCAGGAGAGCACGTCGCTCTCATCTTCCAGCACAAGGCTGGCCTCGCCGCCGCCGAACAGCTCGGTAAAGACGCGGCCAAAGTTCTCGTTGATGGCCCGGAAACTGTCGGTGAAGATGTCTTTCATCTGGCCCGACAGGCTGGTGATCATCCTGGTCAGCTCGTTCCTGCTGCCCTCGACGTCCTCCACCTGAGCGCGGAGGGTGTCGTAGCGGGCCTTGACCTCCTGATACTCCTCGATGGCGCTGACGTTGACGTTGCCCAGAGCGCGTATCTTTCCCCGCAGGTCGGCCACCTGCGCCCGGAGGACGTTCACGTTCTCGAACTCCACGCAGAGCTCTTCGGCCTGAGAGAGGGTCAGCTGATACTCGTCCCAGAGCTTCGCGGCCATCTGGTCGTATTCGCCCTCGGCGGCGGCTTTCCGCTCCGCCAGACGGGCCATCTCGCGGCCCATCTCTTCCCGCTCATCGGCGGCGGCGCGGCCTTTTGCAAGAGCCTCCGTCTCGTCCTTCTGGCAGAGCAGGCGCTTCTCGGTGGCCTCGCGTATCTCGGCCTCTTTTGCCGCGATGAGCGCGGTGCTGTCGGTCTTGGCCCGGCGGATGGCCTCGATCTCTTCCTGACAGGCCCCGCTGCGGGCGGCGAGGGCCGTGAGGCTCTCTTCCAGCGCGGCGCGGCGGCTCTCGGCATCTCTGGCCTGTTTTTCCAGCGCTTCGATCTGGCTGCGGGCCAGTTCGGCGTCCTTCTGACGGGCCAGCTGCTCCATCCGCTTGGCGCTCAGACGCTCGGCGAGGCTCCGCTGCTGTGCAAGGAAGGCGTCGTCGCCCTCGGCGATGCGTTCCAGCTCGGCCGTCCGCGTCTCGATGTCGGCGGCAAGGGCTTCTTCCTGCTTTG
Source organism: Faecalibacterium sp. Marseille-P9312 (assembly GCF_902497445.1). NCBI lineage: Bacteria > Bacillati > Bacillota > Clostridia > Eubacteriales > Oscillospiraceae > Faecalibacterium > Faecalibacterium sp. Marseille-P9312. The sequence goes on from NZ_CABVEW010000003.1 coordinate 193,908, forward strand.
CGGCGTCTTCGGCACGGGCGCGGGCGGCGTCCAGCTGGGCTTTCCGCCGCTCCATCTCATCCTGACGCCCGGCGAGCGCCGCTTCCGACTGCTCCACAGCCGCCTCGAGGCGTTTCTGTTCGGCCTCGGCGCGGATGCGGTCATTGGCCGCCGTAATGATCTCGCTCTCGGTGGCGGTCAGCTCTGCGGCCAGCGCATCCACCTGCGTTTTCAGCTCGTCGGTGCGGTCCTGCGCCGCGAGGCAGTCCTTCTGGAGTCTGGCGGCCCTGACGCGCAGCTCTTCCATCTCCTGCTTGCGGGTGAACAGGCCCGCCGACCGCTGGACGCTGCCGCCGGTGAAGCTGCCGCCCGCGTTGATGACCTGACCGTCCAGCGTGACCACCTTGTTGTGGTAGCCCAGCTCTCGGGCCACACGGGAGGCTTCGTTGATGTCATCCACCACCACGATGCGGCCCAGCAGATTCGACACGATGTTCACATAGCGGGGGTCGGCCTTGACAAGGCTGGACGCCAGCCGGGCCGAACCGGAGAGATTCCCCCGGAAAAAGCCGGGCTGAACGGTATCCAGCGGCAAAAAGGTGGCGCGGCCCGCGTTCTCGCTGCGGAGCAGGGCGATGCCGGCCTTGGCGGCGGCTTCGTTCTCCGCCACGATGTTCTGCAGCGCGCCGCCCAATGCCGTTTCGATGGCGACTTCCCGCCCCGGCTCAACGCTCAAGATCGACGACACCGGCCCGATGATGCCCCGCAGACGGCGGGCCGACGCGGCCCGCATGACCGTCTTGACCGAGTTCTGGTAGCCGTCCATGTTCTTTTCCAGCTCTTTCAGAACGCCGAGGCGCTGACGGGCGGCGTCCAGTTCACGGCCAAGCTTCTGCTCGGCGGCATCGGCCTCATTGAGGGCGGCGCGGCGGCCTTTCAGCTTGAGCTCCACACCGGCCTTCACGTTTGCCAGCTGCTTTTCGTTCTCGGCCAGCACCTTCCGGTACTCGATGGTATCGGCAAGGTCCTGCTTTGCCTCGTCCCGCTGGGCCTCGAGGGCCTCGGTGTTCTCGGCGAGGGCGGGCAGCTGCTCCTGCGCGGCCTGCGCGGCGGCTTCGGCGGCGGCTTTCGCCACCTGTGCCTCGGTACGCTTCGCCGTCAGGTCGGCCGCCTCGGCCCGCAGGATGTCCCGGCGGGCGCCGCTGGCGTTGTTCTCGCTGGTCAGACGCAGCAGTTCCGCGTCCAGCTCGGCCAGCTCTGCGGCCAGCTTCTCCCCTGCCGCTGCCATGGACCGGGCCACGGCGCGGTGGCGTTCCAGCGCGGCGGCAGCCTCGGTGCTGTCCTGCTCGCCTGCGGCGATGTCCTCCCGCAGTGCGGCAGCGCTCTCCTCGTTGCGGGCGATGTCGTTTTCCAGCACGGCGATGCGGCTGTCGCTGCCGGAAAGCTCTTCTGTGATGCTACGAATATCCCCATTCAGGCGCTCGACGGCAATGGTCAGCTGCTGTGCCTGCATACGGATCTTCTCAGCCTCGGCCTCGGCGGCTCTGGCCTCCCGGTCAAACCGCTCATACTCGGCCTGAGCGGTCTCATAGTCCCGCACCTGACGGCGGACGGCCTCCCGGGCGCGGTGGACGCCGTTGGTCCAGAGGGTGACTTCCAGCGTCTTCCGCCGGGCGCTGAGCTCGAGAAAGCGCTGGGCCTTCTCGCTCTCTTTTTCCAGCGGGCCGACCCGGGCTTCCAGCTCGTCGAGGATGTCCCGCAGACGCTCGAGGTTCTCTGCCGCCGCGGCCAGACGCCGCTCCGCCTCGTTCTTGCGGTAGCGGTACTTGGCGATGCCGCAGGCTTCCTCGAAAATTTCGCGGCGCTCACTGCTTTTCGCGGCGACGATCTCCGCGATGCGGCCCTGTCCGATGACGGAGTAGCCGTCCCGGCCGATGCCGGTGTCCAGCAGCAGCTCGTAGATGTCCTTGAGGCGGCAGAGCTGGCCGTTGATGGTGTACTCGCTCTCGCCGGAGCGGTAGTATTTGCGGCCGATGACGGCTTCGTCGGCGTCGATGTCCAGCGTGTGGGCGCTGTTGTCCAGCGTCAGGCGCACCATGGCAAAGCCCATGGCTCCCCGGCGGCGGGGGCCGCCGAAGATGACGTCCTCCATCTTTCCGGCAGCGCGAAGCTGGCGGGAGCTGGTCTCGCCCAGCACCCACCGCACCGCGTCCGACAGATTGGACTTGCCCGAGCCGTTGGGGCCGACGACGCCGGTGACGCCCTCGTCGAAGCGTATCCTGACCTTATCGGGGAAACTCTTGAAACCTTGAATTTCCAGTTCCTTGAACACCATGTTACTTTTCCTTGATGACGCCCAGCAGTTTCAGGGCCTCGCGGGCGGCGTGCTGCTCCGCCATTTTCTTGCTGCGGCCCTCGCCCCGGGCTACGCAGTCCGAGTTGAACCGGACGGCCACCACAAAGTGCTTGTTGTGGTCGGGGCCGGTCTCCTGCTCCACCACATAGCTCAGCTTCTCTTCGGGATTCTGCTGGACGATCTCCTGCAGGCGGGTCTTGTAGTCGGCCTCGGCGTGCTTGCCCTCGGTGATGAAGGGCAGGATGAAGTTCTTTGCCACCTCCATGCCGCCGTCGAGGTAGAGGGCGGCGATGAGGGCTTCAAAGGCGTCCGACACGACGCTGGGGCGGGTGCGGCCGCCGCAGTGCTCTTCGCCCCGGCCCAGACGCAGGTAATCGCCGAGATTGATCTCCTGAGCGAACTGGAACAGTGCGCCCTCGCTGACGAGGCTGGAGCGGATGCGGGTCAGATCGCCCTCGGGGCGGTCGGCGTAGGCGTGGAACAGGTAGTCCGCCGAGACGATCTGCAGCACGCTGTCGCCCAGAAACTCAAGCCGCTCGTTGTGTTTGACGGGCGGGCGGGTCTCGTTGGCGTAGCTGGTGTGGGTGAGCGCCGTTTCCAGCAGCTCCGGGTGCTTGAACTTGTAACCAATAATTGTTTCCAACTGATGGCTCATGTTTTTTTACTCCCTTGATTCTCTGTTAGCGTCCCTGCCCTCTCAGGCGCTTCGCGCCAGCTCCCCCCAAAGGGGGAGCCAAAAGCCTCTCCCTTTGGGAGAGGTGGCATTGCAAAGCAATGACGGAGAGGGCAAGCTCGTTTCCCTTTTATTCTTTTGCCGTATTCAATTCATCCAGTGCGCTCTGCATGGTGCCGCACAGATCGTTCTCCACGCAGATCTTAGCCTGACGGATGGCGTTCTTGATCCCCTTGGCCTTGGAGGAGCCGTGAGCCTTGATGACCGGCTGCTTTGCGCCCAGGAAGGGTGCGCCGCCGTACTCCTCGCTGTCCATCTGGTGCTTGAGGTCGGACACGCTGTCCTTCAGCAGCAGATAGGCCAGCTTGCCGCCCAGATTCTTGAGGAACATTCCCTTGAGCATCCCCAGCAGCATCTTGGCGACGCCCTCGGTCAGCTTGAGGATGACATTGCCGGTGAAGCCGTCGCAGACGACCACATCCACATCGCCGTTCGGCACGTCACGGGGCTCGATGTTGCCCACAAAGCGGATGCCCGGGATTGTCTTGAGCAGCTGATGGGCTTCTTTGAGCATGGGGGTACCCTTGCTCTCCTCTGCGCCGTTGTTGGCCAGCGCCACGCTGGGGGAGGTGCGGCCCTCCACCTTGTTCACGTAGCAGCTGCCCATGACAGCGAAAGCGGCCAGCATCTCGGGGCGGCACTCGACATTCGCGCCGCAGTCCAGCAGCAGATACGCCTTGTTCTTGGCCGGCACCATGGTGGCCAGCGCCGGGCGCTTGATGCCCCGCAGGGTGCGGACGATGAGGCTTGCGCCCACATGGAGCGCGCCGGTGCTGCCGGCGGAGACGAAGGCGTCGCCTTTGCCCTCTTTGAGCATATTCAGGCCCACGACGATGGAGGAATCCTTCTTCGTGCGGATGGCCCTGGCCGGCTCGTCGCACATCTCGATGACCTCAGTGCAGTTCACCAGCTCGATGCCGTCCAGAGAGATGTTGTTGTCGGCGGCGGTCTTGCGGACAAGGGCCTCGTCGCCCACGCCGATGAGCTGGACGCCGTATTCCTTCACGGCAGCAGCCGCGCCTTCCAGCACGGCCAGGGGGGCGTTGTCGCCGCCCATCATATCTACGATGATCTTCATAGGTTTCATCCTTTCTGTCAGCGTCCTTGCCCTCTCAGTCACCTTCGGTGACAGCTCTCCCAAAGGGAGAGCCACTGGCGTGTCGGTCAGGCCCACGCTGGACGAGCAAAGCTCGATATTTCGTAAACAGTATTGCCCTGCTTCCCAGATTCACAGCAGCTTAACAAGGTGCGCTTGTCCAGAAGCTGCTGGCCTCTGTAGCAAGGCCCGCTCTTTTGCGCCATATCGAGCCTTAGACGTCCAGCTCAGAGCTGCCCGGCCTGCCAATGGCTCCCCTTTTAAGGGGAGCTGGCGCGAAGCGCCTGAGAGGTCCTTCCGGGCCAGTGCTCTATAGGAGCGCGCCTGAGAGGGCAAGCCCACTGCCCATTCAGAAGTTATTTTCATCCAGCCACTGCTGGAAGCTGGCCACGGCCCGTTCGGCCACGGCCATGTAACGCAGGCGCTTGTCGCGGGGGCGCTGGTCCTCCGGCAGCGGGGGCAGGATGCCCATGTTCGCGCCCATGGGCTGGAAGTGTTTGTTCTCGGTGGTGAGATACTGGATGAGCGCACCGCACATGGTGTCGATGGGTGGTGCGGGCAGCTCTTTGCCCTCGAGACGGGCGTAAATGTTCCGCGCTGCCAGCAGGCCGCAGGCCGCGCTCTCCATATAGCCCTCGAAGCCGGTGATCTGGCCTGCAAAGAAGACGTTGGGGTGCTCTTTGAGGCAGAGCCCTGCGCTCAGCACCCGGGGTGCGTCGAGGAAGGTGTTGCGGTGCATGACGCCGTACCGGACAAACTCGGCGTTCCCGAGGCCGGGTATCATGCTGAACACCCGCTTCTGCTCGCCCCATTTCAGGTTTGTCTGGAAACCCACGATGTTATACAGAGTCCGCTCCTTATTTTCGGCCCGGAGCTGGACGTTGGCCCAGGGGCGGTGGCCGGTGCGGGGGTCGATGAGGCCCACCGGGCGCAGAGGGCCGAACCGCATGGTGTCGGCACCCCGGGCCGCCATGATCTCGATGGGCATACAGCCCTCGTAGACCGTAACGGTATCCGCTTTTTTGCCGTGGGCATCGGGGTCGGGCTGTGCGCCCTGCTCTGCGCCCGCGTCGAACTCATGGAGCGGAGCTCGCTCTGCCGAGGCCAGCGCGGCGTGGAATGCCTCATACTCGGCCTTGTTGAAGGGACAGTTGAGATAGTCGGCCTCGCCCCGGTCGTAACGGGAGGCGGCAAACACCTTCTCATAGTCGAGGCTCTCCGCCGTCACGATGGGGGCCACGGCGTCGTAGAAGTGGAGGCGCTCGTCGCCGGTCAGGCGGCCGATCTCGTCCGCCAGCGCACCGTCGGTCAGGGGGCCGGTGGCCACGAGGATGGGGGTGCTCTCGTCGATGTGCTCCACCCGCTCCCGGTGAACGGTGATGTTCGGCTCAGCCTCCACCATCCGGGTGACTTCGGCGCTGAAGGTGTCGCGGTCTACGGCCAGCGCACCGCCCGCGGCCACGCGGGCCACCTCGGCGGCGTTCAGGAGCTGACTGCCCATCCGGCGCATCTCCTCTTTCAGCAGGCCGGAGGCGGAGTCCAGACGTTCGGCTTTCAGGCTGTTGGAGCAGATGAGCTCCGCGAAGCCCTCGCTCTTGTGGGCCGGGGAGAAGTGAGTGGGCTTCTGCTCATAGAGCTCCACCTGCACACCTTTTCCCGCCAGCCAGAGGGCGGCTTCGCAGCCCGCCAGACCGGCACCCAGTACAGTAACTTTATAGTTGCTCATTTAATATCCCTTTCATCTTACTTCAAGCCCGAGGCAGTCAGCGGAGACTTTCCCGGCCTGCCAATGGCTCCCCTTTTAAGGGGAGCTGTCTGCGAAGCAGACTGAGAGGTTTACTCCTTATTTAGTCTTTCTTCGGCACCGGCATCTCAAAGTCGCAGCCCTCTTTTGCGCAGTAGAGCTTGGAGCCCTTGCGGAACAGAGTGGAGCCGCACTTCTCGCACTTGACGGCCACCGGCATATCCCAGGTCATGAAGTCGCAGTCGGGGTAGCGCTCACAGCCGTAGTAGATGCGGCCCTTGGCGCTCTTGCGCTCCAGCATACGGCCCTTGCCGCACTTGGGGCAGATGCCGCCGGTATCCTTCACGAGGCGCTTGGTGCCGCGGCACTCGGGGAAGCCGCTGCAGGCCAGGAACTTGCCGTACTTGCCCACCTTGATGACCATGGGACGGCCGCAGAGGTCGCAGACCTCGCTGGACGGCTCGTCCGGCACCTTGACCTTCTTGCCTTCCATGTTCTTCTCGGCCTGCTCGAGGCTGGCGGCGAAGCCCTTGTAGAAGTCGTCCACGGTCTTGTGCCAGTCCGTCTTGCCGCTCTCGACCTTATCGAGGTTCTTCTCCATCTCTGCCGAGAAGTCCACGTCCACGATGTGGGGGAACTGCTCCAGCATCAGGCCGTCCACGGCCCGGCCCAGCAGGGTGGGCTTGAGCTTCTTCTGCTCCCGCTCCACATAGCCGCGGTCGATGATGGTGGTGATGATGGGGGCGTAGGTGGAGGGGCGGCCGATGCCGTTCTCTTCCAGCGCCTTGATGAGGGTGGCTTCGGTGTAGCGGGCGGGGGGCTGGGTGAACTTCTGCTCGCTCTTCAGCTCCCGCAGCTTGAGCACCTGACCCTCCTCGAGGGGAGGAAGGCTGGTCTCCTTCTTTTCCTTCTCGTCGGTGGCCTCTTCGTACAGGGCGGTGAAACCGTCGAAGGTGACCGTGTAGCCGCTGGCCTTGAAGCGGTAGCCGCCGGCATAGACGGTGACGGACACGGTGTCCTGCTGGCAGTCCGCCATCTGGCTGGCCATGAAGCGGCTCCAGATCATCCGGTAGAGCTTGGCGGTATCGCCGCTGATGCTCTTGTCCACCTCGTCGGGGGTCAGGCCCGGCACAGAGGGACGGATGGCCTCATGGGCGTCCTGCGCTGCCGTGGCGCTCTTGGTCTTCCAGGTGCGCTTGTAGGGGCAGATATAGCTCTCGCCGTAGGCCCCGGCGATGTACTCTCTGGCAGCTGCCACGGCCTCGTCGGAGATGCGGAGGCTGTCGGTACGCATATAGGTGATGAGGCCCATGGTGCCGTGGCCGGCGATGTCCACGCCTTCGTAAAGGGTCTGGGCAGCCCGCATGGTGCGGGTGGCCGTAAAGCCCAGACGGCGGGATGCCTCCTGCTGCAGGGTACTGGTGATGAAGGCCGGGGTGGGCTGCTTCGCGCGCTTGCCCTTTTTCAGTTCGCCCACGGTGTACTCGGCCCCCTCGAGGCCCTTTTCGATGGCGCGGGCCTCGGCCTCAGAGTGGGGCAGGAGCTTTTTTCCCTTGTCGTCGGAGGCCAGACGGGCCGTAAAGCTCTTCCGGCCCACGCCCAGGGTGGCGTCCACGTTCCAGTATTCCTCGGGCTTGAAGGCTTCGATCTCCTTCTCGCGGTCGTCGATGATGCGGACGGCCACGCTCTGGACGCGGCCCGCCGACAGGCCGCGCCGGACTTTCCGCCACAGGAAGGGGCTCAGCTTATAGCCCACCAGACGGTCCAGCACACGGCGGGCCTGCTGGGCGTTGAAGAGGTCTTCGTTGATGGCGCGGGGGTGGGCCATGCCCTCCTTCACGCCCTTCTTGGTGATCTCGTCGAAGGTCACGCGGTTGGGCTCGTGGGGGTCGAGGCCCAGGATGTTGGCCAGATGCCAGCTGATGGCTTCGCCTTCACGGTCCGGGTCGGTCGCCAGCAGCACACCGTCGGAGTGCTTGGCCTTGCTCTTCAGCTCTTTGATGAGCTTTTCCTTGCCTTTGATGCTGATGTATTGCGGCGCATAGTCATGCTCGATGTCGATGCCCAGCTGGGAGGCGGGCAGATCGCGGATGTGGCCCATGCTGGCCGTAACTTCGTAGTCTTTGCCCAGATATTTGCCGATGGTCTTCGCCTTGGCAGGCGACTCCACGATGACGAGTTTTGCCATTGCAGTTTTTCTCCTATATATAAAACCTCATTGACTGAGAGATTTGCTCTTCTTAACTTGCGCTTCCTCCGCGCAGAATATACCGTTTGCCCGGCAGGCAGCTCACCCGGCCTGCAAGCTCGAGCTTCATCAGGACGCCCAGCAGCGCCGCCGTGGGCAGGCCGCTCTTGACGCCCAGCTCCTCCACGCCCTGCGCCTTTGCGCCGAGACAGGAGAGCACCAGCCGCTCATTTTCACTCAGGGGCCGGGGCGTCTCCCGGGGTGCCGGGGCCGGTCTTGCGGCCTGCAGCCCCAGTGTACCAAATAAATCCGCTGCTGTACAGACCGCTTTTGCGCGTCCGTCCCGCAGAAGGGCATTCGTCCCCGCCGAGGCGGGCGAAAAAATGCTGCCCGGCACGGCGAACACAGGCTTACCGTACCGCTCTGCGTGGCCCACGGTGGACATGGTGCCGCTCTTTTCCTTGGCCTCCACCACCACCAGCGCCCCGGAGAGGGCCGCGATGAGGCGGTTGCGCTGCAAAAATCCCACGGCACCCACCGGCTCACTTTCGGGCGGGGACTCGCTGATGACGCAGCCCCCCCTCTCGATGGCCCGGCGGAGTTCCCGGTTGGCGGCGGGGTAGGTCCGGTCGATGGGGACGCCCATCACCGCGATGGTGGGGCAGTTCTCCCCTACCGCCGCCCGGTGTCCGGCGCTGTCCAGCCCGTCGGCCAGACCGCTCACGATGATGGCCCCCGCCCGGGCGAGGCCCCGCCCGATGTCCTCTGCGGCCCGCAGACCGTATTCGGTGGGCTTCCGGGTCCCCACCATTCCCACGGCGGCAGGCTCATTGAGCCAGCGGGGGTCGCCGGTGCAGTAGAGCACCAGCGGCATATCGGAGATGCGGGAGAAGGCCAGCGGATAGTCCGGGTCGTCATAGGGCAGGATGCGGATGCGCCGGGCCGCGCACCGCCGCGCAAAGGCCCGGTAGTGCTCGGGGGTGTTATCCGGCAGGCAGGCGCGCTGGACGGCGGCAAGTCCGGCAGCGGCGGCGAAGGCGTCGGTGTCCCGGGCCTCCCATGCCTCCTGCGCCCCGCCGAAGGCGTCCAGCACGGCTCCGGCCCGCTGACTGCCCGCGCCCAGCGTCCCCGCCAGCCAGAGCCAGCACAGGAGCGGGTCGGGGGCCGGTTCGGACGGGAAAAGGCTCAGCTGCCCCTCCCCGGCCCGCGTCACAGGCTCTCCTCCCGGAAATGCCAGAGCAGGATGCTGCCCGCGATGCCGGCGTTCAGGCTCTCGACCCGGTCGGTCATGGGGATGCGGACGGTGCCGGTGCAGGCGGCGATGGTCTCATCGGTGAGGCCCTGACCCTCGCTGCCGATGACGACGCAGACGCCGTCCGGATAGCCGGACGCCGCCGCACTCAGGGGCTGGGACTGGTAGAGGGCGGCGGCAAGGCAGGTGATGCCCTTCTCTCGCAGCAGGGCGATGGCCTCGGGCATCTTTCCCGCCTCGATGACGGGGATCCGCACCGCTGCGCCCATGGAAGCCCGAAGGGTCTTGGGCGCAAAGACGCTGGCGCAGCCGTCGCTGAGCAGCACGCCGTCAAAGCCGAAGGCCGCCGCAGAGCGGAGCAGCGTCCCCACGTTGCCGGGGTCCTGCACCCGCTCGAGGGCGAGGTAGCGCCCGCCGGTCTTTACCTCTTCTAAGGGATGCACCGGGGTGCGGAAAACGCCGAACACCCCCTGATGGGTCCCCACGTCGGCCAGCTTATCGGCCACATGGTCTTCCACAAGGTAGTGTTCGCCCGGCAGCTCCGAAAGCTCCGGGCATTTTTCCAGCGCCGACTCGGTGCAGAAGAGGGTCTCCAGCTCTGCGCCCCGGCAAAGCTCGGGGCAGAGCTTCCGCCCCTCGGCCAGAAAGCGGCCCTCGGCCCGGCGGAACGCCCCGCTGGACGCCAGACGGCAGGCGTATTTGACTTTTGCGTTTTCCCGGCTGGTGATCTTCTCCATCCGTCTTTCCTCCAACTACCAAAACATACAAAAAGGACGCCCGCGTATTTGATACGCGCGGGCGTCTTTTTTAAGGTCTATTAGGCGTTCTTCACGGTCTCGACCAGAGCTGCGAAGCTCTTGGGATCGTTGATGGCCATCTCGCTGAGCATCTTGCGGTTCAGCTCGATGCCAGCCTTCTTCAGGCCAGCCATGAAGCTGGAGTAGTTCATGCCCAGAGGACGGACAGCGTTGTTGATGCGGCAGATCCACAGGTTGCGGAACTGGCGCTTCTTCATGCGGCGGCCAGCCAGAGCGTAGTTGCCGCTCTTCATGACCTGCTGCTTAGCCATCTTAAAGTGCTTGCTCTTGCAGCCGTAGAAGCCCTTGGCCAGCTTCAGCATCTTCTTGCGACGTTTGTGAGTCATGGTTGCGCCCTTAATACGTGCCATTTTTTATATCTCCTTTAGTTATCTCAGTAGAATGTGTTTGCCTGCGGCTCGCTCTTAGGCGTAGGGCAGCATGCTCTTGATGGTAGCTGCGTTGGTCTTATCAACGTAGCTGGGCTGACGGTAACCACGGGTCAGCTTGGTGGTCTTCTTGGTCAGGATGTGGCTGCGGAATGCATGGCCGCGCTTGATCTTGCCGTTCTTGGTCAGCTTAAAGCGCTTCTTAGCGCCGGAGTGCGTCTTCAGTTTCATCTTAGCCATTTTAGTATCCTCCTAAAATTAGTCCTTATTGGGTTTCGGGATCAGCAGAATGGACATCGTGCGGCCCTCGAGGACCGGCGGCTTATCCATGCTTGCCTGAGGCAGAGCCTCGGCAAAGCGCTTCAGCACGTCAGCACCGAGTGCGCTGTGCGCCATCTCACGGCCGCGGAAACGGATCGAGGCCTTTACCTTGTGGCCAGCGGCCAGGAACTTGGCCGTCTGGTTCAGCTTGGTGTTGAAGTCGTTGGTGTCAATGTTGAGCGAGAGGCGGGTCTCTTTGACTTCGACCACCTTCTGGTTCTTCTTGGCTTCCTTCTCCTTCTTCTGCTGTTCAAAGCGGTACTTGCCGTAATCCAGCACCTTGCACACAGGCGGGACAGCCTGCGGGGCGATCTTGACCAGATCAAGTCCGGCGTCCTCAGCAGCGCGCATGGCCACCTGAATGCTGACCACGCCCTTCTGCTCGCCGTCGGCTCCGATCAGGCGAACCTCACGGTCACGGATCTGACCGTTGATCTCCAGTTCCTTCGACTTTCCAGCGGTAGCGATAATGAATGCACCTCCAAACAATAGTCCATAGTGTTGCGTTTTTTGGCATAGAAAACGCGGCCGCCCCAGTTTCGGGACAGCCGCGCGAAATTCACTCAAAAGCGCGATTCGGTCTTTAAGACGAATCGGTTCAGGGTATAGCCCGGGGATCCTTACCCCTCAAGGCGAGCGCGGCACAGGCCGTAGCTGCTTTCTTTACTCGAGTATTCTACCACACCCCGGGGAGGCTGTCAAGCATTTTTATGCGCTTTTTCAAAAAAAGATGCCTGGACAAGGGAATGGGGGAACAGCATTTCTGCCGTTCCCCCGTTGATTGCATCTGGCGGGTGTGCCCGTTCCCGCATTTCTTTTGACCCAGTGGGTGTGTAGCAGCACATTCTCTACTTCAAATGCACTCTTATCCTATGCTTATTATACCACAGAATAGATGTCGCTGCAATTTTGTGGTGCAATGATAGCTGATGTTAAGTCTGAGCGCAAGGCCCGCCCTTTTGCGCCATATTGCGCCTCAGGCGTCCAGCACGACCAAAACCGGCTTGCCAAGGGCTCTCCCTCTGGGAGAGCTGGCGCGAAGCGCCTGAGAGGGCAAGCCCGGCACGACAGAGCCGACACACGGCGATAGGCAGGCTCTTTGTCAGAGCGATACTATCGCTGTGCCTGTGCTTCTCTGTCAGCGTCCTTGCCCTCTCCGTCACCTTCGGTGACACCTCTCCCAAAGGGAGAGGCTTTGCGCCCTGCTTTCTTATTTATACCTCTATCAGCTCCCCCAGCTCCAGCGAATATATCCCTTTATATGTCACCCGCCGGGGAGCGAAGCGCTTATCGATGGCCTTTGCGTAGAGCTCCAGCTGAGCGCGGTAGGCGCGGACGAAGTCGGCAGGAGTCTTGCGGCGGTCCGTCTTGTAGTCCAGAAGCTCGAGGTGGTCGGGGTAGACGAGGACGATGTCCGCGATGCCCTGCACCAGCACCCCGGCGTCGGCGGCAGGGCCGTCGGGCAGGGCGCGGCCCTGGGCAGCCATGACCTCGGCGGCGGGCAGCGACGTGATAAAAGCCAGCTCCCGCAGCACATCCTCTGCCCCGCAGATGCGGCGGAACGCCTCGCTGCGCACAAAGCGGAGTATCTTATAGACATCCAGCTTCCCGGCAATGGCGGGGGGCGTGAGCTGCGCCGCCGCCTGACGCTCCCGCTCGGCGCGGACAGCGGCCAGAACGGCGTCGTCCTCTGCGTCCCGCACAGCGGCCAGCGCCCCGAAGTCGGCGTGCTCGAGGAAGGCATGGAGGGCCGTACCCATCTCGGCGGCGGTGAGGCCGTCCTTCGAGAGGAAGCCCGGGCGCTCGAGGGTGGTCTGCTCAGCAGCGTGGACGAGGCTGGTCACGCTGACCTTGGCCGGGATGTCCGCCAGCGCCGCCGCCGGATACCGCCAGCCGAAGCCCTGCCGCAGCGTCTCCACAAGGGCCGGGTCGGCCTCGGGCCGGGTCGGCTCTTCCGCCTCGGCGGGGGCTTCCTCGGGCGGGAGGACATCGGCCTGCACTGTGAGGGCGATGGTGCTTCTGGTGTCCGCAAGGGGCAGCTCGAGGTCCCCGGCCAGACGGCGGAGAGGCCCGCCGTTGGGGTGGACGAGGAGCGCCGCCCGCAGCCAGTCGGCGAAGCTGCCCGCCTGAGCGTTCAGGGTCTCCCCCGCCCCGGCGGCGAGGAAGGCGGCAGCTTTGGCGAAGGGGTTGGACGTCCGGCCGATGCCCAGCGGCACCGTCAGGATCAGCTTATCCTGCGCCCGGGTGAGGGCCACATACAAAAGCCGCATCTGCTCGCTCCGCATCTCGGCGGCATGGACCGTGGAGAGGGCGGTGTAGGCCGCCGTCTTATAGGCCCCCTCGCCGCCCTCGGGACGGAGACGGAGGCCCGCGCCCCAGACGCGGTGGAGCAGGACGGGCTGGCGGGTGTCGGCGGCGTTGAACTGCCGGGCCGTGTCGGCCACGAACACCACCGGGAACTGCAAGCCCTTGGAGCGGTGGATGGTCATGATGGTGACGCAGCCGGGCCGCGCCCCGCCGGGGGCAGTCTCCTGCCCGGTGGAGCCCGCCAGCGTGGCCGCGTCGATGGCACGGACGAGGGCCGAGATGCCGCCCGCGCCCGCCCCGGCGCAGAAGGAGGCGAAACGCCGCGCGTCCTCCCGGCGGCGCTGGCCGTTCTCCATGGCACCGAGGGCGGCGAGGTAGCCAGTGGAAACAAAAATTTCTTCCAGCAGTTCCTCCACCGGCACGCTCCGGGCCATCCGGCGCAGGGCCGTCAGACGCCGGTAGAACGCCTGCACCCGGCGGGTGAAATCATCCTCCGCCCCGCTCTGGACGGCCTGTAAAACTGCGCCGTAGAGGCTGATGCGGGTGTGCTGATCGGGTGTCTGCGCCCCGGCCCGGAGACGGACGAGGTCGTCGTCCGTAAAGCCGAACATCGGCCCCAGCATGGCGGCAGCGAGGTAGATGTCCTGCGCGGGGTTGTCGATGACCCGCAGCAGGGCGATGAGGGGGCGGATGTGGGGCGCGTCCAGCAGGTTCTCCCGGGCGTCGGCGTAGACCGGGATGCCCCGGGCCGTCAGAGCCTCGGCGTAGGCCGGGAAGTCGCCTCTCGCCGCCAGCAGGACACAGCAGTCCTCGTACTGCACCGGGCGGGTGGTGCCGCCGTCCCGCACCGGCTCACCGGAAGCCACCATCGCCTCGATGCGGTCGGCGATATACTGTGCGTCCGTCTCGGCGGCATCGTCGGGCAGGAAGTGGGCCTCCACACTGCCCTCGTACGCGCCGGGTGCGCCGCAGACGAGGCGCTGTCCGTCGCCGTAGGCCGTGTCGCCCAGAGCGGGCGTCATGAGCTGTTCGAAGATAAAGTTGATGCCCGCCACCACCTGCGGGGCAGAGCGGAAGTTGGCGTCCAGCGCCAGCATGGCGTTCTCGCCGGGCTGGCCGTCTTCGGGCCGGGGGCGGGCTTCGCCGCCGGGCAGGAGGGGCCAGCTCTCCAGCTTTTCCCGGAAGATGCTGGGGTCCGCCTGACGGAAGCGGTAGATGCTCTGCTTTAAGTCGCCCACGAGGAAGAGGTCATCCCCTGCCGGGCTGGCCAGACAGCGGTAAAGGGCGTCCTGCAGGGCGTTCGTGTCCTGATACTCATCCACCATGACGGCGGCGTAGCCCTGCCGGATGCCCTGACACAGCTCGGTGGGCTGGCCGTCGTCGTCCCGCAGGAGCCGCAGGGCCAGATGCTCGAAGTCGCTGAATTCCAGCAGCCGCCGCTCCCGCTTCCGGGCCGCAAAGCGGGCGTCAAAGTCCCGCACGGCGGCAAAGAGGGCGCGGAGGCAGGGTTCGGCGGCTTTCCGGTCAAGCTCGGCTTCGTCGAGGCTGCAACTGATGAGGTCTTCGATCTTCTCAAAGAGCTTTGCGGCCTCGTCGGCCCGGGTCTTGACGGCGTCCTTGTGCTCGCCGGTGAGCCGCTTTTTCATATTTTTGAGGCCGGGGGCCTGTTCCATGCCGAGGACGTAGGGCGTCAGCCTGTCGTAGAGGGGCGTCCATTCCCCCGCCCCGGCCAGACGCTCCACCTCGCCCAGCAGGGCGGCGGAGTTTTCCAGCCGCTCGAGGGGTTCGGCGAACTTCTCGTTCACTGCCGCCACGGCCTTTTCCTTGGCGGCAGGGGTCTTTTTGCTGGCCTCGGCGTCGGCCTGCGCAGTCACGAAGTCCTCCCTGCAGTCGTTCAGCGCGGCGCAGAGCAGCTCCTTCGCAGCCCGGGCAGAGCGGGCGGCCTCCTGCATCAGAATATCATGCCAGCAGGTGCGGGCAAAGCCGTTCTCGTCCTGCCACGGAGCCAGCATCTCGTCCAGCTTTTTATCGTAGTCCGGCAGGGCGCGGAGGAAGTCGCAGACCTGCAAAACCGCCTCCCCCGCCGCCTTGTCGGTGCGGCCCTTGCCGTAGAGGTCGGCAAAGGCGCAGAAGTCCGCATCCTGATAGGCCGCTTCCAGCGTCTCAGAGAGGGCCGCGTTCCGCAGCATCTCCACGCTGCCGGGGTCGGCAGGGGTGAAGTCCGGCGGGATGTCCAGCGCCTGAAAGTGCTTGTGGAGCAGGTCGAGGCAGAAGGCGTCGATGGTGCAGATGGGGGCTCTCTGTAAAAGCATCCGCTGGCGGCGGAGGGCCGTGTTGCCCGGCTCTGCCTGACTGCGGCGGAGCAGCGCCTGCCCGATGCGGGCGCGGAGCTCTGCGGCGGCGGCGTTGGTAAAGGTGACGATGAGGAGCCGGTCGGCGTCCACGGGATGTTCCGGGTCGGTGATGAGCCGGACGGCCCGCTCCGTCAGCACGGCGGTCTTGCCGCTGCCGGCGGCGGCGCTCACCAGCAGCGCACCGCCCCGGTCATCGATGGCGGCACGCTGGGCCGGGGTCCATTTTGTCTCGCTCACTGGTCTTCCTCCTTCTTTTTATCTGAATTTTCTGGCGGTTCAAACGGCTTTGCGGGGGCATCCAGCGCCCGCTCTCCGATGCCGTCCTCATGGCAGCAGATGAAGCCGTAGTCGCACCACCGGCAGGGGCTGCGGCCCGTGACCAGCGGCTCGGCGGCGATGCAGCCGCTGTAGAGCTGTTCGCCCATCTGGGTCACAAGGTCGTCCAGATGGAGCTGGATGCGGGAGAGCTTGGCCTTGTCGGCGCGTTTCTCTTTCTGGTAGGGACTGGGTACACCGCCCCGGAAGCTGAAGGGCAGATACCGCCCCGTCTCCTCGGCGTCCATGGCGTCGAAGACCTTCTGCTCGTCCCGGACGAGGCCGTCCAGCTTGTATTCCATGCTCCGGGCGGCCTTGCCCCGGGTGGTCGTCTCGGGGGCCGGGTCGGCCAGCAGATACAGCACGCCCGCAGGCTCTGCCCCGGTGAATCGTCCGTCGGCGTCCCGGGTCAGGCTGAACAGGTAGAGCAGCATCTGACAGTCGAGGCCGCAGTAGACTTCCCGCAGGTCGAGCTTTTTCGTGCCGGTCTTATAGTCCACCACCCGCACCCAGCGGGTGCCGTCGTCCTCGATCCACTCGTCGGCGCGGTCCACGGTGCCAATGAGCTGCACCGTCCGGCCATCCGAGAGGCGGTAGGTCTGGCCCCGCACGGCGTCCTCGCCGGGGCCGATCTTCAGCTCACAGGCCACCGGTTTGAAGCTGGACTGGCGCTGCTCGTCCCGCAGGTAGCAAAGCAGGCCCGTCATGCTCTTTTTGAGGCGGGAGAGCAGATAGGCGAAGCGGGCCGTGTCCTCGGGGAGGTAGCGCTTTGCGTACTCATCTACGAGAAGCCCGGCCAGCGCCGCCATGGCCTCGTCGTCGAGGTCGAGGAAGGGCTGTAAGCCAGCGCAGGGGTTGTCAGGGCCGGGGTGAGGGTCGAGGGCCATCTGGAGCACCCAGTGCATGAGGGTGCCGCTCTGGTCGGCGGAAAGCTCGGCCCGCTTCCGGGGGCGCAGACCCAGCACGTACTGCAGAAAATAGCCGTACCGGCAGGGGTAGTATTTTTCGAGCTGACTGGGCGAGATGCGGAGCCGCCGGCCCAGCAGCGTTTCCAGCGCCTCGAGGTCGCTGACCTGACGGGGGCTGCGGCCCGCCATCCGGCGCAGGAGGGCGAGGCCCTCGGGTTCCGCCCCGCCGGGGGCATGAAGGGCCTCGGTGAGGCTGGCGCGCTCGATCTCCGTCAGGGGCCAGCCGCCGCCCAGCACGTCGAGGCCGTCGGCGGCAGTGGCGGCAAGGTCGGTCAGGTCCAGCTCCGGCGCACCCGGTCTCAGCACGTCCACGATGGGCTCGAGGGCGGCACAGAGGGTCTGGCCCTGCCCCTTCGGCCAGCTGAGCCAGAGCCCCTTTGCCGGGGCGGTGAGGGCTTTATAAAAGCAGACCTGCTCGCGGACCACCCGGTTCTCGAAGCAGTCCGGAAGCTCGATCTCCTGCGCCATCAGGGCGTCGCGGTCGGCGTGGGTCAGCAGGCCCGTCTCGCCGGGCGCGGCGGGGAATTCGCCCTCGGAGAGGCCCAGCACAAAGACATAGTCCGGTGCGTCAAGGCGCATCTTGCCTGCGCTGGCCAGCACCACGGCGTCCAGCGTCTGGGGGATGTGGCCGAGGTCGGACGAGCGCAGCAGCAGCCCGAACAGCTCTTCGTACTCGGGGATGGTGACGCTCTGGCCGCCCAGCAGGCTCGCCATCTCGTCCAGCAGTCCCATGACCACGTTCCACTCCCGGGCGGCTTCCTCGGCGGCGGGGATGCCCCGCTCGGCCCGGATGGCCTCCACCTGCGCGGCCTGAGCGTCCTCCGCGCCCAGCTCCTTCAGGCAGAAGTAGAGGGCGCGGCTCATCTGCTCGGCGTTGGCAGAGCGGAGCTTCCCGCGCAGGCCGTCGGCGGCGGTGATGAGAAGGGAGCGGGCCTTTTCGGCCCGGGCGAGGTTTTCTCTGTCCTCGTCGGTAGGCTCCACATCACCAAAGCCCCGGGGGTTCTTCTCGAAAGGCGCGCGCCACGCCGCCGCATTGGGCGACCAGGTGTAGGCGTAGTTCTCAAGGGCGCAGATCTCTTCCTCGGTGAGGGCGCAGAGGCCGGTCTTGGCCAGGGTGGTGAGCTGTTCCGTCAGCTCTGCACCCCGGGCAATGGCCAGCAGACACCGCACCGCCGTGGCCGGGGCGCTGAACTCGGGCGTCGTCGGCTCGTCGCAGTAGAGGGGGATGTCCGCCATCCGGAACTCGTACTTCACGGCGGCGCGGTATTTCGAGATGTCGCGGCAGACCACCGCCACCTTCCCGCAGCGGACGCCCTGCCGCATGAGGCGGCGGATGGCGGCAGCGGCGGCGCGGGCTTCTTCCTCCCGGCTGGGAGCGGCGAATAATTTTATTTCCGGACAGGCCGGAGGCGGGTCACACCGGCCCGCGGCCAGCAGCTGGGCCGCTGCGGCGAGGCCGGGGGCGTCGGCGTGGCGCATATCCCGGCGCAGCAGTTCCGGCACGGCCACCGCAGTGCCGTTCCGGCGGGCCAGCTGGCGCAGCTGCGCCGCCACCTGCTTCGCGCCGGAGAAAAGGCTCATGTCCCCCGGCACGAGAGGGGTGCCGTCGTCGCAGAGGGCCACCGTCACGGTGGGCAGCGAGGCCAGCAGGGCGCCCATCAGCCGCTTTTTCGGGGCGTTGAAGGTGTCGAACTCGTCGATAAAGACGGCCCTGTCCCGCAGGAACTCCGGCAGTTCGCCCCGGGCCAGTGCGGCCTCGAGGCGGGATGCGGCCAGCTCCAGCCGGTCGGAGGGGTCCATGCCTGTCCCGGCCAGCAGGGTCTCGTAGCCCTGAAAGATGAGGGCCAGTTCGCTGAGTTTGGCGCTGTCGGTGCCGCAGTCCTGCGCCAGCTCATAGAGCTGCTGGCCCGAGAGACCCGCGCTCTTGAGCTCGTCGATGGTCTCGGCGGCCATCTGGCAGAAGGCGGCCGAGCGGCGGTGGCGGTAATAGTAATGGACGTTGTCCTGCAGTTCCTCGAGGGCGCGGCGCACCAGCACGGCACGGCCCGCGTCGCTGAGAGTCTGGACGGCAGAGCCGCCCTCCGCCGACAGGATATGCTCGGCGAGGCTGGTGAAGGAAAAGCTCTCCACCAGTCCGCTCAGCGCGTCGCCCAGCTCCCGGTGGATGCGGCCCTCGGTGGACGAGGTGAACTGCTCCGGCACCAGCAGGATGCTCTTCTCCCCCGCCTCGGCCCGCGCCCGGATGCGCTGGTACAGCAGGGTGGTCTTTCCGCTGCCAGAGCCGCCTAAAAGTAGTTTTAACATGGTGAATCTCTCCGTTGGGTCAGTTTTTTATCGTGGGAGCCAAAAGCCTCTCCCTTTGGGAGAGGTGTCACCGAAGGTGACGGAGAGGGCTAGCCCGGCATGACAGAACCACCGCACAGCGATAAGCAGAAGCCTTTGTCAGGGCGATACCATCGCTGCGCCTGAGTCTCGCTGTCCGCGTCCTTGCCCTCTCAGTCACGCCGCGGCGTGACAGCTCCCCCAAAGGGGGAGCCATTGGCAAGCCGGTTTTGGTCGTGCTGGACGCCTGAGGCCCACTGTGGCGCAAAAGACCGGGCCTCGCGCTCAGACTTAATATCAGCTATCATTGTACCACAAAATTGCAGCGACATCTATTCTGTGGTACAATGAAGAAAAAATCATCTCAGAAAGAGGACACCTGCATGAAAATTTTAGCAGTAGATTACGGCGACAGCCGCACCGGCCTCGCCACCTGCGACCGCACCGAGTTCCTGACTTCCCCCATCACGCCCCAGATCACCGTCAAGGCCCGGGACAAAGTTGCCGCCAGGGTCTGCGAGGTGGCAAAGGAGATCGAAGCCGAGCTCATCGTCATCGGCCTGCCGCTGAACATGGACGGCACCGAGGGCGAGCGCGCCCGCAAGAGCCGCAAGCTGGCCAAAACCGTTGAGATCTGGAGCGGCCTGCCCGTCCGGATGTGGGACGAGCGCCAGACCACCTGCGCCGCTGCTGACCTCCTCGACGAAAGCGGCACCTTCGGCGCAAAGCGGAAAAGCATCCTCGACTCGGTAAGTGCGACGGTGATATTGGACGACTACATCCAGTGGCGGAAGGAGCATCCGGGGGAGGTCTGAACGCCCCCGCCGCCCCTGTGGCAAAGTTTCTTTGCGAAGTCCGGACAGTTTGTTGCAAAGTCCACAGAAAATCGTCGTTTTCCGGTTTGTTTTCACAATTTTTCTGAGCCGAATTTGTATAGTTTTCCAGCTTGACAGCACCGACTCTTCTCCGATAAAATGAGGGTAGAAGAACCCCCTGACCAGATGGCCGGAGAGGACGCTTCTTCATGAGAAAAAACAACTGGACTCACCAAAACAAAAACGATTGGAGGCGACCCACATGACAAAACTGAGAAAGCTGACTGCCCTGCTTCTGGCCGGTGCACTGACCCTTCTGCTCCTGACCGCCTGCAGCGGTGGCGGCGGAGGCTCCTCCGGCCCGGAGGCCCAAGCCGAAGCCGAGGTGATGCGGGCCATCCGAAGCAACCCCGCCACCGCAAGTCTGGCATATGACGATGAGATGCAGGACATTGCCAAAGCCAATCTGGACGCCGAACTGAAAGGCAGCTTCAGAGGGTACAAGGGCTACCACAACGTAAAGATTGATCGGGAAAAATCCACTCTGACCCTCATCGCACAGTACGACTACAAAGACACCACCTTGGAAAAACTCATCGGTTACATCACCAAGAACAACGAGGCTTCTAACCTGAACTTTAATCTTTCCAGTAAATGGACTAAGATAGGCGTAGCAGCCAAGACCCATAAAGGGCAAACCTACATCGCCATCACTCTGCAGGTAAAGAAGACCTAACCTGTCCCTTTTCCCCATAAACGCAGATCACCCGCCAGTTGGCGGGTGATTTTTTGCAGCTGTCCCACCGCCCGGAGGGCGGAAAACCAGCTTCTTATTCGTATTTCGTGATGGTCACACTGTTGATGGTGACAGCCTCCGTCGGGCGCTGATTTTCGTCCACGCCGGTCTGGGCGATGGTGTCCACCACTTCCATCCCCTCGTACACCTGCCCGAAGACGGTGTCGGTGTAGTCGAGGTAGGGTGCGCCGCCCGCCGTCTGGTAGGCGCTCACCACGTCGGCCCGCCAGCCGGCGGCGTTCATCTGGTCGATGAGCTCCTGCGTCACCGAACTGCTGCCCGGCAGGGTCTCCATGACATAAAAGACGCTGGCGCAGTCGCCGGAGGCGTCCGCTGCCGCACAGAGTGCGCCGGAATAGTGGTGGAGCTTATCGGTGGTCTCGGCGGAGAAACGGTTCCCGTTCCAGATGGTGGTGCCTTTGCCGTCCGCGCCCTGCCCGGCCTCCACCACGAAGTCCTTCTCCGCCCGGGTGACGGTCAGGCCGTTGTAAAAGCCCTGCTGGGCCAATGTCGTGAAGTTCTGCACGGCCTGCGGGGCCTCGGTGGAAAAGAGCACTGCTTTGAACACGCCTGCCGAGGTATCGAACACCGCGATGGTGTCCCCCGCCGCCGGGTGGGTGAACTGCAGCTCTGCCGACTCCACCGCCGGGCGGCTGACCGTCTGCACCGTGTCGGCCTTTCCGCCCTGGATGCTGGAGAGGATATTATGTGCACTGCATCCGGCCAGAACTGCCGTCAGAGCCAGTGCCGCCATTATTTTTTTCAAGGCTCTCATGATCGGGCCTCCCTGTCCATATATTATAGCAAAGATGGCTTTTCAAAAGCTATCGCTATAGTATATCACATTCCGCCCCGGGAAGCGAGAGGGAAAAGCGTGAAAATTTGTTATTGGATTTCTATGCGAAAAACATCTTGACGAGCGGGCAAAAAAACGCTACACTATAGGCGTACCCGGAACCCACAGCTCAGAAGGAGCAGAGCGGGCAGGGTGTGATAGTTATTCTATTTTTTAGATATTTGACAGGAGAACGTGACTTATGGCAGAAGATATGAACAAGTCCGCCGCTGAGACCGAAGAGGAATATCAGCCTGACCTGATGACCCTCGAGGACGAGGACGGCAATGAGGTCACGTTTGAAGTGATCGACGCTCTGGACCATAAGGGCGTGCATTACCTGGCCGTTGTCGAATACGCCGAGAATGAGGAAGACCTGGACGAGGACGCCCAGCTGGTCATCCTGAGCGTCGGCGAGGACGACGAGGGCGAGTATCTCGACGTGGTCGAGGACGATGAGACCCTGCTGGAAGTCAGCAAGCTGTTCGAGAAGCGTCTGAGCGACCAGTTCGAGATCGAGTGATTTTTCAGCAAAGACTTCCTGCCCGGCGCGATTTGTTGCGGTTTATATGATCCTACTAATCATTCAACGGGAGCTTGGAGTTCGTCGGTGGATTGCAGACCTCCCCGTCATGGGTCGACCATGGAGGCTCGATGAGGAAGCGCGAAACCGGAGACAGAGCACCCACCTGTCCGCAAGGGTAGGTTTGATTGCCGCAGACGACCGGGCGGGATTCTTTATAGGTTTTCAAAAAGGCTCTCGTGCCGTATTTCCTGCCGGCATGAGAGCCTTTTTTCTTTTGTCTCTATTCCCCGGTCTCGTCCGTGAACAGGCCCGGGATGCCGCAGACAGCGGCCACACCCACCAGCGTGAACACGATGCGTGACCAGATGGACGCGCTGCCGCCCAGCAGCCAGCCGACGAAGTCGAACTGGAACAGTCCCACAAGACCCCAGTTGATGCCGCCGACGATCATGAGGATGAGACAGATTTTATAAAAGGTCTGCACAAAAAGCCCCTCCTTCCTTTGGGTAGTATGCCCGACGGGAAGGAGGGTTATGCATTTTATAGGGTCAGCGCCGCTCGAAAACCTCTCCCTCTGGGAGAGGTGGCATTGCGAAGCAATGACGGAGAGGGCAAGCCCAGCACGAAAGAGCCGTTGCGCAGCGATGGGCAGGCTCTTTGTCAGAGCGATGCTGTCGCTGTGCCTGTGCTTTACTTGTAGCGGCCTTGCCCTCTCAGGCGCTTCGCGCCAGCTCCCCCAGAGGGGGAGCCTTTGGCAGGCCGGTCAAGTTTCCTCTGGACGCGCAAAGCTTATTTGTTTCGTGGACTGTAGTGCCCTGCTGTCTAGGCCAGCGGCAGCTTGACAAGGTGCGTCGTCCAGAAGCGGCTGCCCTCTGTAGCAAGGCCCGCCCTTTTGCGCCATATTGCGCCTCGGGCGTCCAGTAGGAAGTGGCCCGACTTGCCAAAGCCTCTCCCTATGGGAGAGGTGGCATTGCGAAGCAATGACGGAGAGGGCAAGCCCGGCACGAAAGAGCCGCTGCGCAGCGATGGGCAGGCTCTTTGTCAGCGCGAAACGAGCGCTGCACCTGTGCTTCCCCGCCAGCAGCCTTGCCCTCTCAGGCGCTCACGCGCCAGCTCTCCCAAAGGGAGAGCCTTTTACCTTCTTACTACGCAAGCCCCTCCCCTGACGGGCCGGGCCGTATAGACCTGCGGCCAGCGGGCGCGGAGGGCGTCGGCGGCGGCTTTGGCTTCGGCTTCGGTGCGGAACACGCCGAAGACTGCCGCGCCGCTGCCGGTCATGAGGGCGGTGACAGCTCCGCTCTCCCGGAGGGCGGCCTTGATGGCCTCGTTGTCCTTAGCCCCGCTGCACTCCTCGAGGGCGTTTCCGGCAGCGGCACAGACAGCGTCCAGGTCGCCCGCCCGGATGGCGGCTTCCTGAGCAGCGCAGTCGGGGTGGACGCTGCTGCCGACTTTGTCGTAGGCCGCGAAAGCCTCCGGCGTCGAGATGCCGTAGCCGGGCATCACCACCGTGAACCAGCACTCGGGCATGGGCGGCAGTGCCTTGATGAGGTCGCCGAGGCCCTGCACCCGGCAGGTGCCGCCCATGAGGGCGAAGGGTACGTCTGCGCCGATGCTGACACCCATAGCGCAGAGCTCGCTCATGGACAGGCGGGCACCGTACAGCTCGTTCAGACCCACCAGAACAGCCGCAGCGTCGGCGCTTCCGCCAGCCATACCGGCCCGGACGGGGACGCTCTTATAGATGGTGATGTCTGCACCCGCCAGCAGGCCCGTATAGTGGAAAAAAGCCAGCGCCGCCTTGATGGCGGTGTTGCCCGGGCCGGGCTTGACATTGCTGCCGGGCAGGGCCAGATCGAGGTAGGGACTGCGGCGGATGACCACCCGCTCGTAGAGCGAGATGGCCTGCATGGTCATATCCAGCGCATGGTAGCCGCCGGGCAGGATGCCAACCACGTCCAGCGCCAGATTCAGCTTGGCCGGGGCCAGGACCGTCACACGATCGCGCATGGTTTTTTCCTCCTCACTTACAGTTCTCGTTCAAAAACTCCCGGATGCGGCGGATGGCCTCCATCAGATGCTCCACGCTGTAGGCGTAGGATACGCGGGCGTAGCCCTCGCCGGACGCGCCGAAGGCGTTGCCCGGGATGATGGCGACATGCTTCTGCTCCAAAAGCTTTGTGCAGAACTCCTCGCTGCTCATGCCGCTGGACTTGATGCAGGGGAAGGCATAGAACGCGCCCCGCGGCTCAAAACAGCTCAGGCCCATATCGTTGAAGCTCTTCACCACGAGGCGGCGGCGCATATTGTACTCGTTGCGCATCCGCTCGATCTCGCCGTCGCAGTCCTTGAGGGCCGTGATGGCGGCGTACTGGCTGGTGGTGGGGGCGCTCATGATAGCGCTCTGGTGGATCTTGGTCATGATCTTGATGATGGGCGCGGGGCCGCAGGCATAGCCCAGCCGCCAGCCCGTCATGGCGTAGGTCTTGGAGAATCCGTTGACCACCACCGTCCGCTCGGCCATGCCGGGCAGCGTGGCGATGGAGACGTGGTTCTGCAGGCCGTAGTTCAGCTCGGCGTAGATCTCATCCGACAGCACCATGATGTTGGTGCCGCGCAGGACTTCCGCGATGGCCTCGAGGTCTTCCTGCTCCATCACCGCGCCGGTAGGGTTGTTGGGGAAGGGCATGATGAGGAGCTTGGTCTTCGGGGTGATCGCGGCTTTCAGAGCGTCGGCCCGGAGGCGGAACTCATCCTCCTGACGGCAGGCCACATGGACCGGCACACCGCCGGACAGGGTGGTGATGGGCTCGTAGCAGACGAAGCACGGCTCCGGGATGATGACCTCATCGCCGGGCTGCACCAGGGTGCGGATGCACATATCGATGGCCTCACTGCCGCCGACGGTGACGAGGACTTCCTTTGCCGGGTCGTATTTCAGGCCCATCCGGCGGTCGAGGTAGCGGGCGATCTCGGCCCGCAGCTCTTTCAGGCCCGCGTTGGAAGTATAGCGGGTGCGGCCATGCTCGAGGCTTTCAATGCCCGCCTCACGGACGGCCCAGGGGGTCTTGAAGTCGGGCTCGCCGACGCCGAGGCTGATGCACTCGGGCATCTCGGCGGCGAGGTCGAAGAATTTGCGGATGCCGGAGGGGCGCATGGCCGCAGCGGCAGGCGCGATCAGTTTATCGTAATCCATCACAGCACGGTGCACTCTCTTTCATCGATTTCTTCGTCCTGATACAGACGGCCCTCTTTTTTGTAGGTGCGGAGCACGAAATGGGTGGCCGTGGACAGCACGTCGTCCAGCGGCGACAGCCGCTTTGCCACAAAGAGGGCGATCTCCTGGAAGGTCTGGCCCTTGATGACCAGCTGCAGGTCGTAGCCGCCGCTCATCAGCAGCACGCTCTCCACCTCGTCGAAGGAGGCGATGGTGGCGGCAATTTCGTCAAAGCCGCGGCTCTTCTTGGGGCTGACGTTCAGCTCGATGACGGCTTCCACCCGGTTCACGCCGGCCTTCTCCCAGTCCACGAGGGTCTTGTAGCCCTTGATGATGCCCTGCGCCCGGGCCAGGTCTATCATAGCCGCCACCTCGGCGGGGGATTTATTCAGCATGGCCGCGATGTCCTCCACCGACATCCGGGCATTGTCTTCAAGGATCTTCAGAAGCTGTTCCATCGTTGTCTCTCCTTTGTTCAGCCTGTGGCGATATTTATAGATAAGTATAGCACACTGCCCGGCAGTTTGCATCTGGTTTTTGCAAGTTCTGCCGGTGATAGACATTCTTTTGCCCTTTTTCCCTGCTCTTTTTTCCAAAAAGAGTGTTCATTTTTCGTGAAATCTGCTATACTGGAGAAAACCTCTCCGTCGCAGCTATCGCTGCGCCACCTCCCCTATCGAGGGGAGGCCTTGGCATTTCGTGAAGCCTCGCCTCTTCGCCAGAGGCTCCCCTACTAGGGGAGCTGTCTGCGAAGCAGACTGAGAGGTTGTATGAAGGCAAGCCTGCCCTCACGGCGCAGCCGTGACGGAGAGGTCTAACACTATAATAGAAGGGGTAGGAATTATGAAAGCATTCATTACCGTCATCGGCCACGACACCGTGGGCGTCGTCGCCCGCGTCTCGGGCCTTTGCTGTGAGCTGAACATCAACATCGAGGACGTCACCCAGAGCATCCTGCAGGGCATGTTCGCCATGATCATGCTGGTGGACATCTCCAAGTGCAGCGTCTCCCACGAGGAGCTGCACCAGAAGATGGACGCTCTGGCCGCTGAGATGGGGATGCAGATCAACCTCACCCGCCAGGAAGTTTTCGACGCGATGCACACCATCTGACAAAAGCCTCTCCCCTTGGGAGAGGTGGCATTGCGAAGCAATGACGGAGAGGGCAAGGATGCTGACAAAGAGCCTGCTTATCGCTGCATAGCTGCTCCATCTCACCGGCCTTGCCCTCTCAGGCGCTTCGCGCCACTGCCCGGGTTGCGGCACCCAGCATCCGCTGCGCTCTGCTTGCGTCTTGCTGGCCGCTGCCCCAACAGCGACTCCCTGTTTCCGCCACTGGCGGCGGTCGTCGCTGTTGCCCCCAAAGGGAGAGCCTTCAGCTGCTACAAGAGAAAGGCAAACTACTATGAGCATGATGAACACCGGCGACATCCTCGAGACCATCGAGATGTTCACGCAGGACAATCTGGACGTGCGCACCGTCACCATGGGCATCAGCCTGCTGGACTGCATCGACCCGGACCCCAGGAAAGCCTGCGAAAAAATCTATCACAAGATCACCACCCGCGCCGCCCGGCTCGTTCCGGCTGTGGAGCACATCAGCGCCGAGTACGGCATCCCCATCATCAACAAGCGCATCAGCGTCACCCCCATCGCCATGCTGCTGGGTGCCTGCCCGGACGCCGACCCGGTGGACTTTGCCAAGACCCTCGACGCCGCCGGCAAGAAGGTGGGCGTCAACTTCGTGGGCGGCTACACCGCCCTCGTCCACAAGGGCTTCTCGGCGGGCGACCTGCGCCTCATCGAGTCCATCCCCCGCGCACTGGCCGAGACGGACATCGTCTGCAGCTCGGTGAACATCGGTGCCACCAAGGCGGGCCTGAACATGGACGCCATCAAGCTGATGGGCGAGGCCGTCAAGAAGGCCAGCGAGCTCACCGCCGACCGTCAGTGCATCGGCGCAGCAAAGCTGGTGGTCTTCTGCAACGCGCCCGAGGACAATCCCTTTATGGCGGGTGCCTTCCACGGCCCCGGTGAGCCCGACTGCGAGATCCACGTCGGCGTCTCCGGCCCCGGCGCGGTCCGCGCCGCGCTGGCCCGGCTGCCCAAGGATGCCCCCATTGACCAGGTGGCCGAGCTGGTGAAGCGTACCGCCTTCAAGATCACCCGCGTGGGTCAGCTGGTGGCAAACCTCGCCTCCAAAGAGCTGGGCGTACCCGCTGGCATCATCGACCTGTCGCTGGCCCCCACCCCCGCCGTGGGCGACAGCGTGGCCAACATCCTCGAGGAGATGGGCCTTGAGACCTGCGGCTGCTGCGGCACCACCGCCTGCCTCGCCCTGCTCAACGACGCCGTCAAGAAGGGCGGCGTCATGGCCTCCAACCACGTTGGCGGCCTGTCGGGCGCTTTCATCCCCGTCAGCGAGGACGACGGCATGATCCACGCCGCCGAGTGCGGCTGCCTCACCATTGAAAAGCTGGAGGCCATGACGGCTGTCTGCTCTGTGGGCATCGACATGGTCATCATTCCCGGCGACACCACCCCTGCCGTCATCAGCGCCCTCATCGCCGACGAAGCCGCCATCGGCATGGTCAACAGCAAGACCACCGCCGTCCGCGTCATCCCGGCCATCGGCCGCAAGGCGGGCGAAGTGCTGGACTTCGGCGGCCTGCTGGGCTACGGCCCCATCATGCCGGTCAACCAGCGTGACCCCTCCGTCTTCATCAACCGCGGCGGCAGACTCCCCGCCCCGATGCAGTCGCTGAAGAACTGATGTGCTCTTTGTAAACTTTCTGCGCACCGCTTGACTTTTGCGCGGGATGGCATATAATAAAAGTACAAAAGCAAACTTTGCATAACATTTCACCAAAGCAGAAGAAAACCCCCTCACGGAGCTGCAACTCCGAAAGGGGGTCTTCTTTTTGAGCGCTGTTTCGTAAAAACCTCTCAGTCTGCTTCGCAGACAGCTCCCCTAGTAGGGGAGCCCTTGGCATGTCGGTCAGGTCTATGCTGGACGAGCAAAGCACGATGTCTCGGGAACGGTAGTGCTCCGCTGTCTAGACTCACGACAGCTTGACAAGGTGCGTTGTCCAGAAGCTGCTGCCCTCTGTAGCAGGGCACTCTATTTTGCGTTCCATTGGGCTTTAGGCGTCCAGCTCAGAGTGACCCGGCATGCCAAAGCCTCCCCTAATAGGGGAGGTGGCACGGCGAAGCCGTGACGGAGAGGTTGTTGCGTGCGAGCACTCTGCCCAAAGGCTCATTTCCTCTGTATAAAACGCTTTCAACAGGCCCATCCTCTGGATAAACTTTCCAAGAGGGGGCCTGTTTTTTTATGTTATCCCGCCGCGAAATGGGGGCGCTGTGCGCCTCGCTGCTGTTCTGTCTTCTGCTGTCGCTGGGGGCAGGCTGGGCGCAGAGCCAGCTTACCACCGCCGACCAGCTTGCCGCCGACACCCTGCGGCTCCACATCCGGGCCGACACCGACGCCGTGCGCGACCAGAGCGCGAAGCTGGCTGTCCGGGACGCCGTGCTGGCCCTCACCGACGAAGCCTGCCCGGCAGACAGCCGGGCCGATGCCCGGGCGTGGGCGGCGGAAAACCTCGTCCGCTTCGAGCTGACGGCCCGCCAGACACTGGCCGCTCTCGGCATCCGCGCACCGGTGAAAGCCCGCCTCGTGAATATGTACTTCCCCACCCGGCGCTATGACGGCGGGGCTCTGCCCGCCGGGCGGTACGACGCGGTGCGGCTGGACATCGGGACGCGGCGGGCAGGCCGGAACTGGTGGTGCGTGCTCTACCCGGGCCTCTGCCGGTCAGCCTGCGGCGGGTACGACACGCCTGCCGAAAATGACCTTGTCTGCGGGGAATATATCGTCCGGTTCCGGTTCGTGGAGTGGTGGGACGGCCTCACCGCGCCCCGGGAGGACGTGGTGCTGGCCGGGTGAACAGGCCATCGGCCCGCCGCATAGGATGAGCGCGGAAGGAGTGTGACAACACTATGGCAATTCCTGCTTACTACTCGCTCATCCAGCGCGGCAGCTCCGGCCCGGACGTGGCCCTCGTGCAGACCTGGCTCAACGGCATCCGGGACAGCTGCAGCTGGCACGCCGCCCTCACCGTGGACGGAACGTTCGGCGCAAACGCCGAGAAGGCTGTCCGGGAGTTCCAGCTCCGGTACGGCCTCAAAGAGGACGGCAAAGTGGGCGCGAACACCTGGAACGTGCTCTACGCCCGCTACACGGCCAAGCACGGCCTCATCGTCCCCTACCCCGGCATCGTGCTGCGGAGCGGCAGCGCAGGCGGCTGTGTCCGGCTGGTGCAGCAGAAGCTCAACGCCGATGGCGAGCGGCTCACCACCGACGGCAAGTTCGGTGCCAGCACCGTCGCCGCCGTCAAGCGCTACCAGACCCGCCACAGCCTGACCTCCGACGGCTCCGTGGGCAAGGACACCTGGGAAAAGATGTTCCCTGCCGCGTGATATGAAGACGGAAGAGCCTCCCGAAAGGGGAGGCTCTTTTCGATTTGATGTATCTTTTTGTCGAAAAAAAAAAAAAAATAATAAGGAGCCCGGGTTGCGGCTCCCAGCGTCTGCTTCGGCCCTTGGTGCGGGCCTCGCATCCTGCTGGCCGCGGCCCCAACAGCTCCTCCCTGTTTCCGCCGCTGGCGGCGGTCGTCGCCGTTGCCCCCTCGACAAACGCCCCCAACTCTCCTATAATAAAATCATCCCAACGAAAGGCGGTGTCCCCATGCGTTTCCTACACCTCTCCGACCTGCATCTGGGCAAGCGGGTCTGCGAATTCTCCATGCTGGACGACCAGCGCTACATTTTAGAGCAGGTCCTCTCCCTGCTGGACGCCCGGCCCGTAGACGGCGTTCTGCTGGCAGGCGACCTCTACGACAAGCCCGTGCCGCCCGCCGAGGCGGTGCGGCTGCTGGACTGGTTCCTCACCGAGCTTGCGGCGCGGGGACTGCCCGTTTTTGCCGTCAGCGGCAACCACGACTCAGCAGACCGCATCGCCTTCGGCGCACAGCTGCTGGCAGGGAGCCGGGTGTACGTCAGCCCGGTCTTTGCCGCACCGCCCGCGCCTATCACCCTGACGGACGAATACGGCCCGGTGGACGTCTGGCTCCTGCCCTTTTTGAAGCCCGCCGCCGTGCGGCACGTCTTCCCGGACGAGAAGATCGAGAGCTATAACGACGCCATCGGCTGCGTGCTGAACGCCTGCGCACCCGACCCCGCCCGCCGGAACGTGCTGGTGGCCCACCAGTTCGTGGCCGGGGCGGCGGTCTGCGAGAGCGAAGAGCCCAGCGTGGGCGGGGTGGACAGCATCGACGTCTCCCTCTTCGAGGGCTTCGACTATGTGGCTCTGGGCCACCTCCACAGTCCCCAGAAGGTGGGGCGGGACACCGTGCGCTACGCAGGCAGTCCCCTCAAATATTCCTTCTCCGAGGCCCATCAGCACAAAGCCGCCCTCTTCGTCACTCTGGGCGAAAAGGGCAGCGTCCGCTTCGAGGCCGCGCCTCTCACCCCCCGGCACGATCTGCGGGAGCTGCGGGGCAGTTACATGGAGCTCACCGACCGCCGGGCCTACGACGGCACGCCGACGGACGACTACCTCCACATCACCCTCACCGACGAGCAGGACGTCCCCGACGCGCTGGCCCGGCTGCGGGTCATCTACCCGAACCTCATGCGGCTGGACTACGACAACCGCCGCACCCGGGCCGCCGAGACGCCCGACGCCGCTGCCCGGGCCGAGAGCAAGACGCCCCTCGAGCATTTTGCGGCCTTTTACGAAGCCCAGAACGGCCAGCCCCTCTCCGACGAACAGGCGGCGTTCTGCCAATCGCTCATCGAGGACATCTGGAAGGAGGACGAAGCATGAGGCCCCTGAAACTGACCCTGTCGGCCTTCGGGCCTTACGCCGCCGAGACCGTTCTGGACCTCGCCCAGCTGGGCAGAGGCGGGCTCTACCTCGTCACTGGCGACACCGGCGCGGGCAAGACCACCCTCTTCGACGCCATCACCTACGCCCTCTACGACCATTCCAGCGGCGGCGTCCGGGAGGGGGCCATGCTCCGCAGCAAGTACGCCGAGCCCGGCACCCCCACCTTCGTGGAGCTGGAATTCGAGGTGCGGGGACAGCGCTGCACCGTCCGCCGCAACCCCGAATACCTCCGCCCGAAAGCCCGGGGCGAGGGCTTCACCACCGAAAAGGCCGACGCCTGCCTCACCTACGCCGACGGCCGTCCGCCCGTCACCCGGGCCAAGGACGTCACCGCCGCCGTGGTGGACATCATCGGGCTGGACTACAACCAGTTCTCCCAGATCGCCATGATCGCCCAGGGGCAGTTCACCCGGCTGCTCAACGCCTCCACCGAGGAGCGGAGCAAGATCTTCCGCAAGCTGTTCCGCACCCAGCCCTACCAGCGTCTCCAAGAGCGGCTGCAGGCCGAGAACGCCGCCCTCACCCGCCAGCGGGAGGAGCAGAGCGTCCGCATCGGGCAGCTGCTCTCCGGCCTGAGCTGGGCCGAGGGGGACGCCGACGGAGCCGTTCTGGACGAGCTGGCCCCCCTCTGCGAGGCGGGCGGACAGGCGTCGCCGGAAGGGGTGCTGCCCCTTCTGGACGCCCTGCTGGCCGGGCAGGAGCAGGCGCTGAGCGCCGCCACCGCCGCCCGGACTGAGGCCGAGGCAGAGCTGGACAAGCTCCAGCAGACGCTGGGCCGGGCCGAACAGGCCAAGAAGCTCCGCCTCGAGCTGACCGCCGCGCAGGCCCGTCAGGACGCTCTGCGGCCCGTTCTGGACGCCGCCGAGGCCGAAGCGGCCCGCCACGCCGGAGATGCCGCCGCGCTGGACGCGCTGGCCGGAAAGCTCGAGCGGGCGAAAGCCGACCTCGCGGCCTTCGACGGGCTGGACGGTCTTGAAAAGAAGCTTTCTGCCGCCCGGGACGCCGCCCTCCTCGAGAACGCCAGAGCTGAAAAGCGCCGCGCCGCCCTCGGGCAGCTGGACGGAGAGCTGACCGCTTTGGAGCAGAGCCTCGCCGCCCTTGGGGGCGCGGAGGCCGAGAACGTGAGCCTCGAGGCCCGGGCCGAACAGCTGACCCGGCGGGAGACGGCCCTCGCGCAGCTGGCCCAGAGCCTCGCCGAGGGGCAGCGCCGGGGGCAGGCCGCACGGCAGGCGCAGGAGCGTTATCTTCTCGCCGACGGCGCAAAGGAGCGCGCCCACGCCCTCCGCGACCACCTCGAGCGGGCCTTTCTCAACGCGCAGGCGGGCCTGCTGGCCGAAGGGCTGACAGACGGCACCCCCTGCCCCGTCTGCGGCAGCACCCATCACCCGAAGCGGGCCGTTCTGCCCGCCGAAGCCCCCACGCAAGCCCGGGTAGACGCGGCCAGACAGTCCGCCGATGAGGCCGACCGCGCCGCACAGGAAGCCAGTGCGGCCGCCGCCAAGGCCGTGGCCGCAGACCGGGAGGCCAAAGCCACCCTCCGCCGGGACGCCGAGGCCCTGCTGCCGGAACGGTTCACCTCACCGGAGGGGCCGGTGAAGCTGACCGTCTCGCTCTTAAAGACGGCTCTGGCCGAAGAAAGCGAGGCCCTGCACGCCGCACAGGAAGCCCTCGACAAGGCTCAGAAGCAGAATGCCGCCGCCCTCGCCGCCAAGGCCCGGCAGGAGGACGAGCGGCAGAAAAAGACCGCCCAGCGCTCCGCCCTCGAGGCCGAGGCACGGGCTTCCGCCGAGGAAGCCGCCCGCCAGTCTGCCTCCGCCAAGGCTCTGGAGGCCCAGTGTGCCGAGGCCCGGGCCGCTCTGCCCGCCGCCGACCGGGAGGAAGCCCGCCGGGCGCTGGCCGGGCTGGAAAACGAGCGCTGCGCCCTCCGGGCCGGGATGGACGCCGCCGCGTCGGCTCTGGCCAGGGCCCGGCAGGACTGCGCCGCTGCCGAGGCCGCAGTCACGGCCCTGACGGCCCAGCAGACGGAGGCGGGCGAAGCCGCCGACCTGCCCGCCCTCGAATCCCAGCGGGACGCTCTGACGGCCCGGCGCACCGCTCTCGCGGCTCAGGAAAAGGCCCTGACGGCCCGCCTCCTGCCCAACCGGAAGGCCGCCGACCTCTACCGTCAGCACGCCGCCGCCCGGGCGGAGCTGGAACGCCGCTGGCAGTGGGTGAACGCCCTCGCCTCCACGGCGGGCGGCACCCTCAGCAGCAAACAGAAGATACGCCTTGAGGCTTACATCCAGATGAACTACCTCGACGCCATCCTCGTCCACGCCAACACCCGCCTCATGCAGATGACCGCCGGGCAGTACGAGCTGGAGCGGGTGGGCGCCGAGAACCAGCGCAGCCAGTCCGGCCTCGACCTCGGCGTCATCGACCACTACAACGGCACCCGCCGCAGCGTCAAGACCCTCTCGGGCGGCGAGAGCTTCAAAGCCTCACTGGCGCTGGCGCTTGGCCTCTCGGACGAGGTCCAGAGCGCGGCGGGCGGCATCCGGCTGGACACCCTCTTCCTCGATGAAGGCTTCGGCTCGCTGGACGACGAGAGCCTTGAGCAGGCCATCCGGGTCCTCGCCGGCCTCACCGAGGGCGACCGCCTCGTGGGCATCATCTCCCACGTCGCCGCACTCAAGGAGCGCATCGACAAGCAGGTGGTCGTAAAAAAGGCCCGCAGCGGGGGGAGCACGGTGGAGGTCATTGTGTGACCGCTTCCCTTCTCTTCCTCATCGTCTGCCTTCTCAGGGCCGCGTCTTTCAGAAAGTCTTTTGCCTGCTCAGGCGGGCGGGTGGCATAGAACGCCTTGTTTTTCGGGACGTACGTCTCGGCGGGAGCCGGCCGCTCCCGGTCGCGGGCCATCCAGACCGTGGCCGCTGCCTGCCAGTTCCGCATGGGGTTCTGGCCCACCCGCCAGCCGTTGGATTCATAGAACGCCCGGAACCGGTCGGCCTGAGCCTCCGTTCCGCTCTTCCGGATAAAGTAGTCCCGGACTTCACCCTCGTCCGGCGGACAAAAATCGGGCTCGTCCGGAGGCGGGAGGGGCGCGTCAGCGCAGTCAGCCTCCCCATCCGGGAGGACAATATCAGGCTCAGACTCAGAATCAGATGCAGAACCAGTATCAGAGACGGAATCAGAACCAGATACAGCCATCTTTGCCATCGGCGCATGGCATTTGCTATTTTTGCCACGCTCTTCGCTGTGCCAGCGGCTCTCAGCCCCCTTTGTCCCCGCCTCGGCCCGGCGCTGGCGGGTCTCCTCCCACTTGCGGGCATTCTCGTCGAGGCCCCCTTCCATAAAGGTCCACGCCATCCGGAGCATCGGGTCGGTGAAATCGGGCCGCTTCCCTTCGGGATAGGCCAGCAGTGCGTCCAGGAGCATCCCCTTCTGCTCCAGCGACAGCGCCCCCAGCGGGCGCTGCCACTCGCCAAATAAGATAACGCTGCGGTGTTTCTTTTCGGTCAATCCTCTTTCCTTCCTTTCCTTCTTTGTATTTTTCTTCGGTATCTACAACTCAATGTAGTTTGTTCGGGCCAAAAAGTCAACCTTTTTGAGAAAACAGTCGAAACGTTGTGGGAAAAGGCGTAGAAAAGATTGCATCTCTGTTCTTGTAAATTTTTTGTGCGGTGCTTGACTTTTGCATGGGATGGCATATAATAAAGGTACGAGAGAAAACTCAGCATAACATTTCACCCAAAGCAAAAGAAAACCCCCTCACGGAGCTGCTACTCCGAAAGGGGGTCTTCTTTTTAGTGCTTACGGCCCGAGAACCATCCGTCAAGCCACTTGCAGATGTAATGCGAGATCACATTTGCTGCGACGGACAGCACGAGAGTTTCGAAACTCGGCATTCATTTCACCCCCCTCCCACTTAAAATGGGCGGACGAGGCCGCAAGGCAAGTATACCATATTTTTCGACCAAAAGATACAGCAAAATTCCCCCGTATATTCCCCGCCGCCGGCCGCGTGGTGCTTACCACCCTGCTGAGCATCCTGTTTTTGCCCCTGTGCGCCTTTGTGATCACCATGGGCTGAGCCCCTTTGGGCCCGCCTGTGGAAGGCTTCTCCCGGCCGGGAGAGCCTTTTGCTTTGGGCGCTTTCTGCCCAGTCCCTTTTCCGCACCCCGAGGCCCCTCTGGCCCCGGGGTGTTTTTATACATTTTGCATAAAAAAAAAAAAAAAAAGAAATTTCGTTCTTTTGACGATTTTTTCGTTTTTTCTTGACAATAAACAGGAATATCTCTTATTATAGTATTACCAACTCCCCAAGGGGGCTGGAGAATACTACCGATCTGCTTTGAAGGAGGAACTGTAATGAAATTGACAAAAAGGCTGCTGGCCATGGCCCTTGCCGGGGTGATGCTGCTCACCATTCTCACCGGCTGCGGCGGTGGAAAAACCGGCGACCGGCTGGTGGAGGAGTATATGGCTTCGTATTACCACGACTTTCCCGATTATAAGGATAAGCCCTTCACCAACGATGTCCCCGAGATAAAGACCGTTGCCGAAAAATTCGACCCTTCCCTGCTTGCTCCCAATGGTATCGGCTTTGACACAAATGTTTTACCCGCTGGCCCTAACAGTGATCTCCATGCAAGTTTGCGCCCGCTCAAGGAAGCCCTTGCAAAATACAGCAGTTGCATCAGTGTTTACCTTTATGCAATGGAAGTTCCGGACGGCATGAGTGAGCTGACTCAGGTTACTCTCCTGCTGCATCACTCGTTTCCTTACATAGCACACAACGATACCTCCTCTGTCAAATTTGGCAGCTTCAAGTGTGCTTCCACACTGGTAAAGAAGGCCGGCAAACAATACCGACTTGTGGTATTGATTCAAGTTCCGACCGCTTCTTGAGTAACAGACATTATTACATGGAGGACTGACCATGAACGCTATGAAAAAGATTCTTGCCCTCGCCCTTGCCGGGGTGATGGCACTGGCCCTGCTTACGGGCTGCGGCACCGGGGGCTCGGCCTCCCATAAGAGCATTGCCGAAGCTATGGCAGATTACGACAGAGGTGTTAAGAACAATCTTAAGATCACCTATACCTCCTCTGCCAAGCTGGACGCCAAGCTGCAAGAACTGGCAGCGACGACCGGATTTGAAGACATTGTCAAGGCGGTTTACAACGGTCAATCTCCCACTATCCCAACCGGCATTGTCATCCCCAGTAATACGGTCGTCTACCTCTACTGCGGCAAGTACGACAAGGATGCCGGAAAGCAGGCCATCAACCTGAATGCACGGGGCCACTACACCCATATCGGCAGCAATTCGACTCTGGCCGCTAAACGCCAGATCGGTCTGATCACCACCAGCTTTACGGACACCAACGGCAAAGAGGTCAAGGTCCGGTTTGCCGTGGTGGTATCGGAAATCCCCAAGCCGTAACACAACGCAGCGCCTCTCCCCCCGGAGTCCCGGGGGGATTTTTTTGTGCATGATCGACCCTGCCGCCGGGCATCCTAGGTGCGGAGGTGTTTTTTATGGAATCTCTGACGCCCTTCATCCGCCATGAGCTTGAGGATGCGCCCGGGCCGAGCGGCCCGCCGGAGGAGACGAGCAGCGTGGTCAGCCCGCCTTTGGGCGCGGAACCCGGTCAGCCGCCCGTCACGGAACCGCCAAAGCCGGGTCGCGGCTCCCAGCAGCCGCCGTCGCAGCCGGACGGCCCGGATGTGCAGCTCCCGCCGCCGGAAGTCCCGCAGCCTCGTCCGGACTGCGGCATCCCCATGACCGACGGAACCCCGGTGGCCTGTCGGCAGAAGAACGCCGCCGAGTATCTGGCCGGGCGGTCGCCGGGGGTCATGACCCAGTACGGGCAGGGACTGTTTGGCCCCCAGCAGCACACCAAAAGCCCCCACCCGGCGCCGGAGGAGGACGAAAGCGGCGTTTTACAGCTGGTAGAGTGGCGCGAAGAAGCGCCTTACGGTTGAAAGAAATGTAAAATTCAGAAATTATTTTTCAATTACCTGTTGAAATCTTCGCGCGCTTCTTTTATTATGGTAGCAAACAAAGCAAAGGCAGGTAATGCACTATGGCAGAAATCAAATACGAGATCGTTGAGCGCATCGCAGTCCTCGGAGAGCGTCCCCGCGGCTGGGAGCGCCAGCTCAACCTCATCAGCTGGAACGAAGGCGAACCCAAGTACGACATCCGCGACTGGTCCCCGGACGGCACCCGCATGGGCAAGGGCATCTCCCTGAGCCACGACGAGCTGGCCATCCTGAAGGGCATCCTCGAGGATATGGAGCTGTAAGATGACAGACCGCGAGGAATTTCTGGAGATATTCCGCACCCACGTCACCCGGCCCGGCAGCGAGAAGCTGCTGGACTGGATGGACAGCAAGACGGACTTCTTCTCCGCGCCGGCGTCCACCCGCTTCCACGGGGCCTGCGAGGGCGGGCTGTGTGCGCACAGCCTGAACGTCTACCGCGTGCTCCACGGCACCTTCTTCACGCCGGACGAGGACAGCGAGGAGACCTTCGCCATCTGCGCACTGCTCCACGACCTGTGCAAGGCCAACTTCTACAAAAAAGGCACCCGCAACGTGAAAAACGAAGCGACGGGCCAGTGGGAGAAAGTCCCCAGCTACAGCGTGGAGGATATGTTCCCTTACGGTCATGGCGAGAAAAGCGTCTTCCTCATCGAGCGGTTCATGAAGCTGAAGGTGGAAGAAGCCGTGGCCATCCGCTGGCACATGGGCGGCTTCGACGACGCCGTCCGGGGCGGCAGCTTTGCCCTGTCGGGGGCCTTCGAGAAGTACCCTCTCGCCGTCAAGCTCCACATCGCCGACCTCGAGGCGACCTATCTGCTGGAACAGCGGGGCGAATGACTTTTCTTTATATGCTTGACTTTTTCGCAGGATAGCATATAATGAAAGTACAGAGACGATACAGCATATGTTTCACCTATGCGAAAAGAAAACCCCCTCACGGAGCGGCTACTCCGAAAGGGGGTCTTCTTTTTAGTGCTTGCGGCCCGAGAACCATCCGTCAAGCCACTTGCAACGGCGACGACCGCCGCCAGTGGCGGAAACAGGGAGGAGCTGTTGGGGCCGCGGCCAGCAGGATGCGAGCGGTAGCGAAGCAGACGCTGGGAGCCGCAACCCGGGCTCCTTTAATAAAATGGGCGGGGTAGGCCGCAGAATAAGTATAACATACTTTTCAGCAAAAAGATACAACAAAACGCCCGCCGTGCATCTACACGACAGGCGTTTTCTTTTTAACTCTTACTTTTCCTGCGGCATCAGCTTCGCGAGCTCGGCCAGGACCTCGTCGCCGAGGTGTTCCAGCTTTGTTTTCGGTTGACGGTCCGCAGCAGGCGGTGTCTGTGCAGCCGTCTCCGGGAGCGGGACCGCGGGCTGTGTGGACGGAACATCCAGCCGCAGCGGGGCGGTGGATATTTTGTCCAGCTCGCTCCGCAGCTCCTCACACCGGACGGTCAGCTTGGCGTTCTCCTTCCGCAGGGCCAGCATGGTGCGCTCGTAGGCGAACATCCGTGTCTCATAGCGGCGAAGCTCGGCGTTGGCCGCATTGAGCTTCCGGCTCAGCTGCTCGAGCTGAGTCGGCCCGGACGCAGCGGGCAGAGCCTCAGGGCATGACTTCTCCTGTTCGGATGCCATCGCCTCTTCCACCTCCTGCAGTCTGCGCTGGGCGCAGCGATGCTCCCGGGCAGTCTCCCGGCAGAGCTGTTCCAGCCGATGCAGCTCCGGCGTCCGGCGGCTGCTCAGCCACTCCAGCGGCAGCTTTGTCTGTTGCTGCTCCACGGTACGGCCTCCTTCCGCTTTTTCTGCGCAAGGGGTTCTCTATTCTTGCGCTTATCTACGCTTGTTCAGGATCGCCAGCAGGTCGTCGTAGTAGCTGGTGTCGCTGTTCTCCTCTTCCACGGGCTTGGCGGCAGAAGCACTGCCAGAAGCGGCGGAGGGAGTGTTGACCTCGGCGCTGAAGACAGCGGACGGAGCAGAAGCCGTCACGCCGGGAGCAGTACCGGCGGCAGCAGTACCCAGAGTGCTGCGCAGGCCGTCAGCGGCCTTGTTGTCAAAGCCGGTGGCCACGACAGTAACGCGCATCTCATCGGAGAGGTTCTCGTCGAAGGCAGTACCCCAGATGATGTTCGCATCGGGATGAGCGCTCTGGGTGATGAGGCCGGCGGCAGTCTCAACATCCTCCAGACCGATGTCGGGGCTGGAAGTGATGTTGATGATGACGCCGTGTGCGCCGGCGATGCTGGTCTCCAGCAG
This sequence comes from Faecalibacterium sp. Marseille-P9312, assembly GCF_902497445.1. Classification (NCBI taxonomy): domain Bacteria; kingdom Bacillati; phylum Bacillota; class Clostridia; order Eubacteriales; family Oscillospiraceae; genus Faecalibacterium; species Faecalibacterium sp. Marseille-P9312. The sequence continues at coordinate 233,439 of NZ_CABVEW010000003.1, forward strand.
CGGAGAGGAGATAGCGGCCTTGGCGGCGTTCTCAGCCTTGCCGGCACCCTTGGCGCTGCCGACGCCCATGTGAGCGTAGCCGGCGTCCTTCATGATGGAGCGCACGTCGGCGAAGTCCAGATTGATGAAGGCCGGCACATTGATCAGGGCGGAGATGGACTCGACGCCCTGACGCAGCACGTTATCAGCGGCCTGGAAGGCGTTCATCAGGGTGATCTTCTCCTGACTGATCATCTTCAGGCGCTCGTTGGGGATGACGATGAGGCTGTCCACGTGCATCAGCAGATTTGCGATGCCCTGCTCAGCCAGACCCATCTTCCGCTTTCCCTCAAAAGAGAAGGGCTTGGTGACGATGCCCACGGTCAGGATGCCCAGGTCATGTGCCACTTCGGCCACCACAGGAGCAGCACCGGTGCCGGTGCCGCCGCCCATACCGGCGGTGATAAAGACCATCTGGGAGCCCTTCAGAGCGTTTGCGATCTCGTCCTTGCTCTCCTCGGCAGCGCGCTGGCCGATCTCGGGGTCGGCACCTGCGCCGCGGCCCTTGGTGAGCTTGGAGCCCAGCTGCACCTTGGTGGCGGCATGGTTCTTCGCCAGTGCCTGCTGGTCGGTGTTCATTGCGATAAATTCAACGCCCTGCAGGCCGTCGCTGACCATGCGGTTGACGGCGTTGCCGCCGCCGCCGCCCACGCCGATGACCTTTATCGTCGTTACGTTTTCGTCCATTTCTTCGTCGAGCATGAGTGCCATATCATTGTCCTCCATCGGATTTTATCGTAGACCGCGCCTTGGCGCAGGATAGAACTCAACATTACTGCTACTATATAACAGTATCGTATCATCTTTTGGCCCCGAATGCAAGATAAATTTGCTTTTTCGATGGTATTTTTTTCACAGGGGCGTCAAGGGGCGGCATTTCTCTGCCAATTCGTCCCCCTAAAGAGGCCAGAACTTCCCACAAACCGGCATAGCCCCGGTCGATATGACGAGTCTCTTCCACGAAGCTCTTTCCCTGTGCCGACAAAGCCGCCACCACCAGTGCCGCGCCGCCCCGCAGGTCGGGCGCAGTGAGGGTAGCTCCGTGGAGGCCGCTTTCCGGCAGCGGGCCGACGGAGAGCACCCGGCCCGACCGTTTTACCCGCCCGCCCAGCCGCTCAAAGCCCTCCGCGCAGCCGAACCGCCGCTCGAAGATGACGTCCTCGATGCTGCTCTCTCCCTCGGCGCAGAGCATGGCGGCGGCCAGCAGGGGCGCAGCGTCGGTGGCGAGACCCGGGTACACCCCGGTGAAGACCCGGCCCGCCCCGTACAGCCGCCCGAAACGGGCCACCTCGGCCCGGTCTGCGCCCCGCTCCACGGTGCAGCCCATTTGTTCCAGAATTTCCAGCACCGGCGCATAGAGCGCGGGCGGGCATCCGGTGAGTTCCACCCGCCCTCCGGCAGCAGCGGCGGCACAGGCCAGCGTGGAGGCGAAGATGCGGTCCGGCAGGGGCGAAAAATCGCAGCCGGAAAGCCCCCGCCGCCCCTCGATGCGCAGTGTGGAAGTCCCCGCACCCTCGATACGTCCGCCGCAGCGGTTCAGAAATTCGGCAAGGTCGGAGATCTCCGGTTCCCGGGCCGCGCCCCGCAGGACGGTGGTGCCTCGGGCGCAGACAGCAGCCAGCAGCAATGTCTCCGTCGCTCCCACGCTGGGGAAGCGGAGGGTGATGTCGGCCCCGTGGAGGCCCCCCGGCGCGGCCAGCACCAGCTTTCCCGCCCCGGCGTCCAGCTCCTTTGCCCCCATCCGGGCCAGACCTTCCAGATGTAAGTCGATGGGACGGGCGCCGATATTGCACCCGCCGGGCAGCGAAGTCTCGGCCCGGCCCAGCCGCGCCAGCAGCGGTGCGCAGAAGAGGATGGAGGCCCGCATTTGTGCCGCGGTTTCTCCCGGAAGGGTGCTGTTTGAGGGCATCCCGGCCACCACAATATCCGCCCCCTGCCAGTAGGCAGCACACCCTGCGCCCCGCAGCAGCCCGAGGCTGCATTCCACGTCCGACAGCCTCGGCACGGCCCGCAGCCGCACCGGTCCCCGGCAGAGCAGTGTCGCCGCAAGGAGCGGAAGTACGCTGTTTTTCGCCGCCGGTATCGCCGCCGTGCCGTTCAGCGGCCGTCCGCCCATCACCCAAATCCGCCCGCTCTGCTGTGTCATATCCGCTGCCCCCATTCCGCAAAAGATACCCCACGATATGCAAAAGCAGGGGCGGATGTCACGATTTGAGTTTGTAATAGTATTTCTGGTCTTGCCAAGGCTCCCCCTTCGGGGGAGCTGGCGCGGAGCGCCTGAGAGGGCAAGGCCGCTGATGTGGAATCGCAGACACAGCGATAGTCTCGCTCTGACAAAGGCACTGCTTATCGCTGCACGGTGCCTCTGTATCACCGGGCTTGCCCTCTCCGTCTGCTGCGCAGACACCTCTCCCAAAGGGAGAGGCTTTTTGCTTACGGTCAAGCCTTCCTTCGTACAACCTCTCCGTCACGGCTTCGCCGTGCCACCTCCCCTAGTAGGGGAGGCCTTGGCATTCCGTAGCGCTTTGCCTCTTCGCCAGAGGCTCCCCTACTAGGGGAGCTGTCGAACGAAGTGAGACTGAGAGGTTGTACAGAGCAGCGCCTTTCCTCTACGTCTCCCCCCTCGACACCCCCAGCACC
>NZ_CABVEW010000004.1:0-209994 GCF_902497445.1 Faecalibacterium sp. Marseille-P9312
CCCCCCCGGCAATCCTCATTCACGCAGATTTCACCCCCATTCACGCAGGAAGTGAAAAAATAATCTCTGATTTTTATGGAACTTCCACAAAGCAAAGCTCTCTCTTTGCCGCAAAAAAGGCGCACCCTGAAGCGAGCTGCTTCAGGGTGCGCCTTTCTTATTTTAAAGAACGAACTGCTCAGACGTTCTGCTGAACGTCCTCTGCGGCCACATGGCCGTCCTGTACGCTGATGACAGCGGCGCGGGCATCCATGTCGGATGTCTTTTTGAAAAGGTCCGTGTAGATGGTCATGCCAGCCATCATCAGGACAGCCAGTGCAAGGCCGACCAGACGAATCATCATACCGTCAACATTCTCGTTCATGATACCTTCTCCTTTTTCTCTTTTGCGGCCCGGCAGACACCATTCTTCCGCAGCCCGCATCCCAATTTTCCGCTGCGGACCCCCTCTATCGGCCCGCAGCGATGCATTTCCCAAGACATTCCAAAGAAAAAAGCCTAGGGTGAACACACCCCAGGCTCCATTGTCTGTCTAACTAGTATAATAGTCTCTTTTGCAGTTTTTGTCAAGAGGGAGATGAAGGAATCTCAACCGCCGGATATGCGCAGTCGTGCTCCCCAGTTCGCTGGGAAACTCCTGCTAAACAAAAACGGCTCTGCCGAAGCAGAGCCGTAAAAGCCGTAATACGGTAAAATCAGCGCTTGCTGAACTGGGGAGCACGACGTGCAGCCTTCAGACCGTACTTCTTGCGCTCCTTCATACGAGGATCGCGGGTCAGGAAGCCAGCCTTCTTCAGAGCAGCGCGGTTCTCATCGCTCTGCTGCAGCAGGGCGCGGCTCAGGCCGTGGCGGATAGCGCCAGCCTGGCCGGAAACACCGCCGCCGGAAACGCGGACGACGACGTCATACTTGCCCTCGAGGCCCAGCAGGACCAGCGGAGAGCGGACGATCAGCTTCAGGGTCTCCAGACCGAAGTAGTTGTCGATGTCACGGTCGTTGATGGTGACCTTGCCAGTGCCCTGGTAGACGCGCACGCGGGCAACGGAATCCTTACGACGACCAGTGCCGTAGAAATAAGGTTTGGTTTCGTACATGTTCGATTGCCTCCTTCTTAGAACTCGATCTTCTCGGGCTTCTGAGCTGCGTGAGCGTGCTCGGCACCCTGGTAGCAGTGCAGGCGGGTCAGAGCCTTAGCACCGATGGTGTTGGAAGGGATCATGCCCTTGACAGCGTAGGTCATAGCCAGGTCGCTGTTCTCAGCCATCAGCTTGCTGTACTGGACCTTCTTCAGGCCGCCGATGAACTTGCTGTGGGTGATGTGGAACTTCTGCTCGGCCTTCTTGCCGGTCAGAACAGCCTTGTCGCAGTTGATGACGACGACGAAATCGCCGCAGTCAACATTGGGGGTATAATCGACCTTCTGCTTGCCGCGCAGCAGAACAGCAGCCTCAGCAGCGACGTGGCCCAGGCTCTTGCCGGCAGCGTCGAGCAGATACCACTTGCGCTCGACTTCAGCGGGCTTGACGAGAGTAGTGCTCATATCTATTTCCTCCTGATAAGTGTTTCAACGGTTCAATGCACCTTTTGGGGCGCGAGTGTCAGTATACATCACAAGAACGTCCCTGTCAACATCATTTTTCGATTTTTTCAGCTCAGTTTTTTAAATCTCTTGTTTTCTCTTGTTTTCTCTTGAAATCTCTCGTTTTCTGAAATCACATTTTCGTTTCTGTTTTTGCGGCAGAGCGCTACAATTTCAGCCCCGAGTATGTTATACTAATAAAGATGCAGCCCCACCCCCAGGGCTGAGCCTTACATTTATAAGGAGGACTTTCCTTCATGCCGAAAGACATCCACCAGCGCGACACCGCGCAGCAGCGCTCTTCCCGCCTGCTGCTGGCCATGGGCATCATCGTCCTGCTGGGCGCACTGGCCTATTTTGTGCTGACCCTCGTGGTCAACCGCCGCACCCCCGCTTCGCCCGACACCCGCTACACCGCCGAGAACGGCATTTCCGTCTACTATGAGTCTGCCGTCTGGCCGGTGTGCGAGATGACCGAGGACGCCACCCTTGGCCGTGCGCTGGAACTGGCCTCCGCCCAGAGCAGCGACGACGCCAACTATCAGGTCGTGCTCTTCCAGAAAGGCACGAAAGACACCTATGAGGACTTCATCGGCCAGTCGGAAAAAGAGCTCAAGCAGGCTTACGGCGTCATCAGCCCCCGAAAAGTCAATCTGAGCATCGACGGTGCCGCCGTCACCGCCGTGCGCTGTGATATTCAGGCTTACTACGCCGTGCTGGCCACCATCGAGTACGACAACGGCGACGTCATCTATGTCTCTGGCCTGACCAAGCTGGCCTCCATCAGCGACATCGTCAACCTCGTGGAGAGCGTGAGCCTGTCATGAGCGACACGAAAGCGATGCAGCGGCTCTGCGGCCTGATGCGCAAAGCCGTCCAACAGTACGAGATGCTGGCCCCCGGCGACCGCGTTCTGGTGGGCGTTTCGGGCGGCAAGGACAGCGTAGCTTTGACCATCGGTCTCGCGCGGCTGCGGCAGTACCTCGGCTTTCCGTTCGAAGTCGTGGCCGTCACCCTCGACCCCCAGTTTGGCGGCAAGCCGGTGGATTACTCCGCGCTGGAAGCGCTGTTCCGGCGGTACGATGTGCCTTATGAGGTGCGCCGCACCCTTATCGGCCCCATCGTCTTCGACCACCGGAACGAGAAGAATCCCTGCTCCCTCTGCGCCAAGATGCGCCGGGGTGCGCTCCACGCCGCTGCCGAAGAGCTGGACTGCAACAAGGTGGCGCTGGGGCATCATCTGGACGACGCCATCGAGACGTTTTACATGAACCTCTGGCGGGAGGGCCGCATCGGCTGTTTCTCGCCGGTGACAGAGCTGTCCGACCGGGGGCTGACCCTCATCCGGCCTCTGCTACTCGCCACAGAGCAGGAGGTGCGCTGTGCAGTGAAGGAAGAAGGCTTTCCCATCGTCAAGAGCCGCTGCCCGGCCGACGGCGTGACCACCCGGGAGGACACGAAAAACTTTGTCCGGGAGCGGTGCCGCACCGACCGGGCTTTCCGGCAGAAGACCCTTCACGCTCTGCAGGAGAGCGGCATCGACGGCTGGCGTCCTTTGCACCCGGCCCGTACATCAAAAAAGGAGGACACAGCCCATGCAGATGCCTGCATTTGAAAAACACGTCTGGGCCGAGATAGACCTTGACGCCCTGCGCCACAATTTCCGCGCCGTGAAGGCCCGGGCCGGGGAGATGCCTCTGTGCGCTGTCGTCAAAGCCGACAGCTACGGCCACGGTGCCGTAGAGTGCGCCAAGGTCTTTGCCGAAGAGGGGGCCGCATGGCTGGCTGTGAGCTGTCTGGCGGAAGCCCGTCAGCTGCGCAAAGCCGGGCTGACGCTGCCCATCCTCATTCTGGGCCATGTGGAGCCGAGCCGTACGCCCGTCCTCATCCAGGAGGACATCACCGCAGCCTGTTACTCCCTGCCTCAGGCCAAGGCCCTCAGCGAGGCCGCCTGTGCCGTCGGCGGGAAGGTCAAAGTCCACCTCAAGGCCGACACCGGCATGGGCCGCATCGGTTTTGCGCTCCGCACCGACTTTGACGCGGCGCTGGCCGGGATGCTGGATGCCTGCCGCCTGCCGGGTCTGGACGTGACCGGCCTGTTCCAGCACTTTGCTGTGGCCGACGACGACAGCGCCGACAGCGTAGCTTATACCAGCCAGCAGCATGAGCTCTTCGTCCGGGCCTGTCAGGGCCTTGCCGAGGCCGGTTTTGAGCCTGCCGTCGTCCACTGCGACAACTCCGCCGGGGTGATGCTCCACCCCGACTGGCCCGCCGGACTGCCCCGCACCCACTGCATGGCACGCCCCGGCATCATCCTCTACGGCTTCGACCCCAGCGACGAGGTGCGTTTCGGCATCTTCCGCCCGGTGATGAAGCTCAAGACCATCGTCAGCATGGTCAAGGAGATGCAGCCCGGTCAGTCGGCCAGTTACGGACGCCGCTTCACCGCGGAAAAGCCCACCAAGGTCGCCACCCTCTGTGCCGGTTACGCCGACGGCTACCCCCGCCTTTTGAGCTGCGGCAAGGGCATCGTGGAGATAAAGGGCATGCCCTGCCCCGTTCTGGGCCGGGTCTGCATGGACCAGATCATGGTGGATGTCTCCGCCCTGCCCGACGTGCAGGAAGGGGAAGAAGCCATCCTGTGGGGCGGCGAAGTGAGCGACAGCGCCGAGACCATCGCCCACAAGACCGATACCATTTCTTACGAGGTGCTCTGCGGCGTTTCCCGCCGGGTACCCCGCGTTTACCTGGAAAACGGCGGCATCAAGGCCGTCGAGGACTGGATCCTATAAATTTCGGAGGAACTACATGGCAAGAGACAACATCCGCAACTTCTGCATCATCGCGCACATCGACCACGGCAAATCCACCCTCTCCGACCGCATCCTCGAGCTGACCAAGAGCGTGGACGAGCGGACGATGGAGGACCAGATCCTCGACAACATGGACATCGAGCGGGAACGCGGCATCACCATCAAGGCCCGCGCCGTCACCATGAACTACACTGCCAAGGACGGCAAAGTGTACGAGTTCAACCTCATCGACACCCCGGGCCACGTGGACTTCGCTTACGAAGTCAGCCGCAGCCTCGCCGCCTGCGAGGGCGCTATCCTCGTGGTGGACGCCACCCAGGGCGTGGAGGCCCAGACCCTCGCCAATACCTATATGGCGCTGGAACACGACCTCGAGCTGGTGCCTATCCTGAACAAGATCGACCTGCCTTCCGCCCACCCGGACGAGGTGGCACAGGAAGTGGAGGACGTCATCGGCCTGCCCTGCCTCGACGCGCCCCGCGTCTCGGCCAAGACCGGCCTGAACATCGACCAGGTGCTGGAGCGTGTGGTCAGCGACATCCCCGCCCCCACCGGCGACCCGGACGCCCCCCTCAAGGCCCTCATCTTCGACAGCATCTACGACAGCTACAAGGGCGTCATCGTCTATATCCGCGTCTTTGAAGGTACGGTCAAGCCCGGCGACACCATCCGCCTGATGGCCACCGGCGCACAGTTCACGCTGGTGGAAGTGGGCCACATGGGCGCTACCAGCCTGACCCCCTGCGACCAGCTGCAGGCCGGTGAGGTCGGCTATCTGACCGCCAGCATCAAGACCGTGCAGGACACCCGCGTCGGCGACACCGTCACGCTGGCGAATAACCCCACCCCCGAGGCTCTGCCCGGCTACCGTCAGGTCAAGCCCATGGTCTTCTGCGGCATCTACCCCGCCGACGGCGCAAAGTACCCCGATTTGAAGGACGCGCTGGAAAAGCTGCAGCTCAACGACGCCTCCCTGACCTTTGAGCTGGAAACCAGTGCCGCGCTGGGCTTCGGCTTCCGCTGCGGCTTCCTCGGTCTGCTCCACATGGAGATCATCACCGAGCGTCTGGAGCGCGAGTTCGACCTCGACCTCATCACCACCACGCCCAGCGTCCGCTATCGTCTGACCCTGACCGACGGCACCGTGGAGATGATAGACAACCCGTCCAGCTACCCTGACCCCTCCAACATCGTCAAGCAGGAGGAGCCCTTCGTGGACGTCCACCTCTACACCCCCAATGAATACGTCGGCAGCCTGATGGACCTGTGCCAGAACAAGCGCGGCGTCCTCATCGACATGAAGTATATGGACGACGTGCGTGTGGACCTGCACTACGCCCTGCCGCTGGGTGAGATCGTCTATGACTTCTTCGACGCCATCAAGAGCCGGAGCCGCGGCTACGCCAGCTACGACTACGAGTTCAAGGAGTACCGCGAGAGCGACCTGGTCAAGCTGGACTTCCTGCTCAACGGCGACCCCGTGGATGCTCTGTCCATGATCGTCTTCCGCGACAACGCCTACGCCAAGGGCCGCCGCATCTGCGAGAAGCTGCGGGACAACATCCCGCGCAACCTCTTCGAGATCCCCGTTCAGGCGGCCATCGGCGGCAAGATCATCGCCCGCGAGACGGTCAAGGCCATGCGCAAGGATGTGCTGGCCAAGTGCTACGGCGGCGACATCTCCCGCAAGAAAAAACTGCTGGAAAAGCAGAAAGAGGGCAAAAAGAAGATGCGCCAGCTCGGCAGCGTCTCCCTGCCCAGCGAGGCGTTCACCGCCGTGCTCAAGCTCGACAGCGACGACGATTGATCTTGATTTTTCCGCTCCCCTCCCGCCGGAGGGGAGTTTTTTCATAAGCGAGGTCGCATTGATACGGTAATCTGCCGTAAGCACCGACTCCCGTTCCTCACGGCGGGATCCACGCCTGCTGCGGGAGGACTTCTTCTCTGCCGGAGCGGGCTTTTCTGCGCTTTCATCCCCTTCCGGCACCGCTGCTCCGGTGGGATCCAGAGCTGCCGCAGAGTCGTCCTGCTCCGCCGGCTGGGGCGCAGCCGCCTCGGGCCGACTGGTCGGCTGAAGGACATTGAGCTTCCGCTTCACAGACTTCGGCGGGGCCGGAGGCGTCAGGACAGGCTCCACCGGCGGGATGGCAGACGGCGGCGCAGCGGGCGCGGTATAGGTATGCTCCTCTTCTGCCGCCTCGGGCTGCGGAGCCGGGGCCGCAGTCTCCGGGACGAGGTCCTCCTGCTTTGCCCGGCCAAAGAGCGAGCGCTTCTTCGCGTGCTTTGCGGCATGGCGCGCGGGCGCAGAGCCACGCCCGGATGTCTTTTCCGGGCTGGCCTTGCAGACCCTCTGATTCGGTTCTTTCCGCGCTGATCTCATCCGCAGTTTCCTTTTTGTTCTCTTATAGGTACGTCCTCCGATCGGCCGGAGGGTACACTTCAACTATTTTATAATACCTCAAATCGTCCCCAAACACAACTGTTCCGTCATCTTTCACATCCGAACTGCCCGTTTTTCTTTTCTTCCCGCCCCAAAAAGGACAAAAAAGCCCCCGCCTCCGGGAGTACCGGAGGCGGGGGCTTCGCCGAGCTGTGATTTATGAAGAAGGTTTTCGGAAGGACCGCTTATCAGGCAGGCTGTGCCTTGTTGGCGTTCTTCTTGCCCGTCATGAAGCAGTAAGCCATGATGAGCGCGCATCCAGCAATGCCGATAATATCAGACATGGAGCTGGGCAGGATGAAGATGAAGGCCACGATATAGCAGGCGATGCGCTCCCACATCTTCAGGGGACGGAACAGGTAGCCAGCGATGCCGCAGGCCAGCAGATAGGTGGCTGCAACGACGATGCAGTATGCAATGATGATTTCCACCATCGTGCCTTCCAGCAGGATAGCGGGACGATACACGAATGCAAAGGGGACGATGAAAGCGGTGATGGCGAAGGAGAATGCCTTCCAGCCGGTCTTCCATGCGCTTGCACCCGCGATGCCTGCCGCAGTAAAGGATGCCAGACAGACGGGAGGAGTGATCTGAGCCACGACACCGAAGTAGAAGATGAACATATTGGTGACCAGAGCGGAGATGCCCAGACCCTGGATAGCCGATGCGAACAGAGTGACAGCGATCAGGTAAGCGGCCACGGTAGGCAGTGCCATGCCCAGCAGCAGGCAGCCCAGAGCGGCGATGAGCAGTGCGATGAACAGGCTGCCCTCACCAGAGGTACCGATGAGCTTTGCGATCTTGACGGCAACGCCGGAGTTGACCACGATGCCGATCATGATGCCGCAGGCAGCGGTGGGGATCGCAATGTTTGCGGCCTGACGGACGCCGTCCATCAGGGTCTGGAGCAGCTTGCGGGGACCCATGCGGGTCTCAGGAGAGATCGCTGCGATGACGATGGAGAAGATGGTGCAGTAGATCGCGGAACGGGGCAGAGAGTAGCCCATGATGATCATGATGACCAGAACGATGATGGGCAACAGACGGTACACGCGGGGCAGGATGGGCTTGCCTTCGTAATGTACGCCGGAGTCTTTGCCCAGACCCTTCTTCTTTGCGATCATGTGGACAAGGATGAACACGGCGAGGAAGTAGGCCACAGCGGGCAGGACGGCTGCCGCCGCGATCTGCGCATACTGCACGCCGATGATCTCGGCCATGATGAATGCGCCAGCGCCCATGATGGGGGGCATGATCTGGCCGCCGGTGGAAGCAACAGACTCGACTGCTGCCGCCTCTTCGGGGTCATAACCGGTCTTTTTCATCAGGGGGATGGTCAGAACGCCGGTGGTGGAAACATTTGCGATGGCAGAACCGGAAACCATGCCCAGCAGGCCGGAAGAGATGACAGCTGCCTTTGCGGGGCCGCCGACCGTCTTATCGCTGAGCTTCATGCCGCCGTCGATCAGGACACCGCCGCCGCCGCAGTTGGAGAAGAAGGTACCGAAAACGAGGAAGTAGAACAGGGTGCTCAGAGAAGTGACCAGCGGAGAGCCGAAGATGCCATTCTCGCCGTACATCAGGACTTCCATCAGTTTGGGGAAGCTGATGCCGGAGAAGCGGAACAGGCCGGGGATGTACTGGCCGAACCATGCATAAGCAAGGAAGAAGCAGATGACCCCGAACAGGGACATACTGACCACGCGGCGGACAGCCTCCATGACATTGATGACCAGAAGCACCGCTACGATGACCTCGGTGGTGGTCATAACGTCAACATTGAAGATGCGGTAGTTGAGCTGTTCTGCGTGGCTCAGGAAGAACCAGCAGATAAAGCAGCTGGACGCGATGAGGAAGATGTCGTAGATCCACCACAGCTTATTGTGGCTCTTGGATTTCTCGGCCATCGGATTGTACAGCCACACCACGACCAGTGCAAGGCACATATGGAGCGGCAGCTGGAACCACGGGTCAAGGGGCTTGACCAGCTTGATGTAGAGCTGGAACACCGTCCAGATAACGGTAAGAACTGCCAGCGAATAGAAGCGCCATTTCGGCATATTCTTCAGCAGCTTGGCGATTTTGGTATCTTCGTCCTCTTCGTTTGCCAGAGCCTTGGCCTTGGCGTCGAGAGCCGATACCTTGGTTTCTTTTTCGTTGCTCATATTTCCCTCCGTATTATCCCTTGTGAAAGCAGAGGCCGGACACCGCAAAGCGTCCGGCCTCTGCCTACGGTCAAAGGATAGATCTGATGTCGTGCGGAGCGCCTCCGCCGAAAGCTTTCAAAGCCGGAACTTACTTCATGTAGCCTGCTTCCTTGTAGTACTTCTCAGCACCGGGATGCAGCGGGCAGCCGCCGCGCTTCATCTCTTCCCAAGCGGTCTCAGGCTCCCACGGAGACAGGGAATTATACTCAGCCACCAGAGCGTCGCGGTTCTCGCTCAGGCTCTTGGTGATGGCGTAGACGACGTCCTCGCTCAGGCTCTCTTTGCAGAAGACGCAGTCGGGAGTGCCGGGCAGCGTCAGCTCCTTATCCTGACCCTTGAAGGAGTTGGCCGGGATGGTGATGAGGTCGAAGCCTTTTTCGCTGACAAACCAGCTGCACAGGTCATCGCCCCACTGCAGGAAGGTGACATCCACGCTGGTCGCGATCTGAGCCATGGTGGAAGAAGCAGCAGAGGTGTGGTCGATGTAGAAGTCGATCTGGCCGTCCGAGATGGCGTCTGCGTTGGCATCACCGCCCTGGTTGGTGATGGAGCCGCCCCAGCTCTTCAGCTCGTCCTCGGTCACGCCGAAGTACTCGAGCAGCAGGTAAGCGCCCTCAGCATCCATGGAGCCCTTTGCGGAGCAGCCGATGCGCAGGGGCAGCTTCTGCTCGAAGATCTCCTCGATGGTGGAGACATTGTACTTCTGCAGGAATGAGTTGGACACGCAGTTGATGTAGCAGACAGCAGTCAGGCCGCCGATGATCGCTGCATAGCCGCTGGTAGCAGGCTTGCCCAGAGTGCCTTCCTCCATTGCCCACTTTGCAGGAGCACCGTTGATGAAGGCCAGATCGGTGTTGCCGGAAGCAAACAGATAAGGAGCACCCATACCGCCCGGAGAGTCAGGGTTGACGTTGACAGTCTGGAAACCGCCAGCCTTCTCCAGCACCTTGGACATTGCAACGATCATATTGTAAGAGCCAGAACCGACCTTATCGGAACTGAAGTTCAGAGTCTCTTTGCTCATATCGGGCAGACCGTCCACAGCCTTTGCCTCAACGGAAGGAGCTGCCTCACTGGAAGCTGCGGTGCTGGTGGAGGAAGAGCCGCCGCAGGCTGCCAGAGCACCAGCCGCTGCCATAGTACCAGAAACCTTCAGAAAGCTGCGACGAGAAATCTTTTTCATAATCTTGTTCTCCTTTTCTCTTGGGGTTCTCGTGTAGCGAACCGGACTGTGTACTTCATGCCTTCATCTGCGGCGTCGCCGCTTCTCACAGTCTTTGTTCGTTTTTGTTGTCTAAATTATATTTAAAATGGCAGACCCTTACAACGGCTAAACCGCCTTGTTTTCGTTTCATTCTGAAACATTTCCAGGATATTTCATGAATGTTCTATTAAAATCGTAACATTTTAGAACGCTTTGACGGTCTTACTCAAATTCACACGTTTCAGGATAGAACTTTTCTTTCCGTCCGTTAAGTTAAAAAACGCCCGCCTTTGCAGCAGGAACTGCAAAAGCGGGCGTGTAAGGAGCTATTGGAAGATTTACGCCTCGCGGCCGGTCATCTTGACGGCATACTTGATAGCGTTGACAAGGCTCAGCTCATTGCCGTTGCCCTTCCCTGCATGGTAGAAGTCGGTGCCGTGGTCCACGCTGGCGCGGATGATGGGCAGGCCCAGCGTGACGTTGACGCCCTCCACAGCCTTCCACTCCTGCTTCTCACGGTCGTAGACGAAGCCCACGGTCTTGAGGGGGATATGTCCCTGATCGTGGTACATGCAGACCACGATGTCGTACCAGCCGCCGATGGCCTGCGAGAAAACGCTGTCCGGCGGGCAGGGGCCGACAACGCCGGTGATGCCCTCGGCCTTGGCAGCCTCGATGGCCGGGGTGATCTCCTCGATCTCCTCGCGGCCGAACAGGCCGTTCTCGCCGCAGTGGGGGTTCAGGCCGGCCACGGCGATGCGGGGGGTCTCGATGCCCATATCCTTGCAGGCTTTATTGGCAATCTCGATGACCTCCAGCACACGCTCTTTCTTGACCCGGTCGCAGGCTTCGCGCAGGGACACATGAGTAGAGACGTGGACCACGCGCAGGTCGTGGTGGGCCAGCATCATGGTGTACTTCTTGGTGTGGGTGTAGGTGGCGTAAATCTCGGTGTGGCCGTCGAAATGGGTGTAGCCGTCCGACTTCTCGCCGTGATAGTATTCCAGAGCCTTATTCATGGCTTCCTTGTTCAGGGCGTTGGTGCAGGTAGCATCCACCTCACCGGCCATGGCCAGCTCGATGACCTTCTTGACGCACTGGAAGGCTGCGTTGCCGCCCTCCACGCTCACCTTTGCCATCTCGAACTTGTTGATGTTCTCGATGAGGTCGAGGTGCAGCACGTCGATGGTCCCGGGGGTGAACAGGGCATCCGACACCTTGTCGCAGCGGTGGATGACGATGTCCTCACGGCCAACGAACTTCCTGGCCTGCTCGAACACCTTCACGTCGCCCACAACGATGGGGCGGCAGTAGGTGTACTGCTCCGGGTCTGCCAGAGCCTTGATGGTGATCTCCGGGCCGGAGCCGGCGGGATCGCCCATCGTAATGCCAACGATAGGTTTATTCATAGCAGCGCTCTCCTTGCTCTTCTCAGTTCAGGCCCTTGGCAGCGTTCTCGGCCAGGACCTTCTTGATGGCTTCCAGACCCTCTTCGGGGACGTAGTTGAAGGGGGCGCGGCACTTGCCGACGTTGTGGCCCTGCAGGGCGACAGCGGTCTTGATGATGGTGTTGGGGTTGCCGTACTTGAAGGTCTGCTGCAGGATGGCGATCGCGTCCTGAGCGGCCTGTGCGCCCTCGAGGTCGCCAGCCTTGAAGCAGTCGTAGATCTTTGCAACAGTGGCCGGCCAGATGTTGGCGCGGCCTGCAATGCCGCCTGCGCCGCCCTCTTTCAGGCAGGTCAGGATCGCGCCGTCGTTGCCGGCGAGGATGGCCACATCCTTGTCCAGCTCACGGGTCAGCCGGATGTAAGCCTTCAGGTTCTCGATATCGCCGCTGGAATCCTTTGCGCCTACGATGTTCTCCACGTCACGGCACAGTGCCTGCACGGTCTCGGGCAGGAGCTTGTTGCCGGTGCGGGCGGGGATGTTGTAGAGGATGATGGGGATGTTGACCTGCTTTGCCACGGCTACATAGTGGTCGTACAGCTCCTTCTGGGAGGCCAGTGCGAAGCTGGGGGTGATGATGGACAGGGCATCTGCGCCCATCTCCTCGGCGCGCTTGCTCATGCGGATGGTCTCGGCGGTGGTGATGCAGCCGGTGCCTGCGTAAACGGGGACGCGGCCCTTTACCTGGTCGATGACGGCAGCCAGGATCTCTTCCTTCTCCTTAAAAGAGAGGGCGTAAGCCTCGCCATTGGTACCCAGAGGGAACATGCCGTGGACGCCGCCTGCCAGCAGGCGCTCGACCTGCTGCCGCAGAGCCTCGTGGTTGACGGTCTGCTCGTCATCGTTGTTCATCGGGGTAATTACCGGAGGGATAATGCCTTTGATGTCGCTGGTCTTCATAATGTGTTCTCCTTTTCTATTACATGATCTCCTGATACAGCTTGCGGGCGTCGTCAGCGGTGACGGGGCGCATATTGTTCACCAGCAGACGCTGCACCTGCATACCGGACTCGACCAGACCCTCGAGGTCCTCAGCGGGGACGCCGAACTCCTTCAGGCTGGTGGGGATGTCCAGATGCTTGACGATCGCTTCGAGGCGGGCGATTATCCATGCAGCCTTCTCCTCCACGGTGGTGCAGGTCTTGTTCTCGTGGCAGCAGCGGTCATAAGCCACAGCCAGACGCTCCTTGACAGCCGGATGCCCGCTGTTGAAGCGCATGACAGGAGCCAGCAGGATGGCGTTGGAGACGCCGTGTGCGATGTGGTACTTGCCGCCCAGAGGATAGCTCAGAGCGTGGACTGCGGTGGTGCCGGAAGCGGTGATGGCCAGGCCGCCGTAGTAAGCTGCAATCTGCATCCGGTTCTTCTCGGCCATGGCATCGGGGTCATCGCAGGCTTTCTCAATGTTGTTCAGGATGAGGTCGAGGCCCTCCAGAGCGTACAGGTCGCTGAAGGGGTTGGCCTTGTTGCCGGTGAAGCACTCGATGCAGTGTGCCAGAGCATCAACGCCGGTAGCCGCTGCGATCTTGCGGGGCAGGTTCTTGATCATACGGGCGTCGAGAATGACGTAGTCCGCGATCATGTTCCCGTTGACGATGCCGACCTTCAGCTCCTTCTCGGGGACAGCGACGATGGCGTTGGGAGTGACCTCAGCGCCGGTGCCGGCGGTGGTGGGGATGAGGACGATGGGGACGCACTTCTGCGCCATACCGGGGTTGTCCAGCAGCTCCTTGACGCCGTAGTCATCGGTCACCAGCACGCTTGCCAGCTTGGCTGCGTCCATGACGGAGCCGCCGCCGCAGGCCACGATGAGGTCAGCGCCGGAAGCCTTGAACTCATCCACCAGCTTCTGGACAGCCATGTAGCTGGGTTCGGGAGGCAGCTCGTCCAGAACATAATACTCTGCGCCGGAAGCCTTCACAGCCTCCTCGGGCAGGGCGAACAGGCCAGCGCCCTCAATGCCCTTGTCGGTGAACATTGCCACCTTCTTTGCACCACGGGCCTTGATGATGGCGGTGATGTTGTCCATTGCGTTCTCGCCGCCGTAAACTGCGTGCGGCATCTTCAGATTGTACTGGGTCAGCATAACAAATTTCCTCCTTCAAAAAAAAATCAGCGGGTCTGGGCGGCGGTGGGGTTGTACAGCCCCACTGTCTCGCGCTTCGCGCCCATGACATCTTCTTCACGGAAGCGGATGTATTTGATGCCCTGACGGGTGCGGGCCGCGTAGGTCAAGTGCATGGCACCATCGCGGCTCTGCATCAGGTAGGGATACTCGTACTGCTTATTATTGGTCTTATTCTCGTCCCCCATGAAGCCCTCGCCGCGCTCCATCCAGCGGATCATCGGGAAGGTCTTGCCGCCGTCCTCAGAGAGGGCCACAGCCACCGGGCAGCGCAGGCCGGGCCATGCAGCTTTGCCCGGCTGAGGGGTCGGGGTGCAGGTGGGGTTGTAGGCGATTGCAATGCGGCCGCTCTGCAGTTTAAGGGCGCTGATGCTGGAATTGTTGTTGGGCAGCGGAGTAGCCACCGGCTCGCTCCACGTCTCGCCCCAGTCGAAGGACTCGCTGCGGTGGATGCGGTAGGCCTCGCGGTTGCGCATGAAAGCCACCAGATGGCCCGGCTCAAGCTCTACGACGTTGGCATGGACATGACCATTGCTCTTCGGCATCATGACCATATGCCAGGTCTTGCCCTCGTCGTCCGAAATGCGGAAAGCAGTGGGGTCGCCGGACAGGCCCTCAGCCGAGTCGGTGCAGAGCCAGTTGGCGAAGATCCAGCGGCCATTGCTCAACACCTGAATGGGCTGGCGGCAGAAGGTGCCCTCCTCGGGGAAGATCGTCTCATAGAGTCCCCACGTTTTGCCGCCGTCGGTGCTTTTCTGGCAGCGGACGACCGCTGTGTACTGCATATTGTCCTTGCCAGCCTGTCGGTCGAGCTGTGCAGTATACATGGCCCACACCGCGTTGTCCGGGCCGTAAAACAGCGAAGGGTTCTGCTCGCTGCGGGTGGGGTCGCCAGAGATGTCCACCGGCGGCAGCCACTGGGCACCATCCTTGGGCAGGACAGAGCAGATGATGCGGATGTCTGCGCTGCCCTCATAAGTACCGGCGAACCAGCAGCACAGCAGCGTGCCGTCGGGCAGCTCTACCATGGCAGGTGCATGGGCGGTGGGATAGCCGCCGGTGGGCAGCAGGGCTTCCAGCGTACCCATCTCTTCGTTTTCGTAGATCGTGCCGTCCCAAGTCAGGCCGGGAAGTTTTTTATATGTCATAGTGTCCTCCAAAAAAATCAATCGTTCTATCGCAGTTTTCAAAAGCAATGCCTTTCAAACCGGCATATTTGCGATATGCAGTTTGCGGATGTTGCTTGTGCATTAAAAACGCAAACTGCTATAAATTTACTCTGCTGCAATGCGGTCTGCAAGGTCGAGCAGCAGTTTCTCGTGGCCGAAGCCGCCCGACTTGGTGATAACGTAGCGGGTGCAGCCGCAGTAGGTAAAGCGGGCCAGCACGACGCCCTTTTCCATCTCGCACACCGGCTCAAGCTCCTTGATGCCCACGCAGTTCATGCACTGTAACAGCGTGTCGCCGCCGGTGAGCAGCAGGGTCCCAAGCGCGGGGCTGGTGAACAGTTTGCCCAGCATATGGCCGATGCTGCTGGCGATGCCGACCCGCAGGCCCTCAAGGTCGAGGCCCCGGGCGGCGGCGTAATCCGCCGTGGGCTGGTTGCCGCCCTCGTCGTTGGTCTCGATGATGCAGCGGGGATTCGCGGCCAGCATCTCGTTGATGCCCTGCAGGGCCTCTTTGCCGTTCTCGCTCTCCCAATAGCCGGGGTCGAGCTTCTGGCGCGGGGTCAGGCGCAGGCGGGAGAAGCCGTTCTGTTCGGCCACATCCAGCTGGCGCAGGGTGATGGAGTTGACGCTTCCGCAGACCACCAGCAGGCGATGGTCCAGCTTCGGCATGGTGACCGTCCTGCGCTCGGTCATCTTCATCAGGTCGGGCAGCAGCGCCGCAAAGCCGGCACAGCCTGCCATCAGGCGGGGCCTGCCATTCCGGAACAGGGCGCGGCCCGTGGACGCAAGGTCGTCGAGGCTCCCGGCGTCAAAGACCAGGATGCCCTCCTGCTCCGGCACAGCCTCACCCTCTTTCAGGGTCGGGAAGCTGTAGGCAGGCACATCGGTCTGTTCCCCGATGAGCTCCGTCACCCTGGCGTGGCGCACCGGCTCGAAGGGGTCGATGCCGAAGGGACTCTCGGTCACAGGCACGCCGCTGATATAATGTACTCCGTCCCGGGTCACACGGTCGATCTGGGGGAAGGCCGGCAGGAACGGCAGCCGGCGCTCCCCGCTGGTTTTGAGCAGGGCCGAAAGCTCTGCGCCGATGTTTCCGCGCAGCGCGGAGTCTGTCTTTTTATAGATGCTGAAAACGCCCGCACTCATCGCCTTCCGGGTCAGTTTTGCGATGACGGCGTAGGCCTTTGCAGCGGACAGATGGCGTGTCTCGGTGTCCACCACCAGCACAGCGGCATCATTGGCTGCAAAATCCACCTGCTCTCCGACCACGACGCGGGTGGGGATGCCGCAGGCGGCGAACTGGACGCCCGTGTCCAGCGCGCCTGTAAAGTCATCTGCAAGGATCAGCAGAAGCAGCATAGGTTGCTCCTCCTCTCATGATTTATTCTCTTGATACCATTATGCCTTATTTTGACACGGCGTGCATGGAAACGAGCGGTCTTTTCCGTTTTAATTTGAAACATCAATTAAGTTTTTTGGTTATAAAGTCTTAAACCATTTCAAATCAGAACAGTCTTTGTTTGATTTTTGGAAGTTTATTTGCTAGAATAGTAGCAAATATGAACGG
The DNA here is from genome assembly GCF_902497445.1 of Faecalibacterium sp. Marseille-P9312. NCBI lineage: Bacteria > Bacillati > Bacillota > Clostridia > Eubacteriales > Oscillospiraceae > Faecalibacterium > Faecalibacterium sp. Marseille-P9312. The sequence continues at coordinate 16,551 of NZ_CABVEW010000004.1, forward strand.
AGGTGTCTGTTGTGATAGAGACTCACACCCGTATTCTGGGCATCGCCCCCTACGACGGAATGCGCACTGCGATGGAGCAGGCGGCGCAGGCTTATCCCAATGTTGAAATGGACATTTACACCGGCGACCTGGAAGACGGGCAGGCCATCGTGCAGCAGATGCCCCCCAACTCCTACGACTGCATCATCTCCCGCGGCGGCACCGCCGCCCTCATCCGGCAGGTGACCGACCTGCCGGTGGTGGACATCCACATCTCGGTGTACGACGTGCTGCGCACCATGAAGCTGGCCGAGAATTATTCCAGCCTCTACGCCATCGTGGGCTTCCCCTCCATCACCGAGCCGGCCCACACCCTGTGCAGCCTGCTGGACTTCAACCTCGACATCCTCACCGTGAACAACGCCGCTGAGGTGCGCCACACCCTGGAACGCCTGCAGCAGGGCGGCTACCGGATGGTGGTCTGTGACATGGTCACCCACACCATCGCCCGGGAGATGGGCTTCGACGCCTTCCTCATCACCTCCGGCGTCGAAAGCCTCCACGCCGCCATCGACCAGGCCGTGAACATCAGCTCCTGGTTCGGCCATCTGCGGCAGGAGAACCTGTTCCTCCGCAGCATCACTCAGGGCCAGAATGGCCGCGTCATCGTCATGGAGTCCAACGGCGACCTCTTCTACAGCAGCATCTCCGAGGTCCCGGCGGAGCTGAGCAGCGTCCTTCAGTCTCACATCCGGGAGATACCGGCCAGCGGCAACCTCCGCTTTTACTACACCGAGCGGGACCAGCTCTACAGCATCACCGCCCAGCAGCTGCTGATGAACAACGTCCAGCGATGTCTGTTCTACTGTGTTCCGGCCCGCATCCCGCTCCATTCCAGCCGTCCCGGCCTGCGCCCCCTGAACAAAGGCGAGTGCGAATACCTCTTCGCCAACAGCTTCTACAGCCTCAGCGGCGCGATGGGCACTCAGGCGGCCGAGATACGCTCCCTCGCCCTGCTGCGCCAGCCGGTATTCATCTACGGCGAGCCCGGCACCGGCAAAGAGCAGATCGCACGCTACCTCTATCTGCACAGCTCCCTTGCAAACCACCCCTTCATCGTGGTGAACTGTGCGCTGCTGAATGAGAAGACCTGGGATTTCCTGCTCAACCACTACAACTCCCCTCTCAGCGCCACCGGAAACACCATCTACTTCCAGAATTTCGAGTCCATCCCGCCCCAGTGGAGTTCAGAGCTTCTTGCCGCCATTGAAGAAACCGGTCTTGCCCGCCGGGTGCGGCTCATCTTCTCCTGCTCCATCGTCGAGGGGGAGCCGGTGCCGGAGGTGCTGCGGCATTTCAGTGAGCGGCTGGGCTCACTGGCCCTTCCCCTGCCCTCCCTGCGCAGCCGCTCCGACGAGATCCCGTCTCTGTCCAGCCTCTACCTCAACAGCCTGAACCTCGAGCTGGGCAAGCAGCTCTCGGGCTTCGAGCCCCGGGCCATCGAGATGCTCCGCCAGTACCCCTGGCCCAACAATTACACCCAGTTCAAGAACGTCCTGCGCGCCCTCGCCGCCCTGTCGGACGGCCCCTACATCCGGGCCGGGACGGTGGCCGATATGCTCTCCAAAGAGCGGACTCTGCGGGCCATGCCGCAGCCGGCTTCTGCCCGCAAGCCCAGTGAGCAGACCCTCGAAGAGGTCATCCGCGATGTCGTCCAGCAGACCGTCGCCGCCCACGGCGGAAATCGCGCCGCCGCTGCCCGTCAGCTGGGCATCAGCCGCACGACCCTCTGGCGTTATATGGAAAAAATCGAGCAGAAACAACAGAATGTAGAAAAAGAGTCCTGAAAAGCACAAAAAAGCTCCGGCTTTCGTACGAAAGCCGGAGCTTTTTCTTGTGTTTTTACACGCCCGAATAGGCGGAGAAGCCGCCATCGATGGGCAGGCAGATGCCGGTGATGAAACCGGCAGCGTCATTGTTCAGCAGGAACAGCAGTGCGCCCACAAGGTCCTTTTCGCTGTCGCCGAAGCGGCCCATGGGGGTCGCAGCGAGGATCTTGTTGGTACGGGCCGTCGGGGTGCCGTCCTCATTGTAGAGGAGGCTGGCATTCTGCTCGCTGGCGAAGAAGCCCGGGGCGATAGCGTTCACCCGGATGCCGACCTTGCTGAAATGGACGGCCAGCCACTGGGTGAAGTTGGTCACAGCAGCCTTGGAGCCGGAGTAGGCCGGTATCTTGGTCAGGGGCAGGTAAGCATTCATGCTGGAGATGTTGAGGATGTTGCAGCCCGGGCGGCCCACCATCTGGCGGGCGAAGGCCTGGGTGGGCAGCAGGGTGCCGATGAAGTTCAGGTCGAACACCATCTCTACGCCGCTCTCGTCGAGGTCGAAGAAGGTCACGGTATCGTCCTCGAGGTCGGCCATCTCGAAATACTCTTTGTCGGTGTTGGCGCGGGCGTTGTTGCCGCCTGCACCGTTCACCAGAATATCGCAGGGGCCAAGCTCTGCCATCACGTCCTCAGCCACCTGCAGGCAGTTGGCCTTGTTCATGACGTTGCAGGTGTAGCCCCTGGCGATGCCGCCTTCGGCCTCGATCTCGTCGGCCAGAGCCTTGAGCTTCTCCATATTGCGGCCCAGCAGGGCGACTTTTGCGCCTGCCCGGGCCAGAGCCTTGGCGAAAATGGAGCACAGGGTGCCGCTTGCGCCCGTGACGACGGCCACCTTGCCGGTCAGGTCAGTGTTCAGTACATTCTGTTCCATGTTCTTCCTCTTTACAGGCTCAGCTGCGGTACTCGGCGGGCAGCTGGTCCATGCTCTGCCACTTGGTCATGGCCTCTTCCAGCTTCATGCCGTTGGCCACAGCGTCGCGGCGGCAGGCGTTGACCGCCTGGATTTCCTTCATCTTCTCGCCGGTCAGGGTGTAGCCCTTCATGGCGATAAGGGTAGCGGCCCAGGCCACCATCGGGATGATGCAGAACAGCACGATGACCACCCAGTTCATACCGGGGGTGTAGGGGTCGTACTGGGTGGGCAGGCTCTCGAGGCCGATGAAGCTCACAGCGATGCCGACGACGGTAGCGGACAGGCTGGACACCAGCTTGTCCACCAGGCTGAACAGCGTACCCATGATGCCGGGGATATAGTTGCCGCTGCGGTAAGTCTCGTAGTCGGAGCAGTCGGCGACCATGGGGATGGGCATATCGGCGGTGGCGTAGTATGCGCCGTAGCCGATGCCGAAAAATGCGATGAAGAGGATGGTGTAGAGGTTGATGGACAGGCCGTTGTCACCCATGATGGACAGGGTGAAGGCGTCGCTGCGGCCCCAGAGCAGCAGCAGCACCAGCACGCCGATGTAGCAGATGAATGCCACACTGACGTACTTCATCAGGCTGGCCTTCTGGCCCTCCTTCTGGCTGGTGCGGACGGTGAGCAGGAAAAAGGGCACGCTGAAGACGTAGCCCAGCACCATCATGGGCAGGTACAGGCCGTCATAGCTGCCCATCATGCAGCCGTACAGCATACACAGGACGGTGGTGTTGGTGGCGATGGAGAGAGCCAGCTTGCAGCCGGCACCAGCCACCATCAGACGCTGCATGGGGTTATTGTTCTTGATGATCTGGACGTACTCGTGCAGCTTGACCTTCTCGCTGACCTCGCCGCCGATGCCGAAGTACTTGGGCTGGTCCTTCTCCCAGATGCCGATGATGGCCAGAACGGTGAGGAGGATGGAGATGACGATGCCCACAGGAGCCAGGGTGCGGAAGAAACCGGCAGAGGCATAGCCGCCCTCATAGTTTTTGGCGAGGATGGGGGCGAAGAACTGCATCACGCCCATGCCCAGCAGAGAGCCGACGGTGTTGAAAATGGTGAACAGGGGGCGCTGCTTGGGGTCGTTGGTCAGAACGGTCTGGCCGGAACGGGTGCAGCTGGTCTGGAAGGTGTAGCCGATGACCCAGACTGCGTACAGAGCCGCGAAAGCCGCATAGCGCAGGAACATCGAGCCGGCGGGGATGAGCGGGGTCAGGCAGTACAGCACGAGGATGCTGGCTGCCATGATGAGGTTGCCGATGACCATGAAGGGCCGGAACTTGCCGAACTTGCCGTTGGTGCGGTCCATCAGGGCGCCGATGATGGGGTCGGTGATCGCGTCGAACAGGCGCATACCGGTGACCATGACCGAAGCGAAGATCATGGACAGGGCCAGCACCTTGCTGCCGAAGGTGGCGATGTAGGAAAGCACCAGCACATAGTACACGTTCGTTGCGCCGTTGTTCAGCGGGAACAGCACCAGCTGGTAGGTCTTGGCGCGGTTCAGGCCCGGCGCCTTTGCGGTTTGTTCACCCATTTGCGGTGTCTCCTTTTTTCTTACAAAAAACGGCAGCCTGCCCGCCGTTCTGGGGGACAGGCTGCCATTCGTTCTTCACAGTTGCGGAAATCTGCGCCGGAATTACTTCTGGTCAGCTGCGGGAGCGGTATCGACCATGCTCTTCTTCGCCTTGAGGGCCTTGCTCAGCTGCCATGCGCACAGGATGGTCAGGACGGCCAGCACTGCGATGAGCGCATAGATGGCGGTCTGCCACCACGGGGTGATGGTCTTCAGGGTATCGGTGGAAGCCCAGCCGTTCATGGCGTTGGAGTTGACCACGGTGTAGAGGATGTGGTGCATCGCATTGCGCATCTGGGTGACGATGTAAGCATCGTTCTCATAGTTTGCAGCCTTGGTGGTGTGGATCTTGGGCATCGGGCTGTCCCAGATGTCGGAGCCGGCGATGAGGCCGTCCACCAGGTCCATGTACTGGCTGGAACCGGAGAAGTCGGTGATGCACATGCCGCGCATCCCCAGCTCGCCGCGCAGGAAGCCGGTCAGCAGGTTGGCGTTCGCGCCGCACCAGGTAGCACCCCAGCGGTTGAAGCCGGTCATGACGCTCCAGGCGCCGCCATCGGTGATGGCCTTGTCAGCGACTTCCAGATAGATCTCACGAGCGGTCTGCTCGTTCAGCCAGGTGTTGACACCGCGGCGGCTGGTCTCGGAGTCGTTCAGGGCGACGTGCTTCAGGTAGACGTAGACACCCTTGGACTGGATGCCCTTCACCTCAGCAGCGCAGATGGTGCCAGCCACGAACGGGTCCTCGGAGTAGTACTCGAAGTTACGGCCGGAGTAAGCGGTGCGGTGCATATTGATGCCGGGGCCGTACAGGCCGGAGTAACCCATGGCCAGGCAGTCCTCGCCGATGCACCGGCCGACCTCGTTGATGAGGTCAACATTGAAGGTAGCAGCCATGACGTCCTCGGAGGTGTAGCACATTGCGGATGCACCACCGGTCAGGGCAGCGGTCAGACCCTGAGGGCCGTTCTCGTCCTTGGTAGCAGTCTTGCCGATGGAGGCAGCGGCTGCGGTGTTGTGGAAGCCGAGGGTGATGGTGTTGACCATCTCGCTGTAGGTCAGCTGGTCCAGCAGGGTATCCCACTCGGGATCATCGAAGTCCTTGCCGATCATGGAAGCGAGGGTCAGGCCGTTCTTGGCGCCCAGAGTGGGCATCTCGACGCTGTTGGCCTCAGAGCCGTCGTACTGGGTGAAGGCGAGGCTTGCAGCCAGAGTCTCGTTGGCGGTCAGCTGTGCGGGAGCGGTGGGGATGGTGCCGGTCCAGTCGGAGCGGCTCATCCAGGTCACACTGCCGGGAGCATCGCTGCTCTTGTTGGGGTCGGACTCGTCAAACAGGTTGGTGATGGCGGTGCCATTTGCGCCGGTGGAGAAGGTGGTGGTGTCGAGGGTGTCGTTGGTCCACTTCCAGACGAGGTCGGTGCTGCCGTTCTCGGTCATGCGGCCATTGGTGTTCTCGACGGTGTAGCCCTTGGCAGCCAGGATGTTGTTGACTGCGTTGTGGGAATCGGTGGCAGCGGTGAAGTAGTAGTCACCGGCGTCCACGATGTAGGTCTTGGCGTTGTTCGCGTCGTAGGTGCGCAGCTCGCTCTTCGGGACAGTGATGGTCACGTTCTCAGAAGCGCCGGGAGCCAGCACGTCGGTCTTTGCGAAGCCGCACAACTCAGCAGCAGCCTTCTCGATGCCGTTTGCCTTGTCGTAAGCGGTGTAGGGAGACTGGAAGTAGATCTGAACGGTCTCCTTGCCGGAGAAGGTCTTGCCGGTGTTGGTGACCTTCAGGGTGACGGTGAAGGCATCGTCAGACTCGGTCACGTTGAAGTTGGAGTATGCGAAGGTGGTGTAGCTGTCGCCGTAACCGAAGGGGTAAGCAACGGTGGTCGCCCAGTTGTAATCGCCAGCCTTGGCGGTGCCCATGACGACATCCTCGTAACGGGTCTCGAAGTAACGGTAGCCCAGGTAGATGCCTTCCTGATAGACACTGTACATACCCTGCACGTCAGCGCCCTCGGTCAGCAGGTTGTACTCTGCTGCGTTGGGGTAAGCCTGGGTGTAGAAGTTGTACATAGCGGGGTTTGCCATGTTGTCGTACAGATAGGTATCGACCAGAGAGCCGGAGGGAGTGACAGCGCCGGACAGCAGCTGGCCCACACCGTTGATGCCGGTCTGGCCCACGTCGCCGATCCACATCGCAGCGTCGATGCCGTAGTCCTCACCGCAGATCTCGGGGTTGAGGAAGTCCAGCTCAATGGCGTTGGAGCTGTTGATGAGGACGACGATGTTCTTGAAGGTACCGTTGTCCTTCAGAGCCTTCAGGTTCTGCAGCAGCTCGATCTCTTCAGCGGACAGAGCGAGGTAGTTGCCGTCGCCCTCCTGGCCGGAGATCCAGCTGTCGCTGGTGCCATTCTCGCCGCTGGGAAGGTCTGCGCCCTCACCGCCGGAGCGGGAGAGGACCACGATCGCAGCGTCGCCGTACTCAGCAAAGCTGGACTCAGCGCTGGACAGAGCGCTCCAGGGAGCCTCGTTGACAGCGTACTGGGTGTTCGCCTCCAGAGTATCGGAGATGGAAGCGGGGGTCATGCGGCTGTACTTGCTCATCATGGAGTCAGAGCTGTACAGGTCCCACAGGGTCTGGTTGATGGTGATGCCCTGAGCTTCCAGAGCCTGCTTGAGGTTGGGAGCCTTGCTGGTATCGACAGAGCCGGAACCGGTGCCGCCGTACATCAGGTCCACAGAGCCGTGGCCGAACAGGCTGACCTTAGCGCCGCTGGCCAGAGGCAGGGCATTGTTCTCGTTCTTCAGCAGAGCTGCGCCCTCGGCCTCGACCGTCGCGCACAGTTCGGCCTCGTAAGCCTCGCGCTCCTCATCGGAAGCAAAGCCCTTCTTGAAGTATTCGGTATCGCCGGTATTCTCGCCGTGGATGATCTTATAGGTAGATGCATTCAGAGCGACGTTGAGGGTGGTAGCGTACTGGTTTGCGATGATGTTGCCCACAATGGCAGCGACGGTCAGGATCGCCGTCAGGCCGGTGAGAACAGACCACAGCCGTACTTTCGGTTTGGTGTTTTTCACGGATTCTCCTCCTTTTTTCTATAACAACCGCCGGTCGGCGGAATGTTTCACAAATCAGACCCAGTTTGCACTCTTGGACTTGGTCTTGACCAGCTTGTAGCTGGGGTTCGGGGTGTCCACATGACGGAAGGAAGCGGTGTCGGTGCAGTCACCGGCCACAGCCCTGACTTCGATTTCGCCGGTCAGCGGCACACGGAAGCTGAAGACGTGCTCGCCGGTCTGCTCGCCGGCCTTCTCGCCGTTGACGTAGAGGGCGACGGACTTCTGGTTGGAGTAGACCTTCACTTCCATCTCGCTCTCCGTGCGGTCGGTGAACCGCTTGGAGCAGATGTGGACAAAGTTCTCGTCGCTCCACCATGCCTTGTAGAGGTAGAAGCTGTCCTTCCGGGTCTTCCGGTCGAAGGTGACGAGGCCCTTATGGTTCATGCCCGGCTCGCCGCCCTGGTCGCGGGCGTCGGCTGCAAAGTCGAACATATTCCAGACGTGGGTCGCCCACATCCACTTATGCCGGTCGAAGCAGCGGAGCATGTACTCGTGATACTTTGCCTGATACTCTTCGGTGTGGTCGCCGCGGCGGGGCTTCGAGCTGTGGAGGTTCGGCATACCCTCGGCACCGTACTCGGAAAAGCCCAGAGGACGGCGCGGGTAGACCAGATGGAAGAAATCCATCCACAGGTCGTTCAGGAACAGGCCCGGCACATACCAGCCGAGGTAGAGGTTCCAGCTGACGAGGTCGGTGATGTGGGCCACCGGGTTGAAGGGGCCGCACATGGCGTAGCAGGCCAGCGTGGTCAGGCGGGTGGAGTCCATCTTGTGGCACAGGTCGTTCAGCTCGCGGTGATTGTCGAGCATGTCGGCCTTGTCCTTGGTGGAGATGGTGATCTCATTGGAGACGCCCCAGCAGACGATGCAGGGGTGGTTGTAGTTCTGGTAGATGAGCTCCTTCATCTGGCTGATGGTGTTGGCGCGGCCATTGGGCAGGTGCTCGGAGATGTAGGGGATCTCAGCCCAGACCACCATGCCGTACTGGTCACAGAGGTCGTAGAAGTACTGGTCGTGCTGGTAGTGGGCCAGCCGGACGGTGTTGGCACCCAGCTCCCGGATGAGGGCCATATCCTCGTCGTGCATCTCGCGGGTGATGGCGTTGCCCACACCCTTGCGGTCCTGATGGCGGGAGACGCCGTGGAGCGGATAGGGACGGCCATTGAGGAAGAAGCCGTTCCTGGAGTCCACCGAGAAGGTGCGCAGACCCACGCGGGTGGAAACTTCGTCCACCACGGTGCCGTCGATGCTCAGACGGACGACACAGGTGTAGAGGTAGGGGTCCTTCACGCCGTCCCAGAGGTGGGGAGCGTCGAGGTGGAGCTGAGCGTCTGCGCCCTCAGCCCTGGCCACGATGCTGCCGGCTGCGTCCTGCAGCTCGACGGAGACAGCGCCCTCGCCTTCCACGAGGGTCTCGACCCGGATGTCAGCCTTGCCGTCCTTGAGGGCGGGGGTGATCTTCACGCCGGTGTCGCCGAAGTGGCTCAGCGCGATGTGGTTCTTGCTGACCACCATCAGGCTGATGTCGCGGTAGATGCCGCCGTAGAATGTAAAGTCGGCCTTCTGGGGGTAGATGCGGTCGTTGATGCTGTTGTCCACCTCGACGGTGAGCTGGTTGTCTTTTGCCAGCAGGTCGGAGACATGGACACGGAAGGTGGAGTAGCCGCCGTCGTGGGTGCAGATGTTCCTGCCGTTCAGCAGAACTTTGGCGCTGGAATTGACGCCCTCGAACTGCAGCCAGACTTCCTGCGAAGCTGCGTCGAACGCCGGAGCGGCAAAGGTGGTGCTGTAGGTGCAGGTGCCGCGCCAATAATCGTTGCCGCCGTCCTGGCCGTCTTTTGCGTTCCAAGTGTGGGGCAGCTCCACCAGAGTGGTCTTGCCGTCCGGCCCGGTGAACTGCCAGTCCTGCATGAGCTTGGCGATGCTTCGCATTCGTTTTCCTCCCGTGTATCTGTAGCGTTTTCTCTGTTGTGCGGTCGTTTTTCTGTCTTTCGCTATTATTTTATCAAAGACTTTTTCTTTCGCAAGACCGTTGCGATAATCGGTCGAATGGTGTGGATATTCGGTTTTGCTCTCACAAATCGAAGCTGATATATTTGTGCATCTCTCACAAACAGTTGGATACAACGAGAGTCAAATGAAAGCTTGCGGGACAACAAAAAAGCCTCTCCCTTTGGGAGAGGTGGCAATGCTTGCATTGACGGAGAGGGCAAGCCTGTTGTAAAAGAGTCTCGATACAGCGATGAGCAAAAGCCTTTGGCAGAGGGAGAGCATCGCTGCGCACTATGCTCACGGGCAGCGGCCTTGCCCTCTCAGGCGCTCACGCGCCAGCTCTCCCAAGGGGAGAGCCTTTACGAGAGGGCGCTCGGAAAAATAATTTTCACCGCAAAGAACCCATTCTGGCTCTCTGTGGTCAGGGTACCTTTATACTTCTGAACGATGCGGTTGGTCACTTTGACGGCGTAATGGGCGGCACGGGTGTCGGCAGACTCCGCCGGGCGGTCGGGGCTGATGACGTTCACCACCACGAAGCTCTGCCGGGTGCAGACCAGCAGGTCGATGCAGCGGCGCTCCGGTTCCGGCACCTTCACTGCACTTTCAATGGCGTGGTCCAGCATATTGGCAAAAAGGGCGTAGAGGTCGCCGGCCTCAAAAAAGCTCAGACAGCTGCCGTCCGTCACCGCGTTGAGCTGGATGCGGCGGGACTCGCAGAGCAGGCTCTTTTCCGTGAGCACCACGTCCAGCACCTCATTGCCGGTGTTTCGGCTGGCGTCGTAGAGCTGAGCGGCCTTTTCGGCCTCGTCGATGTGGGCTTTCAGCTCCGGGTCTGCCGGGGTGCTCGACATCTGGCGGAGCGCGGCGATTTGAAGCTTCAGCTCGTGGCAGCGCTTGTTGATGATCTGGACGTTCTGCCGCGCCACCTGGTACTGCTCCCGCTGGCGCTCATATAATAGATTGAGGGTGGCCATCTCCTTCTGCATGGCCGAGAGCTTGAACACCTCGGTCTGGAAGTAGAGCAGGGTCAGGAAGTAAAACTGCCCGACAAACATCGTCATGACGAGACTGCGATCCAGCACCACCACCTGCCCGCCGCTCAGCAGCGCAGCCTGGAACATGAAGAGGATTCCGATGAAAAAGGCGCTGGTCAGCTGGCGCGGGCCGATGTTATACACTCCTTTATAAGACATCTTCCGGGAGAGGGTGGTGCAGATAACAAAATAAAAGAATGCACCAGCGGCCAGCTGCGCCAGCATGACCGGCAGGCTTCTGAGGTCAAGGGGCGTTCCCCGCCACTCGAAGAATACTTCCACCAGATGCCAGCACTCGTAAGCGGTCTGGGAGGCCAGCAGGCTCCATACGGCACAGTAGAGCGCACTCTTTTTGTCTATCTCAACGCAGGCGTATATCATCATGCCCAGCAGGACGAAAAACGCGACATAGAGCGTCAGCAGAGAGAATTGCAGCTCGTGGAGGCTGGTGCTCTGGGCCGCGGGGTCGAGCACATAGGTCAGCCCCAGCAGCGGCAGCAGCATCCCCAGCGCCCGCAGGCGGGCGTGAGGCCGGTGCTTGAGCGGGATGCAGAACGCCACCGCAGCAGTCCACCGCAGCAATGCCCGGAAGATGACATGGCGTGCAAGAAGATTCACAGCACACCTCCGATGTAGGACGCCACCGCCGTCAGGAAAGCCGCACGCTGGCGGCGGCTGATCTCCAGGTGGTCGGTGTTGACATGGACAAAGTCGTTCTCCACAGCCTTTACATATTTCAGGTTGACCAGATAGCACTGGTTGCAGCGGGAGAAATGGTACTGCGCCAGCTGCTTTTCGGCGCTGGCGAGGCTGGCACGGACGGAAAACTCACCCTTGGTGGTGTGATACCAGAGCAGCCGGTCATGGGTCTCGAGATAGTAGATGTCGCCGGTGGAGAGCACCTGCATCCCGCCTCCGGCCAGCTGTAAAACGACCTGTCCGCCCCGGCGGCGCTGTACCCGCTGAACAGCCCGGGAGAGCTTGGTGCAGAACTGGTAGTAGTTCACCGGCTTGAGGACATAGTCCAGTGCGTCCACCTCGTAGCCCTTGATGGCGTACTGCGCCATGTTGGTCACGAACACCAGCACGGCGTCTGCGTCTACGGCCCGTATCTTCTCCGCCGCGCCGAAGCCGTCCAGTCCCGGCATCTCCACATCCATAAAGATGATGTCATACCCCGGCTCGTAGTGCTCCGCGATGACGGCTCCATCCTCGATGGGAAGCACCTCGACCTGCAGGCTGTTCTCGGCGGCGTACTGCCGGATGAACCGGCACAGCTCGTCCCGCACTTCCTGCTGGTCTTCGACGACAGCAATTTTCAGCATCCCGCAGTCTCCTCCCTTCTCCGTTCCATTCCATTTGCTGCTTTTTATTGAAACATACTTTGGTGCGAAATGCAACGGAGAAGTTCGAAATCGTTTCCTTCCCATCTGCAAAAATCCCCCGGAGTGCTGCTTTCGGCTTTCCGCTTCCATAAAACTTCAGCGTCTTGAACAACTTGTCCGGGCTCTTTTGTGCAGATTTATCATCACGTTCAGGAAGCACATCCCTGCGGAAGTCAGAGTCCCAAAACAGCAAAACCGCCCCGGTTTCCGTAACAGGAAGCCGGGGCGGCTCGTTATGCTATTATAAAAGCGTCGGCACTTCCTTTGCCAGCAGATCCGCCAGCTGTGCGTGGCCCTTACGGGTCAGATGCATGAAGTCCACCTGATTGAACTCGCAGTCGGCAGCATTGAGGAAATGGACGTTCTGACGTTCCGCGACGATACGGAACTGCTCAGCCACACCCTTCGACTTTTCCACACAGCCCTCGCCCATGACGGCATCATGGAAGCCGTCGCCGATGCGGGGCGGGGCCACGACGAGGATGTTGGGAGCCTTGGTCCCCCAGCAGTCCACGCTCCTGGCCTTGAGGATCAGCCGTTCCATACCCGCGCCGATGCAGGCGGCATTGGCGTTGAACCGCTCTTTGACGTCGTTGGTACCCAGCATGATGATGAGCAGATCGATGACTTCATGGCTCTTGAGGAGCGAATAAGCCACGCTCAGAGCGTCCATCGACTCATGGATGGGGTCCACGAAAACGGTCGTCCGGCCCGAAAGGCCCTCTTCCGTCACGAGATAGTCGCTGCCAAGCGCCGTCTGCAGGCGGCAGGTCCAGCGCTCGTCCTCATTGAAGCGGATGCCGTGGTCGGCACAGTCCGCCGGGTCGGCGCAGTAGCCGTGGGTGTTGGAGTCGCCCAGACAAAGGATATGTTTTTTCATCGTCTCTTCCCCTTTCAGATCTCGCCCCGCGACTGGCGGAAATAGTAAACTGCGCCCACCATGCCGGCGTCGTTGTGGAGCTGGGCGGCACGGATCTCCAGTCCTTCCGCAAAAGCGGGCATCACGGAGGCCCGCACTTTCTTTGCGACGGGGTCTATCAGCAGCTCCTGCTGTGCGCTGACGCCGCCGCCGATGAGGATGAGCTGCGGGTTGAAGATATGCACCATGCCCGCAAGGCCTTGGGCGATCTCATCCGTCCAGTCGTCCAGAAGCGCCAGGATGGTGGGGTCGCCTGCATGGGCCGATTCAAAGATAGCGCGGCCATCCTTCCACTTCGGGTTCCGGGGCTGTGCGCCCCGCACCAGAGCGGTGGTTGCGGCGTACCGCTCCCAGCAGCCCGACGCGCCGCAGGTGCAGAACACGCCATCCAGCGCGTGGGTGCGGAAGTGTCCCAGCTCACCGCCGAGACCCCGCGCACCTTCCAGCAGGCGGCCTCCGGTGAGGATGCCGCCGCCGACGCCGGTCCCCAGCGTGACACCGATGACGTCCGTGTAGCCCTTCGCGCCGCCGACCCAGACCTCACCCAGCGTCATGCAGTTGGCGTCGTTGGCGACGGTGGTCGGCAGGCCGAACTTTGCTTCCAGCTCCGCTTTAATGGGGCTTCCGATGTAGTTGGGCAGGCTGCCGCAGGTCCCGGCCACGATGCCCTTTCGGGTGTCGATCTGTCCTGCGGCGGAAACGCCGATGCCCGCAAGGCCCTGCGGTCCAACAGCCTGCTCCTTGAGGAACTGTTCGGCAGCAGACAGCACCGTGGTGAGGATGGGCGTCTCGTAGTTATCGAAGCAGACGCTCTGCTCCGTTTTGGAGAGCACACGGCCCTCTTCGTCCACGATGCCCAGCTTGACGGCAGTGCCGCCAATATCAATGGCAAGATACTGTTTCATAGTCGTATCTCCGTATCATTTGTGCATGGCGTTGATGGCACCGGTGAAGCGGGCGGTGATCTCCGCCGGGCGGGTGATGGCACCGCCGACGACGAGGGCGAAAGCTCCGGCTTCCAGCGCCTTGACTGCCTGCTCAGGGTAATGGATATGACCCTCGGCGATGATCTTCGCCGGGCATTCCGCGGCCAGCTTGTGGACAAACTCAAAATCAATATCGTTGATCCCCTGCGTCTCGGGGGTGTAGCCGCGCATGGTGGTGCCCACAAAATCAGCACCGGCCTCGGCGCAGAGCATGGCGTTCTCGAAATTGTCGCAGTCAGCCATAAGCAGCTGGTCGGGATATTTCGCCTTGATGGCGCGGATGAACTGGGCCGAAGTAGAGCCGTCGGGGCGCAGCGCACCCGTACCCTGCACGGCGAGGATGTCCACGCCGCAGGCCACCAGCTCGTCCACTTCCTTCATGGTGACGGTGATGTACATGGGGGTGCCGGGGTAATCCTTTTTGATGATGCCGATGACCGGCAGGTCCACCACCTGTTTGATCTGGGTGATGTCGCGGACGGTGTTGGCGCGGATGCCCACGGCTCCGCTCATGGCGGCGGCTTTCGCCATCAGGGGCATGACGCCGCCCTCTTTGGTGTAAAGAGGCTCCGTCTCAAGTGCCTGACAGGAGACGATGAGGCCGCCTTTGATCTGCTCAAACAGTTTTTCTTTCTCCATATCCATCAATCCTCCATCCTGATCTTGATGACCACTTTGCGCACATGAGCACAGCCGGGGCGTGCCACGCCGGGCTTGTGCAGCTCGCCGGGAAAAAACAGGACGAATCTCCCCTCGCCCAGCGTGCCGCTGACGGCATCCGGACTGGTCCTGAAACCAATATCTCCCGTAAACTCCCCTGCCTCTTCGCCGGGCAGATTCGTATAGCCCCAGCCCTCGCCGCCGGTCAAATCGATTTGAAGGTCAGCGTACTTTTTGTGGTATTCGAAGCGGGTGCTGTCGGGGCTCAAATCGGCCTCCATCACGTTGATGAAGACGTTCTCGCCGTCCACCTCGGTGCGGCCCAGCGGCAGATCGTACAAATCGTGGGCCACATGGTAGGCGGTAAGATAGTCGATGGCGGTGTCAAGATTCCGGTGGAGCCCGCGATAACGGTTCAGGTGCTCCAGTGCGTCGCAGATCATGTTGATTTTCTCCTAACCAAGTGTTTTTTTAACAGAAGCACAAAGAGCGCCTGCCCTCTCCCCCTCATTGAGAGACGGAGAGGGGGCGCTTTTTGATTTTTCAGAGTTTTGCGATGGCGGCTTCGATCATGGCCTGTGCTTCGGCGACGATGGGCTCATCTTCCGGGATGAGGCCGGGCATCGGCTCGCGGACGCCGCCCAGCTCAAGGCCGTACATCCGGCGCAGGATCTCCTTCTGCACCGCGTAGAGGTTGCCGTGGGCTTCGCACATCTTATAAATGATGCGGTCGGCGTCGTACTGAATGGCGCGGGCAGCTTCGATCTCGCCCTTGTTGATGTGCTCGTTCATGGCAAGATACAGCTCCGGCATGACGGCATAGGTGCCGCCGATGCCGCCGTCCGCGCCGATGACGCGGCCGGAGACGAACTGCTCATCCGGGCCGTTGAAGACCACGAAATTGCCCTCACCACGGGCGGCAATGCCGGCATCCTTGAACATCTGGATGTCCTGGGTGGGCATGGAGCTGTTCTTGACGGCAACGACGTTGGGGTTCTTGAGCATCTCGCGCAGCAGGCTCATGGTCAGGCCGGTGCCGGCCAGCTGGGGGATGTTGTAGATGACGAACTCGGTGTTGGGAGCTGCCGCCGACATCTCGTTCCAATACTTGGCGATGGCGTACTCCGGCAGATGGAAGTAGATGGGCGGGATCGATGCAATGGCATCCACGCCCACGCTCTCGGCGTGGCGGGCCAGCTCGACGCTGTCGGCGGTGTTGTTGCAGCCGACGTGTGCGATGACGGTCAGTTTGCCTTTGGCTTCACTCATGACGGCTTCCAGCACGGCCTTGCGCTCATCGACGTGCTGATAGATGCACTCACCGGAGGAGCCGCCCACATACACGCCCTTGACGCCCTTTGCGATCAGATGGCGGGTCAGTGCCTTGACGCCCTCGGTAGAGATATTGCCCTCTGCGTCGTAGCAGGCATAGAAGGCCGGGATAACACCCTGATACTTGGTAATGTCTTTCATTTGTCCATGTCCTTTCTGATGATTCAAGCCCTGCACGCTCTCCGTTCGGGAAACGGCAGCAGCGCCCTCTTGCGGTTCCCAGCGTCTGCTTCGGCCCTTGGGCGGGCCTCGCATCCTGCTGACCGCGGCGCCAAAAATCCCTCCCTGTACTCCCCTTTTTGTCACTTCGTGACATCTTCCCCCAGCCGGGGGAAGTCTTTGCTCGCAGGCGGCGGTCGGGATTTTAGCCTTTGACCGCACCCATTGCGATGCCCTTGGTGAAGTACTTCTGGAAGATAAGGAAGATGATGATGATCGGCACAGCGGCCAGAGCGGCACCTGCCATGATAAGGCCGAAGTCGGTGCTGTTCTCCGCCTGCAGCTTTGCGATGCCCAGCGAGATCGTCAGGTTGCTGGTGCTGGACAGCATGATGAGCTGCATGAAGTAATCGTTCCAGCTGTTGATGAAGGTGAAGATGGCCAGCGCGCCGATGCCCGGCTTGACCATCGGGAGCACGATGCTGACAAAGGTGCGCGCCTCGCTGGCGCCGTCGATACGGGCCGCCTCCAGCATCTCAGTGGGGATACCCTCACTGAACTGCTTCATCAAAAAGACGCCGAAGGGCCAGCCCACGATGGGGAAAATGACGGCCCAGATGGTATTGTAAAGGTTCAGTGCGCTCATCTCACGCAGCAGCGGGATGAGGATGACCTGCTTAGGCAGAGCCATTGCGCAGACGATGAGGGTGAAGAGCAGCTTGCGGCCGACGAAGCGCTTTTTTGCCAGCGCATAGCCTGCCATTGCGGCGGTGATGCAGGTGAGGATCATGGACATGACGGCCATGAACACGGTGTTGATCATCCAGCGCAGCGCGGCCGGAGCGGTCGGGCCGACGGAGAAATAGATCGGCTCTCCATCCGCGCTGAAAGAGTGGCTGAAGGGCACGGCCAGCTGCCACAGGGGTGCGCTCTTGCCTGCGAAAAGTTTCTGGTAGTTGGTCAGCACCCACTGGCTGGGCCACCACTCGGGGGTCGTGGAGTTGATGGCCGCGCCGGTCTTGAAGGAACCGGTGATGATCCAGTACAGCGGAAATGCAAACAGCACGGCCACGATGCTGATAAGGATGAGGGTCAGTATCATGTAAGCGCTCATCTTTTTCAGCTTGCTGGGGTGACGCTTCAACGGTTTCTGTTTTTTTGCAGTTGCAGTCATTGCCCGGCACCTCCTTTAATGATCCTGACTGCCAAACTTGAACTGGACAGCCGACAGGATGGCGATGATAACGGCCAGCACAACGCCCATTGCGTTGCCGTAACCATAGCGGTAGAGCTTGAATGCAGTGTAGTAGATGTAGTACATGATGGTATCGGTGCTGTGGTTCGGGCCGCCGGAGGTCAGCAGCTGGATCAGTGCGAAGCACTGGAAGGAGTTGATGGTCGTGATGACCAGGATGTACAGGGTGGTGGGCATGATGGCGGGCCACTTGATGCGCCAGAAGCACTGGAAATCGGTGGCACCGTCCACTTCAGCGGCTTCCACGATGGACTGGTCTACGTTGCCCAGTGCGGAAACGTACAGCACGATGGGCTGGCCGACAGAAGTAGTCAGCAGGATGAGGATGATGCAGCCCAGAGCGTATTTTTCATCTCCCAGCCAGTTGATGTTCTTATCGATAAGACCCACAGCCTTGCCCAGATAGTTGAAGATGCCGTAGTAGTTGTTGTACATCCACTTCCACACGACGGTGACAGCCACCGAGCCGGTGACCACCGGCAGGTAGAACACGCAGCGGAAGAGGCTGGTGGCCCACTCGGGCAGATCGACGATGGCCGAGCTGACCCACAGCGAGAACGCACAGGTCACAGGCACCGAGACGACCACGATGATGAAAGTGTTGCGCAAAGCGCCGATGAAGATGGGGTCTGCGAACAGCTCTGCGTAGTTGGCAAAACCCACAAAGATGTCGGCACGGTTCATGGTCGAGTCAAAAAAGCTCGTGACCACGCAGAGTATCATGGGGTAAATGACGAAGCCGAGAAAAAAGATGAGGCTGGGCAGAAGGAACAGGTAGGAAGCGATGGTCTCCTGCCGAACCAGTGCGCTGCTGCGCTTCGGCTCTTTGATGCTTGCAGTCTTTGCAGCCAAAGAAATCACCAGACCTTTCGTTCGGATTGGGTGCTTGTCTTACACAAAAAGCCCCTCCCTCGCCGGGATGTTCGAGGGAGGGGCAGTCATTACTTATTTGCCCTCAGGCGGAAAAGCTCAGGCTTCGGCGGCTGCGTTGGCGTTCTGGACAAAGGTTGCAACGGAAGTGGCAACGTCTTCGCCAGTGCCTACACGCTGGAGCATGTTCCACCACTCGGTGCGGGCAGTTGCCCAGCCCGGAGTGATCTGGTAGTAGTCGCCCAGATAGGCCATGAACTTGGTGTACTCGCTCATGATGGCGTTGTCGGCGTAGATGTCGCCTACACTGGCGCGAACCGGGAAGTAGGTGGAAGCCAGGACGCTGTCCTTCACCTGGTCAGGGTCAGCAGCGATGAACTCGATGAAGGTCTTGGCTGCCTTGACCTTGGCCTCATCGCCATTATCGAAGACGCCAAAGCCCCAGATGCCGCCGCAGAGCTTCGGGTCGCCGCTTGCAGTCGGGAATGCCATGGGCATGATCTCGTCGCCGTCGTTGGTCAGGCCAGCGTCGTTGTTGTCGGCGTTCAGCTGCTGAGCGATGTTCCAGCAGAAAGCCATCTGCAGGGTGCCGTTGCGGAACAGAGTGATCTCGTCGCCGCCTGCGATGGAAGCGTCGAAGTTGATGCCCTCGGTGTCGTACAGGGTCTGGATGGCCTTGATGTTCTCGGCAGAGTCTGCGGTGTACTTGGTGTGAGCGTCGTCGGTGAAGGTGCCGCCGTACATATTATTGATAATAGCGCGGGTACCCTGGTCGCCGCCCTGACCGCCGCAGTAGACGGCTGCCACATTCTCGTAGCCGCCCTTGTACAGAGCATCAACGGTGTTCAGGAAGCCTTCGGTGCTCCAGGTGTGCTTATCGGTGTCGAGATACTTGTCAGCGCCCACTTCCTTGACCTTGGTCATGTTGACGGCCATGCAGTGTGCGGTCATGCACAGGGGGTACTCGTAGTAGTCGCCCTTGTCGTTGTGGCAGGCGGAGTTGACGGACTCGTAAATGTCCTTCTTGGCGTCGTCGGTCCACAAATCGTTCAGCGGAGCCATGACACCCTTTGCGCCCCAGTTGGCCACCAGACGCTCGGGACCTTCCATGATGAGGTCGGGTGCGCTGCCGCCCTCGATGGCGGTGTTCACCTGGTCATCGCCGTTGGTGTAGTCCAGATACTCAACGGCCACTTTAATGTCAGGATACTTTGCGTTGAAGCTGGCGATGAGCTCCTGCACGGTCTCGTCCTTGCCCCAGCCGCCGATGGGGTATGTCCACAGCTTGATGCTTGCGCCGGATGCAGAGCCGGAAGCGGCAGTGGAAGCAGCAGTAGAAGCTGCCGTGCTGGTAGAAGCGGACTTGCCGCCGCAGGCAGCCAGCGCACCCGCTGCGCTCATAATACCAACGGCCTTCAAGAAGGAGCGACGAGAAATGGCGTTCTTCATAATAAGTTCTCCTTACCTATCATCATATCGGCGGTCCTTCATCCCTGACCGCTCTTGTTGGCCTTATTATAGAAAACTTCTTTCATTTTGTCCATCGGTCGCATACACAATTTTCAGAAAGTTTTCTTGTATATTCCGCACAAATATCTGGGATACCAGCCAGATTTTAGCCACTTTCACTAGTTTTATCGCCAGCTGTAGCCGTTTTGTAATCATTTCTGCGTCGTTTGTCATTTTCGGTTTGAAAATCATTTTCGTTCTTCCTGCCGCGATTTTGAAATTTATTTTCATCAAAAAGTCCTACTTTTCCCCGATTTTTAGATGCTCTGCACAGCTTTTTCTTCCGAATTATGGCGAAAGGCACACTTGTCAAGCGGCTAGACTTCTTTTATACTTTTTATAAAGATGCCCCCTTCCCTGTGCAGCGGAAGGGGGCAAAAGAAGGTATAAGGAATAGTGCGGGCATTGCGGCCCGCTCGAAGGAGCTTGACCATGGGTACAAATTTTTGGGAATTGCTGCATCAACGACAGGACCAGCTGACCAGATCCGGCCACGCGGTCGCTGACTACCTGCTGCAGCATGCGGACGAAGCGCAGTATCTCTCCATTTCCTCGCTGGCCCGGGAGTGCAACGTCGCCGAGGCGACCGTGTTCCGGTTCTGCCGGGCTTTGGGGTTCGACGGCTACCATGAGATGCGCATTGCGCTGGCGCAGGCCAACGCCACCGGCACACCCTCCAGCCAGAGGGAGCTGCAGCCCGGTGCCACCACCGCAGAACTTTGCGAGCACGCATACGCCCGTTTCCTCACCGCCATCAACGGCACCCAGAACGCCCTCTCTGCCGAGGCCGTGGACGAGGCCGTACACCTGATGCAGGAGGCCAGGCAGGTGTTCTGCCTCGGACAGGGCGGCAGTATGCTCCTGGCAAACGACATCTGCGCCCGCTTCGCCAGCCTTTCCACCAAGTTCCGCACCGCAGGCGACAGCCATTTACAGCTGCTGACTGCCAGTCTGATGAACGAGGCCGACGTTGTGCTCTTCGTCTCCTACTCCGGCGCGACCCGTGACATGATGGAGACACTGCGCACCGCCAAGGCCGCCGGGGCAAAGATCATCCTGCTGACCCATTACGAGGACTCCCCCGGCGCATTGCTCGCAGATGTCGTCCTTCTCTGCGGCGCACAGGAAAGCCCGCTGGACTCCGGCAGCATCCCCATCAAGGCAGCATTCCTCTATGTAGGCGAAGTTCTGGTGCTGCGGTATATGCTGGATGACCCTGCCCATAGCAACACCGCGCAGGACCTCACCAGCGAGGCTCTGACCGTGAAAATGCTGTAAAAAGTTCTTTTCCATGTACTGCCAAAACTGCCCGGAACGACCTTCTCCTATCGTTCCGGGCAGTTTTTTTGTGTTATGCAATAAAAATGACAGCAGCACGCCCGTTGACTCATCTGATTCAAGGCATTATAATCGACGTATGGCAAAGTTTGTCGAAGAGCAGGAGCGAAAAAAGTATGGATCATAGTCACCGCGATCGCACCTACAAAAAGAGCCGCTTTCAGCAGGAGCTGGAGCAGAGCGTCTCCCGTAAGCTGATCTCAAGCCTGCTGCTGGGATGTCTTTTGTTCTGCATTGCAATCGCTGCTGTGAATGCTCTCAGCCAGAACGCCCGGCGGGAAGACCATCTGGAGAGTGTCGCCTCCACCTTCCATGAGGTGTACGATAACACGTCAGCCTTTCTGCTGGACGCTGGACACACCGAGCTGTTCCTCTCCGAGCTGCGGAATGATCAGGACAACCTGCGTTATCTTATCAGCCAGTACAACGTCTCGGCTCTTGTGGAGATACAGCTCATCCTTACCGACTCCAAGGGAAATGTTCGGTTCACGACCTTTTCGGAGGGAGAGATGAATCTCCACCGGCAGGAATTTAACAGCATCGCCGTGGACAACGCCTGCCATCTTATGCGGACCGTCTACACCACGGTCTACCACTTCCGAGCCAACAGCTCAGAATACGTTATGATCCATCCGCTCTACCGGGATGGCGAATATCAGGGTGCTGCGGCAGTTTATCTGAATGAGAACGACTGGACAAAACTGTTCAGCCAGTACCAGTACGATGCTATCCTCACCAAATCCAACGGTGATGTCATTACCTGTTCAAACTCCTCCTTCCTCTCCCAGAAGAACGCCAACAAGTATCTGCCCGCCGATGCGGCGCAGTATGTGCGAGTGAACGGGAACCGCTATCTGCGCAGCAGCCGCTCGCTGGAAAACGGCACGGTGTTGGCTTACTCCTTCATCTACTCGCCCACGAATTACAGTTATCTCTTCGTGGGTCTGCTCCTGATCGTACTGCTGGGACTGAGTTGGGCAGCAATGTTCGTCCGTATCATGCACGCTATGACTGAGCAGATGGTAAAGTCGGTGGACACTCTCGTGCGGGAGATCCGCATCATCCGCAAGGAGGACCCTGATCACATCATCGAGATCGACACCGGCGATGAGATCGAGGAGATCGCCCGTCAGGTCAACAAGATGGTTCGCAGCATTCAGGAGCTGAGCCAGCGCAACATCGCTCTTGCCGAAGTGAACAACCGGATGGAGATGCAGAATCTTCAGGCGCAGATCAATCCCCACTTTATTTATAATACGCTGGACAATATCCGCTATCTTATCCCGACAGACCCCCAGCGAGCCCAGCAGCTGATCGGGCGGTTTATCGGCATCCTGCGCTACAGCATCAACAACACAAAGCACAATGTCCCTGTTAAAGATGATCTGAAATATCTGCAGAATTACCTTGTGATCCAGTCCACCCGCTTCGGTGCAAATTTTTCCTACGAGATCGACATCGACGACGCCTGCATGGAGTTCATCATCCCGAAGCTGCTTTTACAGCCCTTGCTGGAAAACAGCATTAAATATGGATTCCAGAAGAAGCCACGCATCCATATAAGAGTACGGGGCTGGCTGGGGGAGGATGCGCTCTATTTCACGGTAGAGGACAACGGCGGAGGCGTGGACGAGACAATGCTGGAACAGCTGCGAGACATCCTGCGCTCGGATGAAGTGAACATCGAGCACAATGGTCTGCAGAACATCAACCGTCGCATCTGGCTGGGCTATGGCGGTGACAGCGGACTGACCATCGACAGCACCGAGGGCGAAGGCTTCACGGTGAAACTCAAGCTCCGGCTGGGAGGAATGTAAACCATGTATCGCGTTCTGCTTGTAGAAGATGAAGAGATCATCCGCAAGGGCATTCGCTACTCGGTACCGTGGGAGGAGTGCGGCTGCTCGGTGGTGGGCGAGGCAGAGAATGGGGCAGCAGGTAAAGAAAAGATTGCCGAACTGCATCCTGACATCGTCATTACCGACATTACCATGCCGGTAAAAAACGGTCTTGAGATGATTGCCGACACCCGGGAGAAATTCAACTATATCGCCATCATCCTGACAGGCTACTCGGAGTTTGAGTACGCCCAGCAGGCCATCCGGAACGGCGTATCGGATTATCTGCTCAAGCCTCTCGACATGGACGAGATGCGTACTGCGCTGGAGAAGGCTGTCCGCCTTGCGGGGGATAACCAGTACCTCCAACAGCGGGAGGACAAGGCAGAGGCCGTCCGCAGCCGGACAGCTCTGCCGCCATTAAGCGAAGATAAGGTCACTGACCCGCTGGTGTTACGCATCGTAGCCTATCTGAAAGAGAATTACCGGAGCAAGATAACACTTGCTGACCTTCAGGAACAGTTCCACTACTCGGAACGATACATCAACCAGAAGTTTCAGAAAGAGCTTGGCACAACAGTCATTGACTACCTCAACCGCTGCCGTATTCAGAACGCTCTGGAACTCATCCGGAAAGGAAAACTGCCCATCTCCCAAATCGGCTGGGAGTGCGGCATTGGTGAGTACAAATATTTTAACCACGTTTTCAAAAAATACATGGGCTGCTCGGTGCGGGAGTACCAGAACACCTTGAAATAAGTGTCTATGAAAAAATACCGAACAGCCGCTGTTCGGTATTTTTTCCATTTGTTCTGCAATTTGAGTATTATTTTTGTGCTAGAAGCATTAAAATGGGATTATCGAAAGGTTTCAGGTAAAAAATGGAGGTTTTTACTATGAAAAAGATTTCTCGTCGTTCGTTCCTGATGGCTACCGGTGTTATCGCAGCTTCTGCTGCTCTGAGCGCTTGCGGCGGCTCCTCCGCCAGCACCTCTTCTGCCGGTTCTACCGCTGCTTCCACTGCCGCTTCTGGTTCTGCTGCACAGGGCGGCGGCGACCTCGTGATCTACTCGCCCAACTCTGAGGGCCTGCTGAACGCCACCATTCCTCTGTTTGAGGAGAAATACGGCGTCAATGTCGAGCTGATTCAGGCCGGCACCGGCGAACTGGTCAAGCGTATCCAGTCCGAAAAGAACGATCCCTACGCAGATGTCCTGTTCGGCGGCTCCTGGTCGCAGATGTACACCAACGAGGACCTGTGGGAGCCGTATGTTTCCGCCAACGATGCAAACGTCATCGACGCCTACAAGAACAAGTGCGGCTTCATCACCGGCAATGTGCTGGACGGCAGCGTCCTCATCGTCAACACCGACCTCATCGGTGACATCAAGATCGAGGGCTACGAAGATCTGCTGAACCCGGCCCTGAAGGGCAAAATCGCCACTGCCGACCCCGCCAACTCCTCTTCCGCTTTCGCACACCTGACCAATATGCTGCTTGCAATGGGCGGCTACGAGGACGATAAGGCATGGCAGTACGTCCACGACCTGTTTGAGAATGTGGACGGCAAGATCTGCGAAAGCTCCAGCGGCGTTTACAAGGGAGTTGCCGATGGCGAGTATGTGGTGGGTCTGTCCTATGAGGATCCCTGTGCTCAGCTGGTTCTGGACGGCGCACCTGTCAAGATCGTTTACATGAAGGAAGGTACTGTCTTCCTTCCTGCTTCTGCCACCATCATCAAGGGCGCAAAGAACATGGACAATGCCAAGCTGTTCATTGACTTCATCCTGAGCGAAGAAGTCCAGAACATCTGGGGCAGCACCCTGACCAACCGTCCTGTTATGAAGGATGCTGCCACCAACGATGCCATGACCCCGATGGCAGACATCAATGTCATCGAAGAGGACATTCCCTACGTCAGCGCCCACAAGTCGGAGCTGGTGGACAAGTACACTGAGATCTTCACCGATCTGCAGAGCAAGTAATTCAAAGGGCGGCAGGAGGCTAGTATGAGCAGAATATCAGTCAAAGACGCAGTAAAGCGCTACGGGAATAATACGGTCATCCCGGACCTGAATCTGGAGATCGGAGATGGTGAGCTGTTCACCCTGCTGGGTCCCTCCGGCTGCGGCAAGACCACTCTTCTCCGTATGATCGCAGGCTTCAACTCCATTGAGGGCGGCGACATCTTCTTCAACGAGAAGCGCATCAACGATATGGACCCCAGCAAGCGCAACATCGGCATGGTGTTCCAGAACTATGCTATCTTTCCGAACCTCTCCGTCCGGGACAATGTGGCATTCGGTCTGAAAAACCGCAAGGTGGACAAGGCCGAGATCAAGAAGCGGACGGATGAGTTTCTGAACCTGATGCAGATCATGCAGTATGCCGACCGTATGCCCAACCAGCTTTCCGGCGGTCAGCAGCAGCGTATCGCACTGGCTCGCGCACTGGTCATCTCGCCGGATGTGCTGCTGATGGACGAGCCGCTTTCCAATCTGGACGCAAAGCTCCGTGTCGAGATGCGCAGCGTCATCCGCCACACCCAGAAGAGCGTTGGCATCACCACCGTGTATGTCACCCACGATCAGGAAGAGGCAATGGCCATCAGCGACCGTATCGCCGTTATGAAGGACGGCGTCATCCAGCACGTTGGCACTCCCCGTGACATCTACCAGCGCCCGAAGAATGTCTTCGTTGCCACCTTTATCGGCCGCACCAACATCGTGAATGCCCACGTCAAGGACGGCATCATCACCTTTGCCGACGGCTACCATGAGCACATCGACGCTCTGGACAAGGCTGCCGAGCAGGATGTGCGCTGTTCCATCCGCCCGGAGGAGTTCATTATCTGCAAGGACGGCACCGATGGCATCCACGGCACCGTGCAGGAATGCACCTACCTCGGTCTCAACACCCACTACACCATTGACACCGATCAGGGCGACTCGGTGGAGATCGTAGAGGAGTCCTCCATTGGCGAGGGCCTCAAGAAGGGCGAGAAGGTGCTGCTGAAGGTCAAGAAAGAGAAGATCAACGTCTTTACCAAGGACGGCGGTACCAATCTCATCAGGAGCGACGCTTATGAAAAACAATAATAAGTTCCGTCTTGATGTCTGGGGAGCCATTACGCTGGGGACCATCGCACTCTATGCACTGTTCCTGCTTTACCCGATGGCATACCTGATCCGCCAGTCTGTGCTGGACCCCGACACCGGCGGTTTCACGCTGGCTTATTTCACGAAGTTCTTTTCCAAGAGCTACTATTTCGATACCCTGATCAACAGCTTCAAGGTGTCCATCACAGCGACGGTGCTCTCCATCGCCATTGGCACCCCACTGGCATACCTGTTCACGATCTTTAAGATCAAAGGCAAGTCGGTGCTGAATATCCTCATTGTGGTGGCATCTATGTCGGCTCCCTTCATCGGTGCCTACTCATGGATCCTGCTGCTGGGTCGCAGCGGTGTCATCACCGCCTTCTTCAAAAACCTCGGCATCGCCATCCCGGACATCTACGGCTTCGGCGGCATCGTGCTGGTCATGACGCTCCAGCTGTTCCCGCTGGTGTTCCTCTACGCCAAGGGTGCATTGAAGAATATCGACAACTCCCTCATCGAGGCGGCTGAGAACCTCGGATGCTCTGGCGTTGTCTGCTTCTTCAAAGTGGTCGTGCCTCTGATCATGCCCACCCTGCTGGCTGCAGCTCTGCTGGTGTTCATGCGATCCTTTGCAGACTTCGGCACCCCGATGCTGATCGGTGAGGGCTACCGTACCTTCCCTGTTGTCCTTTACACTGAGTTCATCAACGAGGTGGGCGGCAGCGACGGCTTTGCAGCCGCTATCGCCGTCATCGCTATCGTCGTCACCACGCTGGTGTTCCTCGTCCAGAAGTATGTTTCCAACAAGAACGCCTTCGCTCTGAACAGTATGCACCCCGTGGAGGAGCGGGAGGCCCGCAAGGGCATCAACGCTCTGGTGCATCTGGTCGTCTACCTTGTAGTGGGCATCGCCATCATGCCGCAGGCCTACGTCATCTACACCTCGTTCAAGAACACGCAGGGTAAGATCTTTGTGGACGGCTACTCGCTGCAGAGCTACCAGACCGCCATCGGCAAGCTGGGTCGCAGCATTCAGAATACCATCATCATCCCCCTGCTGGCACTGGTCGTCATCGTGCTGCTGGCTGTTCTCATCGCTTATCTGGTGGTGCGCCGCCGCAATGCCCTGACCAACGTGGTGGACATCCTCTCGATGATCCCCTACATCGTGCCCGGCACGGTCCTTGGCATTGCGCTGCTCATCGGCTTCAATAAGCCCCCGCTCCTCATCAGCGGCACCATGCTCATCATGGTGGTGGCCCTCATCATCCGGCGTCTGCCCTATACCATCCGCTCGTCGGTGGCCATCCTGCAGCAGATCCCCATGAGCATTGAGGAAGCTGCTATCTCGCTGGGCGCTTCCAAGATGAAGGCATTCTTCCGCATCACGGTTCCCATGATGGCTTCCGGCATCATCTCTGGTGCTATCCTGAGCTGGGTCACCATGATCAGTGAACTGTCTACCGCAATCATCCTGTATACCGGCAAGACCAAGACCCTGACAGTAGCAATCTATACTGAGGTCATCCGCGGCAACTACGGCACTGCAGCCGCATTGTCCACCATCATGACCATCCTGACCGTCATTTCCCTGCTGGCCTTCAGCAAGCTCAATGGCGGAAAGGATATCAGCCTTTAAGTGATCCCCCGTTCTCCTTCGATCACTGAGTTTCCAAACCGGGCTGTTTCTCAGCAATGCAAATAGCCCCCAACAGAAAAATGAGACAGGCTTCCCGAAAGGTGGGTCGCCTGTCTCATTTTTGTTGTAAGTTGGACGCTTGGGGACTTTAGACCTTTGCGATCCCGTCCATTCCTTCGCTTGTGAAGATCTGCAATGCTTTTCAGATCACGCTTTCCGAGTTTTTTGCAAAGGCAGAGGGAAGTGAGTCTGCCCCGGTAGTACTTACACCCCAGCAGATGCAGGTCATGGAGAAGTGGTCGATACTCCGCCCACCTTGCCATCATCGACAAAGAAAGGACGAAGAATCCTGAAAAAGAAATGGATCGAGTACAAACCCAGCCCCGGCGCTCAAGTAAGCTGCCGCCGATCGTCTGTCTGTTCTCCGGCCCTGTGGTGCGGCGATTGGCTGCACTGCTCTGTGGTCGGAGGGCTGGCTTATGTACTTTGATTCTTACGCCACTGGCAAACATATCCAGCACCTGCGCAAGGCCAACGGCATGACGCAGGAAGAACTGGCTGTAAAACTGAACACCAGTGACCGCCATCTCTGCAATCTTGAACGTGGGGAAGAAGCATCATCGATCGATCTGATGGCTGTATCGGAAAAGCCCATCCTCACCTTCACCATCGACTTTGAAACCGCCAAGCGTTACCGGAAAGCCAACAAAATGCCCCACCAGTTCCGCCGTGCAGCGTGGACCGACCTGACCGTGGAGGTGTATCTGTGATGCTTCTGGGAAGCGCCCCTGTGTTAAACGCAATCCATCTCATACATGAACAAACAAGGCCCACCGCCAAAATTGACGGTGGGCCTTATTTTATACTTGATTTTTAACTGAGAGCCGTTGCAAGATCCTTACGCTCTCGGGTTCTTGATTGCAGCCTGGGCGGGTGCCAAAATTGCAGAGCGTTCGGAGTAACGATGATACGCTATTTGTGAATTTCCAGTGTGTTTTACCCCCTCTCCGCAATGATCTTCTCCAAATTTTCTTCCTGCAAATAGAATTCCGGCAGTTTTGCCTTGTCATATAGAACAAATGGGCGGCGTTTGCAAGAAGCAGTCATACACAAACCGCCCCCGGCTTCCTGTCATGGAAACCGGGGGCGCTGCGGTTTTATGGGAAACGCCTCAGGCGCTGCAAAGCCTCAGTGCAGCAGAGAGCTGACCCATGCCCGGGCGGCCGTCTTGGCCTGGAGCTTATTGTACATCTTCAGGGTGGTATTGTACACCTTCTGGCTCATGGCATTGCTGGCGTTGGTGGCGGCAGCCTGCTTGGCCTCAAGCGTGTCGGCGGCGGCAACGGCGGCCTTCATATCGGCGTAGTCGGCCATGATCTCCTGCTGGAGCGCGGCATAGCTGGCCTTAGCTGCTGCCCGATCTTTTGCGGTGACCTGATTGCCATTGCTGCCGTAGGTCAGCAGGTTGGAGAGGGCGTCACGCACGCCGTAGAAGGAGTCGGTCCAGTCGTCCGGGTAGGTGTAGTAGCGGCCCTTGGCATCCTGATACCAGACGCCCTCGGTGGGCTGCTCGTCGGAGCGGGTGACCGTGTGGACCGAGACCTTGTAGACATCTGCGGTGTCGGTGGTCAGCATCGGATAGTAAGGGACGAAGGCGTTGTACACGTCGTCGTCAAAAGCGGTCCACTCGGTAATGGCGGTGTTCAGATCGCCGGTAGCGCTCACCTGGAACAGATGAGTCTCCACATTGCCCGTCTTGCCGATGGGCTCGGTCTGAAAGAAGTGGATGGAATCCTCCACCGAGAACTTCTTGGTCAGCTGGATGTTGGAGTAGACCGGGACGATGGCACCGTTCTCGCCGACGTTGCTGATAGCAAAGTCGGTCTCGCTGTAGTTGTCCTTCGTAAAGGTGTCGGTGCCGTACAGGTAGTTCAGGCCGGCTGCCATGCGGTCCGATGCGATGTCGCCGTTGTAGGAGGCATCCAGATCGATGACATTGGCAGCGGCGTCGCCCACAAAGGTACCGGCTTTCTGGGCCACGGAGATCAGGTTGGCAGAGGCCACCACGTTGTCGGTGTCATCCAGATCGATCTTGCCCATAGCGGCGATGTTGGGCTGCATGAAGACCACGCTGGAGGAGAGCTTCAGGGCAAGGTAGGTGTGGCCCGTCAGGTTCTCCACGAACCAGGTCTCATTCTGGTCGGCAATGAACACGCCGGAGCCGCCGGCTGCACCGGCGTTGTCATAGATGGAGGTCAGCAGGGCAACACCCTCGCGGGCCGTGGAAGCTTCGCTCAGCAGCACCGTGGTGATCTCAGCTTCCTCAATGCCGTTGTCCACATAGGGGTCTACGCTCAGCACGGCGTCGGTGCCGTAGAGAGACTCGGTGGCAGAGACCATGACGCCCTTCTCGTTGGTGCCAGCCTCCTCATAGGGGGTGTGCTCGTGGGTGCTGTCGCAGTCCGGGCAGACACCCAGACCGTTGTCGTCCCGGCGGGCGGTGTAGCGGTAGCTGTCGTGGGTGAAGGTGTAGGTAAAGCCGTAGCAGCCCTCGTACACCTCGCCCGCGGTGTGCTTCCCGGCGGGGCTGATGTTGAACAGCTTGTTGTAATCGTTAGTGCCCAGATCCTCGATCCGGCCAAACATGGTGGTGCCATCCTCGGTGAGGTCGCTGCCGACATAGAGTGCCGTGCAGGCGAAGGCGGAAGGAACAACGGCAAGTGTCATCGCACAGGCGATGAAAGCCGCAGCAATTTTCTTCTTCAAAGACATAATAGTATCGATCCCTCTCTTGTTGATTGTCGGCATTTCGTCGGCAGGTGTCATAATACACCCATTTTAATGAAAATGCAAGTATTTTCCCGAAATTTTAGCATATATTCATTTTTATATGGTATATATTCACACTGCGTTTTTTCATCTGCCCCTCCGTGAGCGCAAAAAACCGCCCCGGCTTCCTGTTGCGGAAGCCGGGGCGGTTCATATACTTTATTGGTGCTCTCTCAAGCTCTCACGCAATTACTTGCGGGGGTTCTTGATCGCAGCCTGAGCAGCGGCCAGACGTGCGATAGGCACACGGAAGGGAGAGCAGCTGACGTAGTCCAGACCAACATTGTGGCAGAACTCGACGCTGGAAGGATCGCCGCCGTGCTCGCCGCAGATGCCCAGACCCAGGTCGGGACGGGTCTCACGGCCATCATGTGCAGCCATCTTGACCAGCTTGCCGACACCGACCTGGTCCAGATGCTGGAACGGATCGCTCTCGTAGATCTTGTTCTCGTAGTAAGCGCCCAGGAACTTGGCAGCATCGTCACGGCTGAAGCCGAAGGTCATCTGGGTCAGGTCGTTGGTGCCGAAGCTGAAGAACTCAGCCTCCTTGGCGATCTCGCCGGCAGTCAGAGCTGCACGGGGGATCTCGATCATGGTACCGACCAGATACTTCATGTCAACGCCGGAAGCCTTGATGAGCTCGTCTGCGACCTTGACGACAACGTCCTTGACGAACTTCAGCTCCTTGACCTCGCCGACCAGCGGGATCATGATGTGCGGAGTGATGATATAACCGGTCTCAGCAGAGACGTTCAGAGCTGCCTTGATAACAGCGCGGGTCTGCATTGCTGCGATCTCGGGGTAGGTGACAGCCAGACGGCAGCCACGATGGCCCATCATGGGGTTGAACTCATGCAGAGAAGCAACGACGTTCTTCAGGTCATCGAAGGTCATGCCCATGTCGGCAGCCAGCTCCTTGATGTCCTCGTCCTTGCTGGGCAGGAACTCGTGGAGAGGCGGGTCCAGATAACGGATGGTCATCGGGCGCTCACCCATGATGCGGTACATCGCCTCGAAGTCACCCTGCTGGAACGGCTCGACCTTGGCCAGAGCAGCCTCGCGCTCTTCCACGGTACGTGCGCAGATCATCTCACGGACAGCCTTGATGCGGTCCTCAGCAAAGAACATATGCTCGGTACGGCAGAGGCCGATGCCCTCAGCACCCAGGTCAACTGCCTGCTGTGCGTCGCGCGGGTTATCGGCGTTGGTCATGACCAGCAGCTGACGAGCAGCGTCTGCCCAGCCCATGAAGCGGTTGAAGTTCTTGTTGCCAGTGGCGGCGACGGTAGCGACCTGCTCGCCGTAGATGTTACCAGTGGAGCCGTCGATGGAGATCCAGTCGCCCTCGACGAACTTGTGGCCGTTGAGCTCGAAGGTCTTAGCCTCTTCGTCGATCTTCACGTCGTTGTCGTTGCCGCAGCCGGAGACACAGCAGGTACCCATACCACGAGCAACAACGGCTGCGTGGCTGGTCATGCCGCCGCGGACGGTCAGGATGCCCTGAGACACCTGCATACCGACGATGTCCTCGGGAGAGGTCTCCAGACGGACCAGAACGACCTTCTTCATCTTGCCGGACTTGACCATCTCCTCAGCCTCTTCGGCGGTGAAGACGATCTGGCCGCAGGCAGAACCGGGAGAAGCTGCCAGACCCTTGCCGACGACCTCAGCAGCCTTCAGGGCAGCTGCGTCGAACTGGGGATGCAGCAGGGTATCCAGCTGCTTGGGCTCCACGCGCAGGACAGCCTCCTGCTCGGTGATCATGCCCTCGTCCACCAGGTCACATGCGATCTGCAGAGCAGCCTGAGCGGTACGCTTGCCGTTACGGGTCTGCAGCATATACAGGTGGCCGTCCTCAATGGTGAACTCCATATCCTGCATATCGCGGAAGTAGTTCTCCAGACGGGTAGCGATCTCAACGAACTGGTCGTAGACCTCAGGCATCTGCTCGTGCAGGTGGCTGATGGGAGACGGAGTGCGGACACCAGCAACGACGTCCTCGCCCTGTGCATTGATGAGGTACTCGCCCATCAGCTTCTTAGCGCCGGTGGCGGGGTCACGGGTGAATGCAACGCCGGTGCCGGAGCGGTCGCCGGAGTTACCGAAAGCCATCTGCTGGACGTTGACAGCGGTGCCCCACTCGTAGGGGATCTCGTTCATCTTACGATAGACGTTTGCACGGGGGTTGTCCCAACTGCGGAAGACGGCCTTGACAGCCTCGATGAGCTGATCCTTGGGGTCCTGGGGGAAGGGCTTGCCCTCGTTGTCCTCATAGATCTTCTTGAAGGTGCCGACCAGTTCCTTCAGGTCGTCAGCAGTCAGGTCAACGTCGTTCTTGACGCCCTTGACTTCCTTCATCTTGTCGATCTCGACCTCGAACAGGCTCTTCGGGACCATCATGACGACGTCAGCGAACATCTGCACGAAGCGGCGGTAGCAGTCATATGCGAAGCGGGGGTTGTTGGTCTTCTTGGCCAGACCCTCGACAGCCTCGTCGTTCAGGCCGAGGTTCAGGATGGTGTCCATCATGCCGGGCATGGACTGACGTGCGCCGGAACGGACGGAGACCAGCAGCGGGTTTTCGTTGTCGCCGAAGGTCTTGCCGGTGATCTTCTCGAGGCCCTTGACATGCTCGAAGATGTCAGCGGTGATCTCGTCGTTGATCTGGCGGCCGTCTGCGTAGTACTGGGTGCAGGCCTCGGTGGTGATGGTGAAGCCCTGCGGCACCGGCATACCGGCTGCAGTCATCTCAGCCAGACCAGCGCCCTTGCCACCCAGAATGTTCTTCATGGTGACCTTGTCGCCGCCAAAGGCATCGTTGCCTTCGCTGAAGTAGTACAGATACTTTTTGCTCATGCGTGTTTACCTCCCAAATGGTAGCCGCTGGCGCGAAGCACGGCGGTCTTATCGTTGCTCTGTCTTGTCATACGATAAACATTTCTCTGTGAATGCTAAACTATTATACCAAAATTTCACGTCTATTCCATCGGGCAAATCACCGAATTTGTTTGATATTTTTTGTGCAAACCCTTGCATTTTACTCACTTTTTGGGTAATATAAAATGGGAAAGATTTGAAGAGGATTTTCAAGTTCTGATGCCGTTTTTGGACAGTTGGATACAACTTTCTATCCATTAAACTCGCTGCCGTTCTTGTTTGTCTTCCATCTTTCCGAATTTCTTCTATCTTGGATACAACGTTTCCTCTCCCGCAGGGGTCTGCACAGCTTCTGCGAGAGGCGGTTTTGGAGGAGGTTTTTCTCTATGCAGAATATTGATACATCCGCACTGGCTGCCGCAAAGGCAAAGCTCGACGCTGCCGAGGCCCAGCGCGAAGAGATGCTGCTGCGCCACATCGCAAACGGCGTGGACATCCGCAGCCGCAATGTGGAGATCGGCTCCGAAGTGGTCATTGCCCCGGGAGCCGTCATCCTCGCAGGCACCATCCTGCGCGGCAAGACCACCATCGGCGCAGGCTGCGTCATCGGCCCCAACACCCTCATCGAGGACAGCACCGTGGACGAAGGCACCACCGTCAACGCCAGTCAGGTCTACAGCAGCCACCTCGGCCCCCACAACAATATCGGTCCCTTCACCCATGTGCGCATCAACACCGTCACCGGCTACGGTGTGCATCTGGGCGCTTACGTCGAGACGAAAAACTCCAACTTCGCCCGGGGCAATACCGTCAGCCACCTGACCTACATTGGCGACAGCGATGTGGGCAAGTACTGCAACTTCGGCTGCGGCACCGTCACCTGCAACTACGACGGCAAGGACAAGTTCCGCACTCAGATCGGCGACTACTGCTTCATCGGCTGCAACACCAACCTTGTCGCCCCCGTCACCATCGGCGACGGGGCCTACACCGCCGCCGGCAGCACCATCACCAAGGACGTCCCCCCGCAGGCTCTTGGCATCGCCCGGGAGCGTCAGACCAACCTCGATGGCTGGGCTGAACCGAAAATGGAGGCGTACATTATAAAGAAGCAGAAACTGGAACAGGAGCAGGGCTGACCCCCGCTCCCCACGCCGCCGTGCCGCCCGCACGGCGGCTTTTTTGCTTTTTGTGTATCTTTTTGCGCGCGCGTATGTTATAATAACATATTGTTCGAAAACAGATCCAACGTAAAAAAGGCAGAATATATCATATGAACACCAATGACATCTGGCTCATTGCCGGCCTCGGCAATCCGGAGCCGAAATACGACGGCACCCGTCACAACACAGGCTTTGCCGCGCTGGACTATCT
The DNA here is from genome assembly GCF_902497445.1 of Faecalibacterium sp. Marseille-P9312. NCBI lineage: Bacteria > Bacillati > Bacillota > Clostridia > Eubacteriales > Oscillospiraceae > Faecalibacterium > Faecalibacterium sp. Marseille-P9312. Next base: position 51,119 of record NZ_CABVEW010000004.1, read on the forward strand.
GGCCGGAAAGTGGGGCATCTCCGTCTCCAAGACCAAGTTTCAGGGCCTGTGGGGGCAGGGCGAGGTAGACGGCCACAAGGTCGTGCTCCTGAAGCCCCTGACTTATATGAACCTCTCGGGCGACTCCATCGGCCCGCTGGCGGGCTTCTTCAAGATCCCTGCCGACCACGTCATCGTCCTGTGCGACGACATCACCCAGAATCCCGGCAAGCTGCGCATCCGGCCCTCCGGCTCTGCGGGCGGCCACAACGGCCTCAAGAGCATCATCGCCCGCCTCGGCGGCGAGAACTTCCCCCGCATCCGCATCGGCGTGGGCGCAAAGCCCCGCCCGGACTACGATTTGGCCGACTGGGTGCTGGGCAAGTTCCCGCCCGACGACGCCAAGGCCCTCGCCGACCGCTGCCCCGACATCGCAGCCGCCGCAAAGCTCATCATGGACGGCAAGCTGGGTCTGGCGCAGAGCAAGTATAACGGGTAAGGCTCCGCTTGACGCAACCTCTCAGTCTCGCTTTGCTCGACAGCTCCCCTACCGAGGGGAGCCTCTGGCGAAGAGGTAAAGTTTTCCGGTATGCCAAAGCCTCCCCTCGATAGGGGAGGTGGCACGGCGTCAGCCGTGACGGAGAGGTTTAACCCCATCAGAAAGGAGGTCCACCATGTACGAAGCGCTCCTGAAAAACACCCCTGAATACCAGAAGACAGCGGCCAGCCTCGCCTCCCCCGGCCCGGCGGCGCTGTTCGGTCTGCCTCCGGCAGGCCGGGCATTGCTCTACGCCGCGCTCCAGAAGGACACGGGCCGCATCCTCTGCGTCGTCACCCCCGGCGAGGCCGAGGCCACCCATTTTGCCGACGACCTCAAGACGCTGGGGCTCTCGGCGGCGGTGTTCCCGCCCCGGGACTTCATGCTCCGCCCCGTCGAAGGCGCGGGCCGCGAGTACGAGTACCGGCGTCTGTCGGTGCTGGGCGCGCTGGCGGGCGGACGGCTGAACGCCGTCTGCGTCCCCGCCGAGGCCCTGCTCCAATACACTGTGCCGCAGGATGAGTTCCAGAAGAACACCCTCACCCTCAAGCCCGGCATGGTCTACAACCGCGAAGCGCTGGTGGAGCGGCTCTTCGCCGCCGGATACGTGCGGCGCAGTCAGGTGGACGGCCCGGGACAGTTCAGCGTCCGGGGCGACATCGTGGACATCTACGCCCCCGATATGCGCCAGCCCGCCCGTGTGGAGTACTGGGACGACGAGATAGACTCCCTTGCCTCCTTCGACCTGCTGACCCAGCGGCGGGACGGTGCGCTGGAAAAGATCTATCTTTCTCCCGCCCGTGAGGTGCTGTTCGGCAGCACCGCCGACACGGCAGAGGCCCTCCGCGCCGCCCAGAAGAAAGCCCGCGGCAAGCGCCGCACCGCCCTCGAAAAGGCCATGGAAGCCGACCTCACCCAGCTGGACAGCGGCGTCATGCCCGAGGCCATGGACAAATACTACGGTCTGCGGTACGAGACGCCCGCCACCCTGCTGGACCACCTGAGCAGCCCCATCTTCATCCTCGACGAGGTGGGCGGCATCCGGGACGCCCAGAAAGCCACCGAGTTCCGCCGCAGCGAAGAGCTGACCGGCCTGCTCGAGGAGGGCGTCATCTGCCCCGGTCTCGATGTGCTCTACCAGACCATGGACGACCTCGCCATTGCGGCGCAGGACCAGAGCACCCTGCTCTGCGAGAACTTCCTGCGGGGCATGAACGAGTTCAAGCTGAAAGACCTCATCAACGCCGAGGCCTTCGCGGCTCCCAACTGGGGCGGCGACCTCGCTTCCCTGCGGGAAGACCTCGACCCGCTGATCCAGCAGGGGTACGCCGTGGCCCTTTTCGCCGGCACGCCCAAGGGTGCAGCGGCCCTCACCCGCGATTTGGCTGACAAGGGCTATGCCGTCAGCATGAGCCGGGACGTCCGGCCCGCGAAAGGTCTGGTTCAGGTACTGCCCGGCCACCTCACGGCGGGCTGCACCTTCCCGTTCGCCCGCGTGGCGGTCATCTCGTCCCGGCGTCACGGTCTGGACGACGAGGCCGCCGAGAACAAAAAGCGCAAGAAGAACAAAAACGCCCTGTCCAGCCTCTCGGACATCAAGCCCGGCGACTATGTGGTTCACCAGAGCCACGGCATCGGCATGTATGCGGGCATCCAGCGTCTCGAGGTGCAGGGCGCGATAAAAGATTACCTGAAGATCCAGTATTCCGGCTCCGACGTGCTGTATGTGCCGGTGACTCAGCTCGATCTGCTGAGCCGCTACACCGCCCCCGGCGACGAGGAAAAGGTGAAGCTTGCAAAGCTGGGCGGCACCGAGTGGCAGCGCACCCGCGCCAAGGTCAAAAAGGCCACCGAAGAGATGGCCCAGGAGCTCATCGAGCTCTACGCCCGCCGCCGTCAGGCCACAGGCTACGCCTTCCCCGCCGACGGCGAGTGGCAGAGCGATTTCGAGTCCCGCTTCGAGTACGACGAGACGGACGACCAGCTCACCGCCACCGCCGAGATCAAAAAGGACATGGAAAAGGGCTGGCCTATGGACCGCCTGCTCTGCGGCGACGTGGGCGTCGGCAAAACGGAGGTCGCCTTCCGCGCGGCCTTCAAGTGCGTCATGGGCGGCAAGCAGTGCGCCATTCTGGCCCCCACCACCCTGCTGGCGTGGCAGCACTACAACAGCATCATCTCCCGCATGGAGGCGTTCCCGGTGAAAGTCGGGCTGCTCTCCCGCTTCCGCACCGCCAAGCAGCAGAAAGAGACCCTGCGGGGCCTGCAGGCCGGCAGCGTGGACATCGTCATCGGCACCCACCGCCTCCTCTCCAAGGATGTCCGCTTCCACGACCTGGGCCTTGTCATCATCGACGAGGAGCAGCGTTTCGGCGTCAAGCACAAGGAGAAGCTGAAAGAGAACTTCATCGGCGTGGACATGCTGACCCTCTCGGCCACCCCCATCCCCCGCACCCTGAACATGGCCATGAGCGGCATCCGCGACCTCTCCACCATCGAGCAGCCGCCCATCGAGCGCCAGCCGGTGGAGACATTCGTGCTCGAGTACAATGACGTCATCCTTGCCGAAGCCATGAAAAAGGAGCTGGCCCGGGGCGGTCAGGTCTACTACCTGCACAACCGGGTGGACAACATCGAGTCCTGCGCCGCCCACGTCAGCCAGATGGTACCCGGGGCGCGGGTGGGCATTGCCCACGGCAAGATGACCGAGGAAGAGCTGAACCCTGTCTGGCAGCATCTGCTGAACGGCGAGATCGACATCCTCGTCTGCACCACCCTCATCGAGACGGGCATTGATGTGCGCAACTGCAACACCCTCATCATCGAGGACGCCGACCGGATGGGTCTGGCCCAGCTGTACCAGATCCGGGGCCGCGTGGGCCGCTCGGGCCGGAAAGCCTACGCCTACTTCACCTTCCGGCGGGACAAGACCCTCACCGACATCGCCCAGAAGCGGCTTTCGGCTATCCGGGAGTTCACAGCCTTCGGCTCCGGCTTCCGCATCGCCATGCGCGACTTACAAATTCGCGGCGCAGGCAGTCTGCTGGGCCACAGCCAGCACGGCCACATGGAGGCCGTGGGCTATGACCTTTACGTCAAGATGCTGGGTCAGGCCATCGCCCGGGCCAAGGGCGAGCCCATCCAGCGGGACAAGAGCGAATGCCTCGTGGACCTGCGGGTGGACGCCTTCATCCCGGAGAAGTATATTGCCGACGGCCCGGGCCGCATCGAGGCCTACAAGCGCATCGCCGCCATCCAGACCCCCGAGGATGCCGCCGACGTGCTGGACGAACTCATCGACCGCTACGGCGACCCGCCGCCCTCCGTCAGCGACCTCGTGAACGTCTCGCTGGTGCGGGTCCAGGCCGCCGCCGTGGGCGTCTATGAAGTCACCCAGAAGAAGGATACCCTGCTGTTACAGGTGGAGACGCTGGACGTGGCCATGATACGCGGCCTGCTCATCGCTTTCAATGGCCGGGTGACGGCAGGAGCCGGCACCAAGCCCTACCTCTCGGTGACTCTCCAACCCGACGAAAAGCCGCTGGAACTGCTGCAAAGCATCCTCAAGGCGATGGCCGACATCCTTGCTGCCCCGCCGGAAGAAAACACCGGCAAAAAATAAATTTCACTAGGAGTACACTTATGAAGAAGAAATTCATCGCGCTCGTCTGCGCCCTCGCTCTGGCCGTCGGCCTCGTGGGCTGCAGCCTCTCCACTCCGGATTCCGTAGGCACCATCGGTAACGTGGACATCTCTTCCGGCCTCTATCTGCTGGCCCAGTTCGATGCCTACCAGACCGCCGCCGACCTCGCTTCCGACGACCAGGACGCCGCCAAGGTGTCCAGCTTCCTCAAGGCCACCATCACCGTCGATGACGCCACCGGCGAGACCGCCGTGGTCAGCGACTATGTGGCCCAGAAGACCCTCGAGAACCTCGAGTCCTACGCCGCCATCGAGACCCGTTTTGATGAGCTGGGCGGCGTTCTGACCCCCGACGAGGAGATGCAGGCCGACAGCTACGCCTCCCAGCTGATGGAGCAGAACGGCGACCTCTACAAGGCCAACGGCATCGGCCTCGACACCCTCAAGCGGTTCGAGCGCATCCTCATCAAGAGCAACGACCTGCTCGAGATGTGCTACGGCACCGACGGCGAGACCCCCGTCTCCGACGCAGAGCTGACCAGCCACCTCGAGGACGAAATGGTCTACATCCGCTATGTGGTCGTTCCGCTCTACAACACCAGCACCTTCGCTTTTGCTGATGACGCCCAGAGCGCCCAGATGCTCGAGCTGGCCCAGACCGCCGCCGAGAGCTGCAACGCTGCCATCCCCGATGGGGCCAGCGCCCAGACCACTGCTTTCAGCGCCGCCGTCGCCGCTGCCCTGCCCGACATCTACGCTGTGCTGGACGGTGAGCCCTCTTCCGACGCTTCTTCCCTCTCCACTGCCCTGCTGGGTTCTGACAACATCGATTCCACCTTCTCCGAGGAAGGCACCGCCGACGCCGTCCGCGCCCTCAAGCCCGGCGAGGCCGCCGCCGTGCAGTATTCCAGCTATGCGCTGATGATGCTCGTCCGTCTCGACCCGCTGGACGCTGACACGCTGGACAGCCTCCGTGCACAGGCCCTCTCCGACATGAAGAACGGTGAGCTGCAGGACAGCATCCAGTCCTATGGCGCTCAGCTGCCCCACGCTCTGGATTCTGCCGCCATGAAGAAGATGCCGGCTTCCAAAATCAAGAACGAACAGTAATTTTCCTTAAAAATAATACAAAAGCTCCGGGGATCTGTTGGTTCCCGGAGCTTTTCTGTTATCATACTGCTTTTCAAATTCTGCTTCCAGCGCCGCGCGGATATGCATCGCGCGGCGTTGCTTTTTGTCGGTTTTTATGGTATCCTCTTAGCAGAAAGGCGCTGTCCTGCAAGTGCAGCGGTCATGCTCCCTCCCTCGCGTCACATTGTGCCGCGTCAGGAGGAAGTTCAATTTTTTGTCATCCTCCTGACGGTTCGAATGTTTCTACATGAAAATCTAAGGGAGGATTCCACTATGGAAATTTTGAATACTGTTATTGCTCTGCTCGGCCTTCTGGCCACTGTCATCCTTGGCACTGCCAAAATCACTTGGACGATCGCCCAAGTCTTTTTTCGGGATATGCATCACGCAAAACACTATATCAAAAAATAAAATGGCAAGAAAAATGACCGCCCCCATAGTCTTCCAAACTCCGGCGGTCATGTTTCTCAAAATGTGACACTGAGAGAGGGAGCTGACCACTGTGCAGCCAGCGCCTTTCCCTATCTTTATTATAGACAGCCGTACGTGGATTGTCAAGCGCAAGGATACAAAAGATAAAAACGGACCGCCCGCTTCGGCCTTCTCAGGCTGTGGCGGGCGGCCCGACATTTTCTAACGCATTCTGATGCAATCCGACGTTTTCATCCATTCTCTCGAAAACAATGCAGATGCATCATTTTTCTTATATTTCGGCGTTATTTTCGCCTTTTAGAGCATCTCAGAATGGGCAGTTTTCGCGTTTTGGAGTTCCCATAATTTTCCAGTCCATACATCTTCGACTGGTCTGCACCTCGATTATAGATGAATCGCTCTCCAATGTCAATAGCCCAGCGCCTATAAAAAGCCCAAGGGCGAGGTCCCTTGCGGAACCTCGCCCCTAGACTATGTGAGATAAATCACTACATGCGCGAACATATAATGTTTATCATTACAGGCCGTGTGCCTGTAATACCTGTTTTATAGCAATTCAACTTTTTAATGCAACAGCAGCAGCGTTGAATTGCATATCGCAAATATGCTGTTGAACATTTTTATATACAAGGACTTCGTGGTCTGCCTCGATGGGTTCAGTATAGTGCATTTTTACAGGATTGTCAATATATGGTATTATTTTCGACATTTTAGCCAATCAGGAGCCGTGAAAAACAGCAAAATGCTCTGCCTGCACAGGGACAAATGGCCGAGAGCCCGTTCATTCTTTTACTGCCTTTTCAAACTCCGCTTCCAGTGCCTCGTTGACGGCGCGGACGGCGGCGGCATCGGGTTTGATGGCCGTGCGGTCATAGGTGAACAGGCCGTTCACCTCGTCCTCCACGTCGGTCAGCTGAGTGTACACCAGCGCCGACAGGCCCTTTTTCAGCTGCGGGAGAATCGTCCTGAGCTGCAAATCACGGTAGCGCTCGGTCAGCTCTGCCCGGCTTCTGGCCGTGCCGTAGCCGTAGGTCTTCCGTGGCGGCTCATGGCCGGGCATGGGCCATGCAATGCCGCCGTACTCGCTGAGGGCCACCGTGCGCACGTTCGGGCGGATGCGGAGCGGATAGAAGTAGTTGTGGATGGAATGCACATCTCCCCCGCCCCGGTCGAACCAGCCGCTGGCCTCGTCCACCGGACGGGAGGGGTCGAGGGCGCGGAGGGTCTCGGTGGCTTTCCGTGCGTCGAACTGGCCCCACCCCTCGTTGAACGGCACCCAGCACCCGATGCAGGGGTGCCGACCCAGTGCGGCTACCGTGTCGGCCAGCTCCCGGGCGTACTCCTCCCGGCTGTGGGCGCTGCCCCGGCCCAGAAAGCCCCACAGCAGCTTCCCGTCCGGGGCGCGGCGCATCAGGGGCTGTAAGGCGTTGGTCAGGTAGGTGACGTACCACATCGGGTAGGCCCCGCCGCCGTTGACCATATCCTGCCAGACGATGATGCCCAGCTTATCGCAGTGGTAGTACCAGCGCTCCGGCTCGATTTTGGCGTGCTTGCGCAGCAGGTTGAAGCCCAGCTCCCGCACGGTGTGCAGTTCGTGCTCCACGGCGGCGTCGGAGGGCGGGGTGTAGAGGCCGTCGGGCCAATAGCCCTGGTCCAGCAGGCCATTGAGCAGGATGGGCTTGTCATTGAGGAAAAACCGCCGGATGCCCTTTGCATCCTCTTTGCACTCCCACTTGCGGAGGGCAAAATAGCTGTGGACGGTGTCGAAGCCCTCTTCTTCGCCCTGGGTCGTGCCGACGGTCAAATCATAGAGGAAGGGGCTGTCGGGGCTCCACGGGAAGAAATGCTCTTCGGCGATGTTCAGGGTCACTTCGCCGTCCCGGTCGGCCTCGTCGCTGCCCCAGTCCTCGGCGATGGTCACGCCGCCGGCCCGCACCACGGCCCAGAGGTTCGCCGCACCGCCGGGCTTCGAGGCATGGACTTTCACGGTCACGGTCCGGGCGTCGTAGTCCGGGGTGACGGTCAGCGTATCAATGTAATTTTCCGGCACCCGCTCCAGCCAGACCGTCTGCCAGATGCCGCTCTGGGCCGGGTAGAACATCCCGCCGGGCCGGAGGGTCTGCTTGCCTCTCGCCTGCGTGCCGGTGCCGGTGGGGTCCTGCACCGCCACCCAGAGGGTGTTATGGCCCTGCGGGCGGAGCAGGTCGGTGATGTCCAGCGTAAAGGGCCAGTAGCCGCCCCGGTGTCCCCCGGCCAGACGGCCATTGACCTCCACCGCGCAGGCGTAGTCCACCGCCCCAAAGTGGAGCAGGACGCGCCCGCCCTCGCCTGCCGGGGGCGTGAAGGTGCGGTGGTAGTGGAGCCACTGGCCGGGCTGCAGCGTCCGGCCCACGCCAGAGGCTTTTGCCTCGGGCGAATAGGGTACGAGGATAGCGCCGTCCCACTTTGCCGGGAACTCCGAGCTCTGGGTGATGGCGTAGTCCCACGGGCCGTTCAGGTTGACGTAGCTGTCCCGGCGCATACTCGGGCGGGGATATTCGGGGAGCGGATGCATGGAACTACCTCACATTCACTTTTTATAGGCTGCGGCCAGCTTTTCCAGTGCGGGCAGGCTGCGCTTCACCTTCTCGGTGTCGATGCAGTAGGCAAAGCGGACATAGCCCTTGACGCCGAAGGTGTCGCTGGGGACCAGCAGCAGATCGAACTCCCGGGCCTTGAGGCAGAAGGCGTTGGCGTCCTCTTCCAGCGCCTTCGGGAAGATATAAAATGTGCCGCCGGGGCGCTCCACCTCAAAGCCCAGCTCGGTGAGCTTATCGTACAGCAGGTTCATGTTCGTCTCGTAGACAGACAGATCACTGGTGACGTCGAGGCACTCGGCAGTGGCTTTCTGGATGATGCTGGGCGGGCAGTTGTGGCCGGTGAAGCGGGAGATCTGAGCCATCATGTCCACCAGCACGTCTTCGCCCTCGCAGCCGGGCCGGACGGCCACATAGCCCAGACGTTCGCCGGGCAGGCTCAGGCTCTTGGAGAAGGAGAAGCAGGTCAGGGTGTGGGGGTAGAACGCTGCCGGGTAAGGCACCTTTTTGCCGTCGAAGGCGATGTCACGGTAGGGCTCGTCGCTGACGAGGAAGATGTTGTGGCCGAAAACTTTGCTCTTTTCGGTCAGGATGTCAGCCAGACGGCTCAGGGTCTCGGCGGAGTAGACGACGCCGGTGGGGTTGTTCGGGGTGTTGATGAGGACGCAGGTGACGTTCTCGGTCAGCATCTCTTCAAAGGCGTCGAGATTCGGCTGGAAAGCCGGTGCCTGAGGCGGCACGACCTTGAGCACAGCGCCGGTCCCCTCCACATAAGGGCCGTACTCGGGGAAGTAGGGGGCGAAGGTCAGCACCTCGTCGCCGGGCTTTGTCACAGCGCGGATGGCGTGGGCGATAGCGCCCGCCGCACCGGTGGTGGGGAAAATATCCTTCTGCTCATAGGGCAGGCCGAAGGTCTTTGCCAGATGGGCCGCAACGGCGGTGCGGAAGCCCGGGTCGCCCTGACTGGGGCAGTAGCCGTGAAGGGCGACAGGCTCTTCCTCGGCCAGCAGGGTCTGCATGGCTTTGGTGAACTTGTCCGGGCAGGGGACGCTGGGGTTGCCCAGCGAGTAGTCGAACACGTTCTCATAGCCTATCTCGGCGGCGCGCTGTTTGCCGTACATGAAAGTCTCGCGGATGACGCTCTTGTGGCCCAGCATGGCGCGGTAAGTCTCGTTCAGCATAATACTTTCCCTCTTTTTCTTATTGATCCTCTTCCGGCAGAGCGGAGGCATAGCTCTGCTCCACCTTCACCATACAGCAGTATCTCGGGTCCTGCTCCTTGACGAAATTGCACATCTCGGCCAGCCGCGCGTCCTTGTCGCCGGTGTAGCCCGCCGGGAACACGAGGTCGAACAGCACGTTGGTGTGGCTGTCCCCCGGCACGATGCGCAGGTCATGGATGGACAGACGAGGGTCCATCTGACGGGCTTTTTCCATCAAGCGGCTCCGCAGGATGCCTACGGCGGCGTCCGACGTCACGATGGGGTCGTAGTGGATGGTGACCTGTAAGTGGTCTTTTTTCAGAAAATCCCGCTCGATGTTGTCGATGATGTCGTGGGCTTCCAGCGGGTCGGCCTCGGCGGGGAACTCGATGTGGAGCGAGGCGAACTGATGCCCCGGGCCGTAGTCGTGGACCATCAGATCGTGGACGCCCAGCACCCCCGGGTAGCTCATGACGGTGTGCTCGATGTGCTCCACCAGCTCCGGTGAGGGGCTCTCGCCCAGCAGGGGGCTGAGGGTATCCATCATAAGCCCCCAGCCCGACCAGAGGATGAACGCCGCCACGGCCACGCCCATGAGACCGTCCAGCACGTCCCAGCCCGTCAGGTGGGAGAGGACGGTGGACAGGAGCACGGCGCTGGTGGTCAGCACATCGTTCCGGCTGTCGGCGGCGGTGGCCATCAGAGTCTCGGAGTTGATGCGCTGTCCGATGGTCTTGTTGAAGCGGCTCATCCAGAGCTTGACGAGGATGGACGCCGCCAGCACCCCCACACTGAGCCAGCTGAACACCACTGCCGTCGGGTGGAGCACTTTGAGCGCAGATTCTTTCAGCAGCGAAAGCCCGATGGCGAGGATGGTGACGCAGACCACAAGGCCCGCCAGATATTCGTACCGGGCGTGGCCGTAGGGGTGCTTTTCGTCCGGGCCTTTGGCCGCCAGCCGGAAGCCCACGAGGCTCACCACGTTGGACGAGGCGTCCGAAAGGTTGTTCAGGGCGTCGGCCATGATGGCGATGGAGCCGAACAGCGTCCCCGCCGCCAGCTTGCCCAGACAGAGCAGGAGATTGCAGGCCATGCCCACGAGGCTGGCCAGATTGCCGTAGGCCGTGCGGACGGCGGCGTTCTTGGTATCGTCCGGGTGCCGGACGAACAGGTGGATGAGCAGTTGTGTCATAAAATTCCCTCTCAGCAGGTATTTCGATGCTACCAGTATAGCACTGCACTTTATGGTTTTGAAGTATTTCGGTAAAATTTTTCGGGTATGCAAAGCCCCCGGCGGGGAAGTTCCCTGCCGGGGGCGGAGTTTTTGGGGGTCAAGTGCTCCTTACTTATCGGAAGGCTTGCTCAAGTCGATGCTGCGGATGATCTTGCGCACGGGCAGCACGCTCTTGGCGTTCATGGACAGCTCGTCCACGCCCATCCGCAGGAAGGTCTCGGTGAGGGCGGTGTCCGCGCCCAGCTCGCCGCAGATGCCCACCCAGATACCGTGGCGGTGGCCCGCATCGATGGTCATCTTGATGGCCCGGAGCACAGCGGGGTGGTGCGGGTTGAAGAAGGGCTCCAGCTTTGCGTTCTGGCGGTCCAGAGCGCAGGTGTACTGGGTCAGATCGTTGGTGCCGATGGAGAAGAAGTCGCACTCCTCGGCCAGCTCGTCGGCGATGAGGACAGCGGCGGGCGTCTCGATCATGGTGCCCACTTCCATCTTCTCGTCGAACTTCTTGCCCTCAGCCCGCAGTTCCGTGCGGCACTCGTCCAGCACGGCCTTGGCGTCCTGCAGCTCCCGCAGGCTGGTGATCATGGGGAACATAATGCTCATGTTGCCGTAAGCGGAAGCGCGGAGCAGGGCGCGCAGCTGGGTCTTGAAGAAGTCCTTCCGGGTCAGGCAGATGCGGATGGCGCGGTAGCCCAGAGCGGGGTTATCCTCGTGGTCGAGCTTCATGTAGTCCACGGTCTTGTCTGCGCCGATGTCGCAGGTGCGGACGACCACCTTGCGGGGTGCAAGGCTCTCGAGCACCTGCTTGTATGCCTCGAACTGGTAGTCCTCCGTCGGGAAGTCCTTGCAGTTGAGGTAGACGAACTCGGTGCGGAAGAGGCCGACGCCGCCGGCGTCGTTCTGCTGCACAGCGCCCACGTCGCCCATGCCGCCGATGTTGGCAAAGACGTTGATGGTCTTGCCGTCGAGGGTGGTGTTGGGCTTGCCCTTCAGCTCCTGCAGCAGGGCCTGCTTTTTCTGGTCTTCCTGCTGGCGCTTTTTCAGGCTCTTGAGCAGGTCGGGGGTGGGGTCAACGTAGACACAGGCGTTGTAGCCGTCCACGACCGCCATCTTGCCGTCCCAGTCGTCCTGGATGTCCTTGCACTGGATAAGGGCGGGGATGTTCATGCTGCGGGCGAGGATGGCGGTGTGGCTGTTGGAGCTGCCCTCCCGGGTGATGAAGCCCAGCAGCAGGCTCTTGTCCATGCGGACCGTCTCGGACGGGGCCAGGTCCTCAGCCACGAGGATGCTGGGCTCAGTACCCTGCAAAGTAGCATTGTCCACACCCTGCAGGATGTCGAGGATGGCCTGTGCAATGTCGATGACGTCGGCGCTGCGGGCCTGCAAATAGGGGTCATCCATGGCGGCGAAGACGGCGGCCTGATTGTCGCCGGCGGTCTTGACGGCGTACTCAGCGCACTTGTGCTGGCCGTTGATGATCTCCTTGATGGCGTCCACGAAGTCGTCGTCATCCAGCATCATGGCGTGGATGTTGAACACCTCGGCGATGTCCTCGCCGGCCTCAGCCAGAGCCTTCTCGTACAGAGCGGTCTGCTGTTCGATGGCCTTGGCGCGGGCGTCCTCAAAACGGGCCTCTTCAGCGGCGGTGTCGGCCACTTCGGCGGCAGAGATGACGGTATCTTTTTTCTTATAGATCTTCAGCTTTCCGATGGCAATGCCATTCAGGATGCTTTTACCGGTACCTACCTGCATTGCAATTTCTCCTTATTCTTGCTGTTTTGTGTTCCGTAACAAAAAACCCCCGCAGGACATTCCCCGCAAGGGCTTCTCATCACGCTGGGCGATCAGACGTTCTCGCTCAGGAATTTCTGGATAGCTTCGGCGCAGGCGGCTTCATCGTCGCCCTCCACCTTGATGGTGACGGTGTCGCCCTGCTTGACGCCCATGCCCATCAGGGCCATCAGCTTGCGCAGGTCGCAGGTCTTGCCGCCCTTCTCGAGGGTAGCGGTGCTGGCAAAGCCCTTGGCCACCTTGACGAGCAGACCGGCGGGACGGGCGTGGATGCCGCAGGCATCCTTAACGGTGTACTGGAATTCCTTCATGATCATTTTCTCCTTACTTCATCCGGTCCTCCTGGGCGGCTCACCCTGCCCCTCGGGACGCAGCACTCGAACTTTCTGGCTGCTGGATGTTTATCTTTATTATAAACCTTAGTCGTTCTTTTTTCACCCTTTCATATTGCCGATTTTTTATCAAAAATTTTAGTAACATTGAACAGAATCTTTCTACAGAAATACCACTACTGCACAATTTTTCTGTTTCATCGCACTTTTTTGTACAGAATGACGGTTATTCGACGGGGTAGCCCTCGGCGTCCAGCGGCAGGTCGGTATACTGCACGGGCTGCTCCTGTGCAGCGTCCGGCTCGCCGGAAGTCTGCTGGGCCTGACCCTCCGCGCCCAGCTCGCTGTCGTGGCGCTCTCCCCAGTCGCCGCTGAAATCTTCGCCCGAGGTCTGCTGGGCCTGACCGTCGGTCAGTTCATCCTCGTGCCGTTCGCCCCAGTCCCCGCTGAAGTCCTCGCCGGACACCTGTTCGGCCTCCTGCAGGGCCATCGCGGTCTGGGCGTCTTTCAGCCCGGTGACGGTGCCGGAGGGCTTTTCCAACAGGTACGCACCCACGGCCTTTTTCTTGTAGACCAGCAGCACGCCGTAGCTGCTCACATCGCCCCGGCTGGCCGCCGGGATGAGCGCCGTCCACTTCTCCACCGTCTTGCCCTTGTAGCGGGCCAGGTCCATGCCGCTCTGCTGCACCACCCCGTTAAAGGCCGAAAAGCTGTCGTCCCACTTGCGGGGGATCTTGACCTTATCGGCGGTGATGGACGCGCCGTCCACATCCAGTCCGTAGCCCGTGAACCAGGTCTGGATGTCCTGCGCACTCTCGATTTTATTGCTTGCCGCCGCGACAGCCACCGAGCGGGTGCTGATGTACCGCCCCAGCATGGCACTGAACACCACCAGCGCACAGCACATCGCCCCCACGCCCAGCTTCTTGACGCTTGCCTTACTCAGTGTGACCACAAACATACCCTTGCCTCCCACCCATTCAGATTTGTCCGTACAATATATGCGGAAGGCGGCGGCATCATGCAAAAACGGGGCCGCTTTCCAGCAGTCCCGTTTCGTTTTTTTTTTTTTTTTGATTCACTTTCCAGTGGCAGGCGTCTGGCGATAGATGCCCAGACTGTTGTCCGGCATTGGCATCTCCACCCGGGAGGCGCGGTCGTTCACGGCCACCATCATCGCGGCCATTGCGGCCAGCACCACGGCAATGATGAGCCACTTTACAAAATTCGGCAGTTTTTTCATTTGTTACATCCTCAGTTGGTTTTCGGTCGACAGAGGGTGCGGGCGCGGGCCAGCAGTGCCGCCGCCTCCGGCCCGGAAAGCTGTTTCACCCACGCCGGGCGCTCCGCTGCGCCCGGGCCGGTGCTGTCGGCTTCCGCAAAGCTGGCAAGGCCGGTATCGGTGCGGTCATTCCATGCGATAAAACCTTCCGGCGCGATGTGGGCGCCGAGGCGGCAGCCCAGCACCGCCGTCTTGCCCTCGGGACGCCACGGACGGCCCAGATAGACGCTGCCCGCCGGGCAGTCCGACACGAGATCGCAGTTCCAGAACACAAAGCCCAGTCCATCGGCTTTGCCCGAAGGAGCTGTGACATAGCTGTGAGGGATGTGGTTGTCCACCGTGCGGATGACACAGTTTTCGAAGAGGGCGTCGCCGCCGCCGAAGATGAAATCAATGTCGCCCGCGATCTCGCAGTCGGTGTAGTACTGGGCGGTCGGTTTGCGGGGCGCAAGACTGCGCGGGCCGAGAAAGCCGTCCTTCTCCCGCTCCTTTTCGGGCAGCGGGGCGCAGAAGAGCGTGTCCTGACTGCCCAGCAGCTTGACCCGGCGGAACACCGCCCGGGTGCTGTCCACATAGGCCGCGACGGCCTGCCCGGCTTTCGCGCCAGGACCAGCATCGTTTTCGATCGTCATGTCCTCCACGCAGAGCGTTTCGCCGCTGAAAAAGGCGGTGTAGCTGCGGAAGGTATGGGTGGGCCGCCCGTCCTTGTGGGGCAGCTTGCCGCCGTCGCCCCACACGAGTTTTGTCTTATCTGCACCCGCCCCCCGCAGGGTGATGCAGCGCTTTTCGCAGACCAGCTTTTCCCGGTAAATGCCGGGGCCGACCTGCACCAGTGCTTCCTCCTCATAGGGTACGGCCAGCACCGCCTCCGCGATGGACGCGAAGTCGCCGCTGCCGTCCTGTGCAACTGTAACTGTCAGCATATATGTCTCTCCTATGATCGATCAAGATACTGACAAGTATACCCTCTCGCTGCCCAAAAAGCAACTCAGCTGTTTTCGAGCCGGAGGACAGCGGCGGTAATGTCGTCGGGACGGCCCCGCTGGACGGCTCGGGCGCGGGCGGCTTCCACCAGCTTTTTCGCCAGAACGTCGGGCTGTTCTGCCTTGGCAGCGGAGAGTTCCAGCTGCTGCATCACCCAGCCGGGGCCGTCCACCAGGAGACCGTCCGATACCAGCACCACATAGTCCCCCGCCGCCAGATGCACCACCCGGCTCTGTCCGCTGACGCCGCCGAGGATGCCCATCGGCAGGCTGGCTTCGCCCACAGCCCGGGCCTTGCCCCCATGCACGAGAAAGCCCGGGGCCGCACCGGCCTTGAAGAGCCGGGCTGTGCCGGTATAGAGGTCTACGCTCACGAGGTCGAGGGTCGCGCCGCTCTCCTCGTCGCTCTTGAGGGCCAGCGCCACGTTCACGAGCCGGGCCGCAAGCTCTGCGGTAAAGCCCGCTTTGAGCAGGCGTGCCGTCAGCTCTGCGGCAAGGTTGCCGTCTACTGCCGCCGGACGTCCGGTCCCCATGCCGTCGCAGAGTATCATCTGGGCCGCCGCCGCGCTGCAGAACTGCTGGACCGCGTCGCCGGAGATCTCGCCCCGCGCCGCCGCGCCCGCCGTCCCGAATACGGCCCGGAGCAGCGGCTTTTCGGCAAAGAGCAGGGTGGTCATCCCCTTGCAGGAGAGCACCTGCGGCGGCTCGAGGCTGCGGCGGCAGATGCGCCCCACCTCCACGGCCAGAGCGGCCAGCTCTTTTTCATTGAAGCGGGTGCGGGGCAGCGTCACAGCCGCCCGGGTGCGGCCCAAATCGTCCAGGGTCACAGCACATTCCAGCGGCGGCGTCCCCAGCTGAGCGAACAGCGCCGACACCCGGCCAGACTTGTAGGGCTCCGGGCTTCCGGGACGGCCCAGCTGTTCACTGAGGACGCCCAGTGCATCGGCCACGGCGCTGTACTGCTCAGTGAGGGCCGTCCGCATGGCCTCGGAGTGGACGCGGGCCTCCCGGCGGCTGCGGTAGAGTGCAAACGCCTTGTCCCCCGCCGCGCAGAGCGCCGCCGGGTGGATGCACCGCGCCAGCTGACCGGGCAGAAGTGCCGCTTCCAGATGGCCTTTTTCTTCCAGAATGGGGCGCAGGGCCTCCATTCCTTCCAGGGTGGAGGCGTGCTCCTGCTTCCAGCAGACTTCCCGCCGTCCGCAGTTGGCGCAGAGGCCGTCGTGGATGTTGTCGATGACCCAGCGGAAACCCTCGCACCGGCGTGGAAAAGCGTCGTACACCTCGTTCACCGTCTCCGCCAGCGAGGAGAGGCTTTCGGCCACCGCTTCCAGCCGGGTCGCGGCGGCAGAGAGGCGCGGCCGCTCGTTGCCGGGCGGGTCGTCCTCTTTGAGGGCGGGCATCAGCCAGCCCGCAGGCAGCAGGGCGCAGAGCCCCGCACCCGCCCCGGCACTGAGCAGAAAGCTGAACGCCCCCGCCAGCGGCTGGATGCAGAGCACCCCCGCCACGCAGCCGCCCGCATAGGCCGCAAGCCCCTCCACCCGTCGCGCCGGGGCAAGCACCGCCGCAGCGGCACACCCACAGGCAAGCCCGGCGGCGGCAGGCGCAAGGGCAGGGTCTGACGCGGCCAGAGCCGCACCCGTCACCCCGCTGAAAGCCAATGCCTCCAGCGGCAGGCCCTTGCAGCAGAGGGCCAGCTCTGCCGCCGCACAGGCCATCACCCCGGGCAGGAAGAAGCCAAAGCTCATCCCGCCCAGTGCGGCGGCCACAGCGGCAGACAAGATCAGACTGCCCATGCCCGGTTTTTCGGGCGGGAAGCGCCGCAGGCCGTATCCCGCCGCTGCTGCCAGCAGGGCGTCGCCGCCGCAGAACAGGATGGTCTGAACGCCGTTTTCCTCCCCCGCCGCGAAGCAGACTGCGCTTCCCACCAGTGTGCCGCAGCCCACTGCCGCCGCCGGGACGAATCGGCCGGGCCAGAGCCATCGTGCCGCTACCGCCGCACCCAGTGCGCAGAGCAGGCAGACGCTCTCCACGGTCAGCGTGCCGAAGCTCCGGGCCAGCACCCCCAGTGCGGCCCCAGCGGCTCCCACGGCGAAGCAGTCCTCCGCAAAGCCCAGTGTCAGCCCCAGCCCGAAAGGCATCAGCGCACCGTACAGCACGGCCCAGCCTCCGGCCAGCCCCAGCAGGAACGCGCTCCCCTGCCGCAGGGCGGGCCGCACTGCCGCCCGCGCCCGGAGCGCACCGTTCACCCGCTTTTTCCCGTCCGTGAGCTGTATCGTCCGAAAAGACACCTGCATGAAAAAATCCCCGCTTTCCGGCGGGGATCTTTTGCAATATCACGCTGTGTTGTTCTGTTTCCCGCGCCTTCTGCGTATACTGTAGCGCAGGGTGCGCGCAGTTTTTGGCGGGGTGATGGAATGGGATAAAATCTCAGCAGAAGTAGTGCGCTTCGCCAAAAAAGCTCGTCCATTTTGCGACCACCTCGGCACTTCGCGCCTCAATGATGGCCATGATGTTCCGCAGAACGCGGGGCGGCATTTTCGACCCCTCCCTCTTTGGAGAACTGCAGGATCAGATGAGCCGTAGATTCCACAAGCTCCTGATACCGGGCAATTTCCTCCGGGGTAAAGCCGTTGATGTCTTCCCATTTGTAATCCGGAAGATAGCAGACAGCAGAATGGAAGCAGTCCTTTGCATCCGGCTTTTCAAAATAGACCTTCACGCGGCCATCCGGGAGCATCTCCGAATGGACGACCTCGGTGTTATCGTCCAACGTCATAAACGGATACATCATACAGACTGCCTCCTCACTTTTTATTATAAGGTATTTCAGCCATTCAGCTTCTCGATAGCGGCCTTCACCCGCTCGAGGGTCGTTTCGCGGCCCATCATGCAGGCGAGGTCGGTGCCGCCGCCGGGGGTGCGCTGCTTGCCGGAGAGGGCGATGCCCAGCGGGTAGAGCAGCCAGCCATTCTTCTTGCCCAGCTCCTCGGCCTTGGCCTTGCAGGCGTCGAAGACGGCGTCACGGTCATTGAAGTCCAGTGCCTCGTCGCTCAGCACGGGCAGCAGGGCTTCCAGCGCCTCCTTTGCAGACTCAGGGGTGGTCTTCTGCTTCTTGTTGGCGTAGAGGCTCACGTCATACTCGGGCATGGCGTCGAAGAAGTCCAGCTGCTCGGGGATCTCGCCCAGGACCTCGCAGCGGGGCTGCAGGTTTGCACAGAGCAGCTTCTTGTTGATGGGGGTATGGACGGCGCTGTCGATCCAGGGCTCAGCCTTGGCGAGGAACTCCTCGGGGGACAGGCGGCGGATATACTCGGCGTTGATGGCCCGCAGCTTGAGAGGGTCGAAGATGGCGGGAGACTTGGAGATACCGTCCGGCGTCCAGATCTTGACCAGATCAGCCAGCGAGAAGATCTCCTGCTCGGCATACTCGCCCTTGGGGCTCCAGCCCAGCAGGCAGATGTAGTTCAGGATCGCCTCGGTCAGGTAGCCCTTTGCAACGAGATCCTGATAGCTGGCGTCGCCGTTTCGCTTGGACAGCTTGTTCTGAGCGTCCTTCATGACCGGCGGGCAGTGGATGTAGTTGGGGATGTTCCAGCCGAAAGCCTGGTACAGCAGGTTATACTTCGGGGTGGAGGACAGATACTCGCTGCCGCGGATGACGTGGGTGATGCCCATGAGGTGATCGTCCACGACATTTGCGAAGTTGTAGGTGGGCATACCGTCGGTCTTGATGAGGATCTGGTCGTCCATCTCGCTGTTGTTGACCTCGATATGGCCGTAGACCATATCGTCGAAGCCGGTCACGCCCTCGCGGGGGATCTTCTGGCGGATGACGTAAGGCTCACCGGCGGCGAGGCGCTTTTCCACCTCTTCCCTGGGCAGGTCGCGGCAGCAGCCATCGTAGTGGGTCATCTCACCGTGGGCGCGCTGCTCGGCGTGGAGGGCTTCCAGACGCTCCTCGGTGCAGAAGCAGTAATAGGCCTTGCCCTCAGCCACCAGCTGCTCGGCATACTGCTTGAACATGCCCATGCGCTCGCTCTGGACGTAGGGGCCGACGGGGCCGCCGATGTCCGGGCCTTCGTCCCACAGCAGGCCGGTCTCCCGCAGGGTGTTGTAGATGACATCCACAGCGCCCTCCACGTAGCGGCCCTGGTCGGTGTCCTCGATGCGGAGGATGAAGGTGCCGTCATCGTGCTTGGCCATCAGATAGGTGTACAGGGCCGTGCGCAGGTTGCCAACGTGCATATAACCCGTAGGCGAGGGAGCAAAACGGGTGCGGATATTATTGTTCGGCATAATGATTTCTCCTTTTATCGCAATTCTCAAAAATAGTGCCTATCAAAATAGCATATTTGCGATATGCAGTTTGCGGATGTTGCTTGTGCATTAAAAACGCAAACTGCTATAATCTATCATAGGCAAATGAATTGCAAATATCTCTGCCTAAGTTTACCCTCTCCGGCCCTGTTTGTCAACGGAGACAGCAAAGAGGAGCAGTCTTGGCCGCCACTCTTTGCTTCTTTGAGAAGTTTTTGTCGAATCTGCCCGTTTAGATTGACGAATGGCTCAACTTTTTGTATACTGAACAGGCACGAAGTTGACAGAATTTTCCTGTTTTTCCTGCACAGGAACATTTTTTGCGTTGTGTCGGTGTAAACGACGCTCATTCTGCCATCTTTCCGGACACACTGAAAAGGAGAAATGAATATGAAAACAACTGGCATCGTTCGGGGCATCGATTCTCTGGGCCGCATCGTCCTCCCCAAGGAGCTGCGCACCAATATGCACATCGACAAGGACTCGAAGCTCGAGATCTTCGTGGAGGGCGATCAGATCATCCTCAAAAAGCACCGTCCCGCCGGAAGCTGCGATTTCTGCGGTGAGCTGGCGGCCGACATGGCCCAGTATGAGGGTTACTGCATCTGCCCCGCCTGCCGGGCCAAGATCGCTGCGCTGTAAACGGAAAAGGAGAATCACATGAGTCAGATGACCGACTTCACCCTGCCCTCCTGCGTACCGGGCCGGACGCTCCATGCATTCCGCTGTGTGCCGGAGGGTGAGGTGCGGGCCATCCTGCAGCTCTCCCACGGCATGGTGGAGTTTATCGACCGGTACAAGCCTCTGGCCGAATATCTGGCCGCCCGGGGCATCCTTGTCACCGGCCACGACCATCTGGGCCACGGCGGCTCCATCCGCACCAGGGCGGATTACGGCTATTTCGCCCAGCCCGACGGCAACCGCGCCGTCCTCGACGACCTCCACGCTGTCACTGCGCTGACGAAGCAGCTCTATCCCGGCGTCCCCTATTTTCTGCTGGGCCACAGCATGGGCTCGTTCTACGCCCGGCAGTACCTTTGCGAGTGGGGCGGTGAGCTTGACGGAGCCATCATCATGGGCACCGGCTTCCAGCCCAAAGCGCTGGTCGCCACGGCCCGGGCGCTCTGCCGGGTGCTGGCCGTCTTTTTCGGCTGGGAGCACCGCAGCAAGCTGGTGGCGAACCTCTCCTTCCTCGGCTACAACAGGGGCCTCGAGGGCCGCACGCCTCAGGACTGGCTCAACCGCGACCAGGCCGAAGTGGACAAGTACCGCGCCGACGAGCGCTGCATGTTCACCTTCACCCTGAACGCCTACTACAGCATGTTCACAGGCATCCTGCGGCTGTACGACCCCGCCGTTCTGGCCGGGGTGCCGAAGGACCTGCCCCTTCTCTTCCTCGCCGGTGACGCCGACCCTGTGGGCGAGCGCACCGCCGGAGTCCGGCGGGCCATCCAGAGCCTCCGGGACGCCGGTGTCGGGAACATCGAGTCGAAATTCTACCCCGGCGCCCGCCACGAGCTGCTGGTGGAGACGAACAAAGCCGAAGTGTTTGCGGACATCGCGGACTGGCTGGACAGACAGATCTGATAAACATAACGGGGCTGTTGTGCAACAGCCCCGTTTTTTTGTTTTTCTTCTTTACTTTTTGGCTGCCCAGCCGTCCACGACAGCCACAAGGGCCTTGCCCCGGCGGCCCAGAATTTTAGGCAGCAGGATGCGGGCCATGGCCCAGACGCCGGAGAAGTTGTACAGGATGATGAGGGCGGTAATGATGCCCGTCCAGAGGCCGTACAGCGGCGTATCGGCCAGCAGTACGAAAGCCTCGAACACCAGCGCGGCGGCGTTGACGAGGACACGGCCCGGGTGGACATGCATCCCGATCATGCCGTGGGCATCAATGGCGCGGAGAGTGAACACCAGACCGAGGCCGAGGAAGGACGCATAGGTCGCACCCACAGGACCCCACCACTTGATGAAGAGGTAGTTCATGAGGCAGTTGCTGACGGCACCGGCCATCATGGTGACCATGCTACGCTGGGACTTCTTATTCACGACATAGACGCTGTTCATGAACTGGTTGAAGCAGCTGCAGGTAGACGCCAGCACGAGGAACGGCACGAAGTGCCATGCGTAATAGTAATTGGACTTCATGACGTGCATGACCGGGCGGCAGAGCCAGATGATGCCCGCTGCACAGCAGAACAGCACGCTGGAATAGGTGCGGAAGATCTGGGTAAAGAACTTGGCTCTCCCCTCTTCTTCGGTGACAGCCGACAGCTGCCATGCGTCGTAGAAGATAAGGCCCAGCGTCGTGAGGATGGTGGGCAGGAAGTAGCCGGTGGAGAGCAGGCCGCTCCATGCGTCGCCGCTGTGGCCGTCGAGGCCGTCGCACATCTCACGCACAAAGAACAGATCGGAGGCGTTGATGATCCAGAAGCTTATCTGGGCCGGTATCATGGGCAGCGAGAAGTGGAGCATCTGCTTCCAGAGGGTCTTGTTGATGCCCTTCAGCTCGATGAAATCCCAGAGCTTGCCGGTGAACATCAGGAAGAGCACGCTCACGAGGTCGCCGCTGATAATGGCCAGCAGATAGCCGTTGGCCCCCCACTTGAAACCCACCAGATAGAGCACATAAAACGCCATGGTCGCCACGGTGCAGAGCACGCCGTCCACGGCCACCAGCTTGTTCCACTGGCGGCTGCGCACGAACTGGGTGCAGAGGGTGCGCAGGCAGCTCATCAGGACGTAAATATAAATGAGCAGGCCGTACTGGGCCATATCGGGCAAAAACTGCGCCACCGGCCAGCAGAGCACGAGGATGCCGAAGCCGCCGAGGATGGTGAGCAGGCCGTTGGTGAACACCTGCTTTTCGCTGTTGCCCTTGTCGAGGCCGAAGCGGATGATGGCGTTGGACATGCCCATCGACACAAAGGGGATGAGCAGATTGGCGTACTGGCTCAAAATCTTCGACAGGCCAAGGTCGGAGATCTCTGCCATCGCGTACGTCAGGAACGGCTGAACGATGAGCGTCAGCAGCTTGGACGAAAAGCTGCTGATGGCAAAGATGATGGTATTGCCGGCGAGCTTCGAATATTTATCGCCGCCGGAGGTCTTTTCGCTTTCCAAAAGATTTTCTCCTCTATTTTTTACTGGCTTGCCCTCTCAGTCAGACCCTTTCGGGTCTGCCAGCTCCCCCAAAGGGGGAGCCTTTTTGCCTCTCCCTTTGGGAGAGGTGTCACCGAAGGTGACGGAGAGGGCAAGGCCGTTATCCTTTTAATAAGTCTCTTCGGGCTTTCCAGTCCGGCATCAGCTTCGCCACTTCGGCCCAGAAAGCCGGGCTGTGGTTGGGCTGCAAAAAGTGGCAGTACTCATGCACTACCACATAGATCTGTGCCGCCTCGGGCATATTGTAGAGCTGGAGCGCGAAGGTGATCTGGCGCTTCGCCATGTGGCAGACGCCCCAGCGGCTGGTCATGCTGCGCACTTTGATGGTGGGCTTCTGCCCGCCCAGCACCCCGGCAAAGGCCGGGTAGACCTTGTCGCTCATGGCCGTGAAGTGGGCCAGGGCGGCCGCCTTGTCAGGCAGTTCCTCCTGCCGCTTTTCGCGGGCGGCCTGCCGGGCCTGTGCAGCCCGTATCCACTCCGCCTCGGCGATGACGTAGGCGTCAGCCGCTTCCAGCGTCGTGCGCAGGGGGATGCTGAGGGCCACGGTGCCGTCCCGCCGGACGTGGAGGTTGAGCCGCTTGACCCGCCCCCGCGTCAGCTCATAGGGGATGCCCCCGGCCGCCCGCAGCATCACGCGCTCTTTTTGCATCTGCGCAGCTCCGCAAGGGGCAGCTGAGACAGCACGACGGCGGCGAAGATGAGGGCGCAGCCTGCGCTCTCCCGCATCGAAAGGTTCTGGCCCAGCAGCAGCCAGCCGCCCAGCGCGCTGAATACACTTTCCAAACACATGATAAGGCTGGCGATAGCGGGGTTCAGCTCTTTCTGGCCCAGGATTTGAAGCGTATAGCCCGCGCCGCTGGACATGACGCCGCAGTAGACCACCGGCAGAAAGTTTGCGCCGTACTCCGCCAGCGTGGGCGTCTCGAAGATCAGCGCCGCCGCAGAGCTCTCCACAGCCACCACGATGAACTGGATGAGACTCAGCCGCACACCGTCCACAAGCGGCGAAAAGTGGTCGATGGACATGATCTGGAAGCTGAACAGCACGGCGCAGCTGAGAAGTATCCAGTCGCTGGTCTCAATGCCGCCGAAGCCGTTCTTCATGCAGAGCATATACAGGCCCGCCACGGCGATGACCATGCTGACCCAGAGCTGAGCGCTGCCCTTCCGGCCCAGAAAGAGGCCGAACACCGGCACCAGCACGACGTACATGGCCGTCAGGAACGCGGCCTTGGCCGTGGACGGGTTGATGGTGATGCCGATCTGCTGAGCCGCAGAGGCCGCGAACAGGAAGGTGCCGCAGACGAGGCCCGCCGCCAGCAGGGTCTTTCGCTCCGACTTCTCTTTCGGCCAGCCGTAGGGCTGGCCCTGTTTTTTGCGCACGGCGTCGAAAGCGAACACGGTGGGGATCAGCACGAGGACAGCCAGCCAGCTGCGCCCTGCGAGGAAGGAATAGGCCCCCATGCCGGAGCCTGCGCTCTGGGCGACGAAAGCCGTACCCCAGATAAAGGCACAGAGCATCAGCATGAGCGAATGTTTGGTCTGTGTCTTCATCCTGCGATGCCCTCCACTTTGAGTCCTCCATAGAGGTAGTAGCGGCTGGAATCGTAGGAGATGGTCAGGCGGTAGCTGGCCGCCGGGTCCAGCCCGGAGATGACGCAGCGGTAGTTCTGACCATCGGTCTTGATATAATAGGTGCTTCCGTTGACGTACTGTGCGCCGCCGGCCACCTTCTGCCAGACGGACACCTTGTACCGCTGGGTGCCCTCGGCGGTGCCGTAGCCGGTGATGGTCAGGCTGCCGCCCGGGACGGTGAAGTAATCGGTCTGGCGGCTCCAGATGCCGTTGAACACGAGGTTCAGGCTCCCGTTCACCGCCGCCGAGGCATACTTGGCCGAGGCGTCAGCAATGCCCTCGATGTTCAGCGGGTCGCTGGTCGGTTCGGCCCAGCGGGTGCTGTCCTCTTCCTGCACCTCATTGTCCGCGCTGTTCTTCATGTCCAGCACAGTCTTGACG
Source organism: Faecalibacterium sp. Marseille-P9312 (assembly GCF_902497445.1). Classification (NCBI taxonomy): domain Bacteria; kingdom Bacillati; phylum Bacillota; class Clostridia; order Eubacteriales; family Oscillospiraceae; genus Faecalibacterium; species Faecalibacterium sp. Marseille-P9312. The sequence continues at coordinate 75,736 of NZ_CABVEW010000004.1, forward strand.
CCGGACGCAGCCACAAACAGTACCAGCACCGCCACGACGAGCAGGGCGATTCGCTTTATCTTTTTCATGATCTTTTATCCTCAAATTTTGTTTTAACACGAGGTTTTAGACGATTTATATAGTATACCGCATTTTGCTTTTCCATACAAGAGTTCAGGCTGTAGTCAGAGCGGCCAGCGCCGCACGTTCGGCGTCGGCAAGCTCCGGCCGGGCTGACCGGAACAGCGAATCGTACCGGTAGAGCGCCCAGCCGCCCGCGCCGAGGCTGTGCAGACGTTCCACCTGCCGGGCAAGAGCGCTGCCCGTACACCACTGGCTCCGGCTGTCCTCGTTGGCACCGCCGTCCCCCTCGCCGATGCGATAGGCCCCCAGCCCGAAGTAGAGGGCCGTGGATGCCGCCCGGGGCATGGCCAGCCACTCCGGCACGATGTTCTCGAAGGCGAAGCGGGTGCTGCCCGACTGGAGGGTATAGCCGCAGCCCCAGTATATCTGCGGGCAGAGGTAGTCCACCACGGCGTTTTCGCCCTCGGCGGCCAGCCATGCTTTCACGTCGCTGTACTGCTGTCCTAGGTCGTTGTCGGGGTTCCCCTGGGGGCTGACGCCGAAACGGAGGGTGGCGTCGGCGGCTTTGACGGCATCGTGGGCCGCTTTCACCAGCGCAGTGACGTTCTGCCGCCGCCATGCGGCCAGATCCCCCGCGCCGCTGGCGGCGAACTGGGCCGCGTCCAGCGCAGCGTCTGTCGTGGGGTAAAAATAGTCGTCGAAGTGGATGCCGTCCACAGCGTAGTTCTGCACCAGCTCGGCCACGCCCTGCACCACATAGTCTGCGGCTTCCGGGATAGCCGGGTTCAGGTACAGCCCCTCACCCACGGCGCAGACCCACTCGGGATGTACATTGGCAAGGTTATTTTCCGCCAGCGCGGGCGGCATCTTCGCCGAGGAGCGGAGGCGGTAGGGGTTGACCCACGCTTCCAGCGAAAGGCCCCGGCTGTGTGCTTCGGTGATGAGGACGTCCAGCGGGTCGAAGCCGGGGTCCTGCCCCTGCTCGCCGGTGCAGAGATGGCTCCACGGGAAGAGGGTGCTCCTATAAAGCGCATCCCCGAAAGGCCGCACCTGCGCGATGACGGTGTTCAGCCCGATGGACAGACAGTTGTCCATCAGCTCCGCCGCACCGGCACGGAAGGCTTCTTCGGAGGAAAAGTCCATCCCGGCCCATTCCAGATAGCTCACCCAGACGGCCCGCCATTCACCCGTGGGCAGGGCGGCGTTTGGCTCTGCTTCGTCCGTCGTCGGCACCGACGACGCCGAGGCCGTCTGGCCCCGGCCCAGCAGCACCGCTGCCCCGGCCAGAGCGGCACAGCCGGCCCCGGCCAGGAACGCCCGCCGCCCGAACCGGCCCCGCCGGGCGCGGCGTCTTCTCCGCCGCTGGGTCATGCGTCCTCCTGCATCTTATAAAGACTCAATGCCGCCCAGCCCCGGGCGCAGGCCAGCAGCACCCAGAGCAGGTTCGTCCAGAAGCCCAGCGCGGCCATGCCGCCGTATTTCGCCATCAGCAGGAAGAACAGGTGGAGCGCTTCGGCGGCACCCACCAGCTGCAGCTGGCGCTGGACGGCCATGCCGCGCTTATACTCGGTGCTGAGCAGCAGCGGCCACGCCAGCGCAGAGCAGAGGTAGCCCGCCCAGCCGTTGACCATGTAGCTCACCATCAGCAGCACGAACACGCCGGTGAAGTTGCGTTTTTCCCAGCTTGCCGAGCCTTTTTCCGCTGCGAGGAAGAGGGCCGCGATGCCCGCCGCGGCGAATGCGATCTGCTCGATGAGGCCGAAGCTGGTGCCGCTCAGGACGGCAAAGCCGTTGAGCATGGAGGCCGCTGCGGAAGCCAGCAGCAGGAAATACCAAGTCTTTCGCGTGAATTTGAGTTTCATATCGTCCCTCCCGCCCGCAGAAAGGGCGCAGGCTCCCCATCAGTTTTTGGAATTTTTCAAATATTATAACACATTTCGGGGCGTGTTGTGTTACAATAAGGAAAACTCGACACAAATTCCATCGGGAGGCGCACATGAACGCTGTTTTTTCCATCCTTCTTCTCGCGGCCATTCTGGGCTTTATCGTATTTCTGCTGTCTAAGAAAGACCAGAGCCGCCGCAGCCAGTACGGCCCCAGCGGCCTGTCCGAGTTCCGCACCGACCTGCCGCTGGACGACTGCTTCGACCGGCTGGACCAGCACAGCCCGGACGATGTCTTTGCCTACGAGTGCCGCCGGGAGAACGACGGCGGCTTCACCCTCCACCTGACGCTCCATCAGCCCACCCAACAGCCGCTGGACACCCTCTACACCCTCCGGTTCGACCCGGGCCGCCAGACCATCGTGACCCTCATCTTCATCCGGGAAGCTTTTGGCTACAAAGAGCCGCTGTTCCAGCCCGCGATGCTGGACGAGTTCATGCTGCGCAAGTTCGACGCCCGCCGCACAAAATAATTCCGGCAAAGGGATTTGCTTTTTTCTGATTTTTTGGTATACTTATAGTTAGTCCATGTGCGGCAGACCGCCGTCTTCGTGGGCCAGTAGCTCAGTTGGTCAGAGCTGGCGGCTCATAACCGCTTGGTCGCGGGTTCAAGTCCTGCCTGGCCCATAACAAAAAGAACCCCGGCTTAGGCTGGGGTTCTTTTTGTTATTTTGGGCCAGCGGACTTGAACAGCAGCCGAGCCGACCGCCGCCTGCGGCGGAAGCAGGAAGGCGAGGCTGGGGCCGCGCTCTGATTTTTCAAAGCCTTGCCAAAAGGCTGCAGAAAAAATCAGCAAGCGCAACTCGTCAAGGCGGCATTTCCGTTTTATCCCATTATAAGAAATCCGGGTGCAAAAGTAAATCATCCGCCCCAAAAATTCACAAAAGGGTGCAATAATGGAAAAAGCCCGGTGGTTTCAACGAACCATCGAGCTTTTTCTTGGCGGAGTAGGAGGGATTTGAACCCTCGCGCCGTTGTTTAGACGACCTACGCCCTTAGCAGGGGCGCCTCTTCGGCCTCTTGAGTACTACTCCAGAGCAAAGTGCGTTACACTTATTCAAAAAATGGCGGAGAGAGTGGGATTCGAACCCACGGTACGTTGCCGTACGGCAGTTTTCAAGACTGCTTCCTTAAACCACTCGGACATCTCTCCTCGTGGGCACTCGCACACGCCGTACCGAATGCCTATTTAATTTACCAGATTTCCGGCCTTCTGTCAAGCCCAAATTGAAAGTTTTTCGTCCAGTCCTGCAAATCCCTCTCACGCGACAACCTTTTTTTGGCTGGCCGCTCACTTTTCTCTTTACAAAAACATCTTTTTGTTGTACAATAAAAGCATAAAATATTGACCTCGGAGTAAAGGAGTGTACGACCATGTCGTTTTCAGAGCTTTTGAAGCAGTGCCGCAAGCAGAAGGGGATCAGTCAGGCTGAGCTGGCATCCAAACTGGGGGTGACCCAGCAGGCCGTCGGCAAGTGGGAAAGCGGCAAATCCTCCCCCGACCCCGCCACGGTGGCCCGCATCGCTGAGATTTTGAGCACCACAGCTGATTTCCTGTTGGGGCTCTACCGTCCGGTGTCCAACGTGACCACCCCCGAGGAGCGTTTCTTCGGCAACTACGCCGAGAGCCTCATCCCGGTCATCGGCACCGTGAAGGCCGGGTACGGCGCACTGGCCTTTGAGGAGGACTACGGGCAGGAGTATGCCCGCGTCAAGGACCCCTCCAATTACTTCTACCTCGTCGTGCGCGGCGACAGCATGGAGCCCCGCATCCAGGACGGCGACCTCGCCCTTGTCCACAAGCAGGACACGCTGGAAAACGGTGACCTGGGCGTTCTGGTCTACGGCGACGAGGGCGAAGGCACCCTCAAGCGGTATATCCAGCGGGGCAACTGCGTCGTTCTGCAGCCCTTCAACCCCGCTTACAACGAGCTGGTCATCAAGGGTGAGGACCTGAACCGCCTGCACATCGCGGGCCGCGTGGTCGAGACGAAGGCCAAGTGGTGAGTCTCTCCCCTGCCCCACGGCGCTTCCGATCAGCAGCTGTGGGGGTAAGGGGGAGATATACCCTTCTGGGAGGTATCTTTCTATGGAACAGTCCCTGATGGACAAGCTCACCATCTTGGCCGACAGCGCAAAATATGACGTAGCCTGCACATCCAGCGGCGCGTCCCATCCGGCGAAGCGCGGCACCATCGGCAGCTGCTATGCGCCGGGCTGCTGCCACGCCTTTACCGCTGATGGCCGCTGCGTCAGCCTGCTGAAAGTCCTGATGAGCAACTGCTGCGCCTTCGACTGCAGCTATTGCGTCAATCGGAAGTCCAACGACGTTCCCCGGGCCACTTTTTCGCCCCGGGAGCTGGCAGAACTGACCATTGAGTTCTACCGCCGCAACTACATCGAGGGACTTTTCCTCTCCAGCGCCGTGCTGGGGACCCCCGACTACACCACCGAGCGGATGCTCACCGTTCTGCGGCTGCTGCGGAACGAATATCACTTCGGCGGCTACATCCATGCCAAGACCATCCCCGGCACCAGCCCCGAGCTCATCCAGCAGATGGGCTACCTCGCCGACCGCCTCAGCGTCAACGTCGAGCTGCCCAGCGAACAGAGCCTCCATCTTCTCGCCCCCGACAAGGGCCGTCACTCCATCTTCCGGCCCATGAAGCAGATCTCGGTGGCAGGTGAAGAGAGCCGGCAGGAGCTGACCCTCTACCGCCACGCGCCCAAGTTCGCTCCCGCCGGCCAGAGCACCCAGATGATCGTCGGTGCGTCGCCCGAGACGGACTACCACATTTTGCAGCTGTCCGAGGGGATGTACCAGAAATACGGCCTCAAGCGGGTGTTCTACTCGGCCTATATCCCGGTATCGGATGACACCCGCCTGCCCGCGCTGGACACGAAGCCGCCGCTCCTGCGGGAACACCGGCTCTATCAGGCCGACTGGCTGCTGCGGTTCTACCAGTTCAAGGCCGACGAGATACTGGATAAGGACAACCAGAGCTTCAACCCCTATCTCGACCCAAAATGCAACTGGGCCGTCCAGCACTACGGGCTGTTCCCGGTGGACGTGAACCGCGCCCCCTTCGAGATGCTGCTGCGGGTGCCGGGCATCGGCCCCAAGAGCGCCCGCCGCATCCGGGACGCCCGGCGGCTGTCAGCCCTCGGCCTCGACGAGCTGAAGCGGATGGGCGTCGTGCTCAAGCGGGCGCAGTATTTCATCACCTGCCGGGGCTTTTCCGGGGCGCACCCGGGCCGGGGCAGCGCCGGACGGGAGCGCATCACCCGGGCGCTCATCGACCCCAACGTCTTCAGCGCCGGGGCCGAGCAGCTGAGTATGTTCGCACCGCCCGCCGTTGACCGGCTGGTGGAGCAGGGCGTGCCGCCCCGGGCGGCCCAGCGGATGGTGCGGGAGGAGGCGGTGCAATGTCTGGCGAGAGCACTGTGATGCCGCCCCGGAAGCTCCACGACGCCGATGTGGTCTACCTCTACGATGGCAGCTTTGAGGGCTTTCTGTGCTGTGTATTCGAGAGTTTCGCCCAGCATGAGATTCCCTTCGCCGTCTGGACGCCCCAGCGGGAGACGGCCACCCTCTACCCCGTCCGGGACATCGAGACGGACTCTTCCAGAGCGCAACGGGTCTTTTCGGCCCTTGGTCGGAAACTGGGCCGGGAGACGGAATATCTCGTCAGCCGGGATTTCCTCTCCGGGCAGGAAGATAAGGAATTGCTGCTCATCCGCTTCCTGCATCTGGCCTTCGCTCTCGGCCCCGGCACGGTCAAGCGGATGGGCCACCCGGATGTGGCCCCGCTCTACGAGATGAAAAAGAGTCTCGACTGGGAGGTGGACAAGTTTCAGGGCTTCGTCCGCTTCGAGGAGCACGACGGGATGCTGGGTGCGGTCATCCACCCCAAAAACTATATCCTGCCTCTGCTGCGGGGACATTTCTGCTCCCGCTTTCCGGAAGAGAACTTCATGATATACGACGCAGTCCATCAGGCGGTATTGCTTTATCAGGAGCACAAGGCCCAGCTTCTGGAGCTGGCCGCGCCGCTGGAGCTGCCCCCGCCCAGCGCCCGGGAACAGGAGTTTCAGGCCCTCTGGAAGCAGTTCTACGACACGCTGGAGATCAAGGCCCGCCACAACGAAAAGGGCCGGATGACCCACTGTCCCAAGCGTTTCTGGCAGGATATGGTAGAAATGCGGTGATTCTTTACAAAAAGGTTGCATCTGCGCCGTTGCGCTCTGCAAAAGGTATGGTATACTAAAGGGGAGCTTCGGCAGAGCATCTGCCGCACCCACCCCGAAACGGGCTATGATAAAAGGAGCATTGTTAAAACTATGGTTCGCATTACTATGGAAGACGGCGGCATCATCGACATCGAGCTGAACGAGGAAGCCGCCCCCATCACCTGTGAGAATTTCAAGAAGCTGGTCGGTCAGGGCTTCTACAACGGCCTGACCTTCCACCGCGTCATCCCCAACTTCATGATCCAGGGCGGCTGCCCGCTGGGCAACGGCACCGGCGGCCCCGGCTGGAACATCAAGGGCGAGTTTGCCGCCAACGGCGTCAACAACCCCATCAAGCACGTCCGCGGCGTCATCAGCATGGCCCGCAGCATGAACCCCAACAGTGCCGGCAGCCAGTTCTTCATCATGCATAAGGACGCACCCCATCTGGACGGCCAGTACGCCGCTTTCGGCAAGGTCGTCGCCGGCATGGACGTCGTGGACAAGATCGCATCCGTCCCCACCGACTGGAACGACAAGCCCAAGACCCCCGTCAAGATGAAGACCGTCGAGCTCATCGAGGGCTGATCTTCTGCACCTATGGCTTTCCCTTTGGGGAAAGCCTTTTTTGCATCCATAGGAGGAACTTCCATGAAGTACGATTTCACCACCCTGCCCGACCGCCATGGCCGGGACTCCATCGCCGTGGACGGGCTGGGCAAAGGCTTTGCGCCCGACGCACCGCAGCCCGGCTTCGATGCCATCCCCATGTGGGTGGCGGACACGAACTTCGTCTGCCTGCCCACCATCCAGCAGGCCGTCATCGAGCGGGTCCAGCACCCGGCTTTCGGCTATTTTGACCCGACGCCCGAATACTATGGCTCCATCATCCGCTGGCAGGAGACCCGCAACGACGTCACGGGTCTGACCGCCGAGGCCATCGGCTACGAGAACGGCGTGCTGGGCGGCGTCATCAGCGCACTGAACTGCGTCTGCTCCCGGGGCGACAAGGTGCTGGTCCACAGCCCCACCTACATCGGCTTCACCCGCTGCCTGACCGACAACGGCTATGACATCGTCCACTCCCCGCTGGTGCAGGACGAAAATGGCATCTGGCGGATGGACTACGCCGACATGGAAAAGCACCTCGCCGAAGAGCACATCCATGCCGCCATCCTGTGCAGCCCCCACAACCCCTGCGGCCGCGTCTGGGAGCGGTGGGAGCTGGAAAAGGCCATGGAGTTGTACAAAAAGTATAATGTCTACGTCGTTTCCGACGAGATCTGGTCGGACATCATCCTCTCCGGCCACAAGCACATCCCCACCCAGTCCATCAGTGAGGACGCCCGGATGCGCACTGCCGCCCTCTACGCCCCCTCCAAGACCTTCAACCTCGCCGGTCTCATCGGAAGCTATCACATCGTTTATGACCCGTGGTGGCGTGACCGCATCAAGAAGGAATCCTCCCTCTGCCACTACAACTCCATGAACGTCCTCTCGATGCACGCCCTCATCGGTGCCTACCGCCCCGAGGGCTATGAGTGGGCCGACGAGCTCTGTGAGACGCTGACCGGCAATGTGGATTTCGCCTGCGACTACATCGCAAAGCACTTCGAGGGTGTCCATGTGACAAAGCCCGAAGGCACCTATATGCTCTTTGTGGACTGCACCGACTGGTGCGCCGCCCACGGCAAGACCATTCAGGATGTGGAGAAAGCCTGCTGGGCCGTCGGTGCTGCCGTGCAGGACGGCGTGATGTTCCACGGCCCCTGCCATCTGCGCATCAATCTGGCCTCGCCCCGCGCCCGCATTGAAGAGGCGTTCCACCGGATGGACAGGTATGTGTTCAACGCAAAGTAATTTCAAATAAAATTTATACAACAAAAGGCCCTGAATCTGACGATTCAGGGCCTTTTGTTTCATTATTGATGCATTTTTACCAGCCGCTCGTTCAGCGCCCGCAGGCCGTCCCGCACCTCGGCAGGCGAGACGATTTCTATCTTGCCGCCGAAGCCGCAGACCCAGCCGTAGAACTGGTCGCTGACGCAGACGGGGACGTCGAAATGGAAATGCTCCTTCCCTTCCGGCACGAAGATGGGCGAAGCGCCGAAGCGCTCCCGCATGGCTGATTCGAGGTCGGAAGTACACCGCAGGGTGACTCTATACTCCGGCCCGCCGAACATCTGGAAGTGCTTTTTCAGGTAGGCGGGCAGGTCGAGATCCGCGAACTGCTCTTTGCCGCGGCGGGGCTCGTCCAGCACCGTGACGCCGGCCATTTTATCCACCCGGTAATGGCGGATGCCCACCGGCTCCTTCTCGTCCTGATAGGCGATGAGGTAGTAGCAGCCGTTCTCCCACGCCATCTGCCAGGGGCTGATGGTGTAAGGCGCGGGGCGTCCCGCCTTTTTGTAGCGGAAGCGCACCATCCTGCCGGTGTTGATGGCCGTAAAGAGGGCGTCCACGCTGTAGGGCAGGTCTTTGTTGGCGCTCTTGGGGCGGCCATCGACATAGACCTGACGCTGGAGCTGACTGCCCTCATACTGGGAGGCCAGCCCTTCCAGCTTATGGATGAGCTTATCACTGGACGCTTTCGAGATGACCCGGCTGGACTGGACAGCGTCCACCAGAAGCTTCAGCTCCGCCAGCTCGAAAGGCCGTGTCGCCATCCAATAGCCGCCGCTGCGGCCCCGGCGCAGCCGGATGTCATAGCCCAGCGCGTTCAGCGCGTCGATGTCGCTGTAGACGCTCTTTCGCTCGCAGAGGATGCCCTGCCGGGCCAGCAGCTCCACCAGCTGAGGCACGTTCAGCAGATGCTCCTCGTCGGTCTGCTGCTCAAAGATATGCAGCAGCGTCAACAGTTTGGATTTTTGTCCCTCCTGCTTGGGCATGGGCGGCCTCCTTTACGGTCACGAGTCCTTTTTGTCGAATGCGGCGCGGCGCTGGGTGGACAGACGGAACATCTCTTCCAGCTTGTCCCGGTCATCGGCCACGAGGGCGTCCCGCAGCTGGTCCAGAGCGGAATCAAACTGGTCGATCTCGGCGATGAGGTTCTCCTTGTTCCAGAGGAACAGCTCCGCCCACATCTTCTCGTTGATGCGGGCGATGCGGGTCAGATCGCGGAAGGAGTCGCCCGTGTACTCGCAGAGAGAAGAGTTGTCGTTTGCACACATGAGACTGACGGCGATGGCGTGGCAGAGCTGGCTGACGTAGCCGATCATCTTGTCGTGCTCCTGCACCGTCAGGGTGCAGATGTGGCGGAAGCCCAGCACCTCGGCCAGCTCTTTTGCCCACTGGACGGCCTCGGGGGTGTTCTTCTCGGTGGGGGTGATGATGAAGTTGGCCGGGGCAAAGCTGACCTCGGCGGCGTGCTCGACGCTGGAAGTCTCACGGCCTGCCATCGGGTGGCTGGCGATGAACTCCACACCCTCCGGACACATGGCCTGCACCGGCTCCACAAGGCCGGTCTTGACGCCGGAGACATCGGTAAAGATGCAGCCGGGCTTGATGAGATGGCCGTAGGTCTTGAACCAGTCGATGAGGGCCGTGGGGTAGAGGCCGAAGATGATGTGGTCGGCCTGCGAGACGAGGTCCTCGAAATCGTGGGTCTTTCCGCTGGCGATATAGCCGTGGTCGAGGGCGTACTGTAAGTGGCCCTCGCTGCGGTTGATGCCGTCTACATGGAATCCGGCTTTGGAAAGCTCGAGGGCGTATTTGCCGCCCAGCAGTCCGAGGCCCACGATAAGATAACGCTTTGTTTTATCCAGCATATTCTACCTCCGCGCCTAACGGCTTGATGGCTTCAAAGAAATGGGGCCAGCTCTTCTGTACGGCCTCGGCGTCGTCGATGGAGAGTTCCAGCCCGGCGGCCAGCGCCAGCACCGCAAGGCTCATCACCACACGGTGGTCGTTGTGGCCGTGAAGCGGCGCGGCGGGGGCGTGGAGCCTGTCTGCACAGCCGTGGATGGTGATGGTGCCGGCCTCGCTCTCGAGGACGCCGCCGCAGGCCCGCAGTTCGGCTTCCATGGCTGCAATGCGGTCGCTCTCCTTGATACGGAGACGTTCCGCGTTGCGGATGGTGGTGGTCCCTTCGCAAAGCAGGCCCAGGACCATCAGCACGGGGCCGAGGTCAGGGCAGTCGGCAAGGTCAATGTCCACACCGTGGAGAGGTGCTTTCTCGAACACGATGCCTGCATCGGTGGTGCGAAAGCTTGCACCACAGCGGCGCAGAATGTCGAGGATCGCGGCATCGCCCTGCAGGGTGTCGGCGGATAATCCTTTGAGGGTCACGCCGCCCTGCACCGCTCCCAGCACCGCCGGGAAGGCCGCCTGGCTGTAATCGCCCTCCACCGTGTAATCGCAAGGCCGGTATTTCTGCCCGCCCGGGATGAAGAGGGTGTTTTCGTCCTGCCAGCGGCTCTCGACGCCGAAACGGCGCTGGGCCGCCCGGGTCATCTCGATATAACTGCGGCTCTCTACCGGCGGGATAAGGTGGAGGGTGCTGTCGCCTGCCAGCAGCGGCAGGGCAAACAGCAATCCGCTGATGAACTGGCTGGACACGTCGCCCGCCAGCTCATATTCGCTGCTTTTCAGAGTTCCTTCGACGGTCAGGCCCGCCGAAGACTGTTCAAAGCGGAGAAACTGCTTCTGATACAACTTCTCGTATACTGTCTGAGGGCGCTCCATCAGCCGTCCGCGGCCAACAAAGGTCACTTTCTGCCCGGTGAGGCTGGCAATGGGGATGAGAAAGCGCAGGGTGCTTCCACTCTCACAGCAGTCCACCGGAGCGCTGACAGGCAGAAAGCTCCCCAGACCCTCCACGACGGCACGATCCGCACCGGTGCGCACTTTGGCGCAGAGCTGCCCGGCGGCGGAGAGAGTGGCAGAAATATCCTTGCTGAATTCAAGGTTTTCGATGTGGGAAGCACCCTCGGCCAGTGCCGAGCAGAGCACCGCGCGGTGCGCCATGCTCTTGCTGGGCGGCGCGGTGATGGTGCCGCCGATGCCGCCGGGGGCTTGTTTTATCGTAGCATTCATATCACATATCCCGGTCAATAGCCCATGCGACCTGACGGCACTTTGCCATAGCCTGCGCAAAGGCGTCGGGGGTCAGGCACTGTGCGCCATCGCTCCATGCGTGGCGGGGGTCGTAGTGGACTTCCACCTCAAGGCCGTCGGCACCGGCGGCGACAGCGGCGATCATCATGGGCTCCACAAGGTTTGCCTTGCCGGTGGCGTGGCTGGGGTCCACGATGACGGGCAGATGGGTCTTCTCGTGGATGATCGGCACAGCGGAGAGGTCGAGGGTGTTGCGGGTGTACTTCTCGAAGGTGCGGATGCCGCGCTCACAGAGGATGACCTGCTCGTTGCCGCCGGCCATGATGTACTCGGCGCTCATGATCCACTCTTCGATGGTGTTGCAGAGGCCGCGCTTGAGCAGGACGGGCTTGTGCATCTTGCCCACGGCCTTGAGCAGCTGGAAGTTCTGCATATTGCGGGCGCCGATCTGCACCACGTCCACATACTCCTCGAACTCGGGGATGCGGTCCTCGCTCATCAGCTCGGAGACGATGGGCATACCGGTGGCCTCGCGGGCCTTTACCATGTCAAGGATGCCCTCGGTCTCGAGGCCCTGGAAGGAGTAGGGAGAGGTGCGGGGCTTGTAAGCGCCGCCGCGGAAGAGGGTCGCGCCGCCGGCCTTGACCCCCTGTGCGATGCGGAGGGCCTGCTCTTCGCTCTCGATGCTGCAGGGGCCGGCCATGACAGCGATCTTCTCCTTGCCGCCGATCTTGACGCCGCCGCAGTCGATGACGGAATCTGCCGGGTGGAAGAGGCGGTTGGCACGCTTATAGGGCGCGGAAACACGGGTCACGTTGTCGATCCAGGGGTTGGCGAGGACGTCGCGCTCGTCGATCTTGGTGGTATCGCCCACGAGGCCGAAGACATTGTAGTCCTTGCCGGTGATGAGGGTGACGTCGAGGCCCTGCTTTTCGAAGCGGTCAACGATTTTCTCGAGTTCTTCCTTCGGGGCACCCTTTTTGGTGGAGATGATCATAAAATTTTTCCTTTCTATCCTTCTTTTCCACGCCCTCTTTGCTCCGCTTTCCAGCGGAAGAGAGTCGATTTTTACATCACTAAATGGGTGTGCGCACTGCCGTCCAGCCGCAGCAGCTGGGCCAGATAGGCGGCAGCGTGGAGATAGCCGTTGATGCCCTCGCCGATGAAGTGGCCCTGACAGCCGAACGAGACGATGTCCGTCTTGCGGAAGGGCTCGTGCTCGTCGGGCTCGCTGAGCAGCACTTCCACGGCAGGCACGCCGCAGAGGCGCAGCGCGTCGAGGATGGCGACGCTGTAGTGGGCGTAGCCGCCCGGGTTCAGGATGATGCCGTCGGCCCGGCCTGCGGCAGACTGGATCTCGTCGATGAGGTCGCCCTCGTGGTTGGACTGGAAAAATTCCACTTCCATGCCCATCTGGGTGCAGCACAGCTCGAGGTAATCCAGCAGACCGTTATAATCCAGTTGACCGGCCACACCCGGCTCGGTGAAGTGCATCATGTTGAGGTTGGGGCCGTTAATGACTAAAAATTTCATCCAGTGCCTCCATTGCGGCGGTCACGGCGTCCTCCACCGTGCCGCTGTTCGGGATAACGGCGTCTGCCGCCGCGAGATACAGGGGGCGGCGCTCCGCCTCCATCTTTTTCAGCGCCTCGGTGCTGGACGAGAGCGGACGTCCGCCGCCCACCGTCAGCGCATCCAGGGGCCGGTCGAGGAAGAGCACGACGCCGTTCTGATGCAGCGCCCGCAGATTCTCGCCCCGCTTGATGATGCCGCCGCCGCAGGAGAGCAGCTGTCGGCCCTCTTTGGCAAAGCGGGCGGTCTGGGCGGCTTCCTTCGCACGGAAGCCGTCCTCGCCCTCGGCGGCAAAGATGTCGGGGATGCTGCGGCCATCGGCCTTGACGATCTCCTCGTCGAGGTCGATGAACTTTTTGCCCAGCCTCTCGGCCAATGCACGGCCCACCGTGGATTTTCCGCTGGAGGGCATTCCGATGAGGGCCACGTTGAGCATATCACGGCGGAGTGCGGCAGTGATGCGGCCGATCTCCCCTGCCGCGTCGTCGAACTTCCGGCTGAGGAAGTATTCGGCGGCATACACGGCCTGCGCCACCAGCATCTCGAGGCCGCCCACAGCCACCGGGACCCCGGCCTCCTCGGCCCGGAGGATGAGCTCCGTCTTATCGGGGTTATACACCACGTCCAGCACAGCTTCCAGCCCGGGCATTTTTGCCACGTCCAGACTGCACACGCCCACGTTGGGGTACATTCCGGCGGGGGTGGTGTTGATGACGATCTGTGCGCCGCTGGCAACGGCTTCTTCATAGGAGAGCTGGCCTTTGGCGGCGTCCGGCGTCCGGCTGACGGTGAGCACTCTGGCCGCACCCTTGTCGCGGGCGACGGCGCTGGTGGTGTTGTGGGTGCCGCCGGTGCCGAGGATGAGGACGGTTTTGCCCGCAAAATCGACGCCGTGGGCGTCGCACAGGTGGGCAAAGCCGAGATGATCGGTGTTGTAGCCGTAGAGCAGGCCGTTCTTGTTGACCACAGTGTTCACCGCTCCGATGGCCTTGGCACGGGGGTCGATGTAGGTGCAGTATTCCATCACCAGCCGCTTATAGGGGATGGTGACATTGATGGCCTTGAACTGCCTCCTGGTCAGGAAAGCCCGGGCTTCCTCTTCGGTGGGAAGCGGGCAGAGGTCGTAGTGGTAGCCGCAGAGCATCTCATGGATGATCTTCGAGTAGGAATGGCCCAGTTTCGAGCCGATGAGTCCGTATTCCATCACAGTCCCTCCCTGCGGTAGCCGGTGGGCCGCTCCATCCATGCGGTGCCGTAGCGGGCGGTCATCAAATCGCCCACAGCCAGCGCGGCGGCGCAGGTCTGGACGATGGCGGCCCGAGGCACGATGCAGGGGTCATGACGGCCCTGAATGGAGAGGGGCGCATCCTGCTTTGCAATGTAATCCACCGTCTCCTGCTCTTTGTAGATGCTGGGCGTCGGCTTGACAGCGGTGCGGAAGACGACAGGCATTCCGTTGGTGATGCCGCCGTTGATGCCCGCGTTGTGGTTGGTGGCCGTGACCACCGAATCGCCCTTCATGCGGAAGGCATCGTTGACCTCAGAGCCTTTCAGGTCGGCGAAGCCGAAGCCGGTGCCGAACTCAATGCCCTTCACGGCAGGCACCGAAAACGCCATGTGGGAAATAAGGCTCTCCACGCTGTCAAAATACGGCTCGCCCACACCGGCGGGCAGGCCGAGAATGGCTGTTTCAAGGATGCCGCCCACGCTGTCGCCCTCCGAACCGGCGGCACGGATGGCCGTTTTCATCGGCTCTTCGACAGAAGCATCCAGCAGGGCGAAGCCCTCGTCCCTGCTTTCCAGCACGCTCACCTGAGCGGCCAGTGCGGCGGCATCGTCCAGCGCAAAGGGCGTATCGGAAATGCCGGCACAGCGGGCGATGTGGGTGGTGATGTCGATGCCGGCGCGGTTCAGCGCACCCAGCACGATGGCACCGCCTGCCACCAGCGCGGCAGTGATGCGGCCCGAAAAGTGTCCACCGCCCCGGGCGTCCTGAAAGCCGTGGTATTTGGCGTAGGCGGTATAGTCCGCGTGGCCTGGGCGGAGAAGGTCAGCCGTCTTGGCGTAGTCGCCGCTGCGGGTGTTCTGGTTCTCGATCATCAGGGCGATGGCCGTGCCGGTGGTGTGACCGTTCACGACGCCGGAGAGCAGCTGTACGTTATCAGCCTCCACGCGGGGCGTCGAAAGCCCGTCGCCACGGGCGCGGCGCTTATCCATGCAGGCGGCAATGAATTCCTCATCCACCGGCACACCAGCGGCCATGCCGTCCAGCACACCGCCGATGGCCCTGCCGTGGCTCTCGCCGAAGATGGTCAGCGCCAATGCGCTGCCAAAGGTGTTTTTCATGGCTTTAGTCCTCCATGCCCAGCAGGGGGCGCAGACCCTCCACCGGGATGGTCTCCGCGCGCCAGCAGCCCAGGCCCGGCACCTTGATGACGGTGATCTGGCCGCCCTGTGCCTTTTTGTCGTGGAGCATCTCGGCGTAGACCTTGTCCTTGTTGTAGGCGGTACGCAGGGGCAGGCCCAGACGGCGGTAGACCGCACGGACGCGCTTCTGCAGTGCCTTGGACTCGATCATCGGCAGCATCCCCAGAGCCACGCACTCGCCGTGGTAGAGGCCCACGGTGCGGCGCCCCTTGACGCCCTTGACGGCCTCGATGCCGTGGCCGATGGTGTGGCCGAAATTGAGGGCCTTGCGCACCCCATGCTCCGTCTCGTCCTGCTCAACGATGCTCTTTTTGAAACGGA
Source organism: Faecalibacterium sp. Marseille-P9312 (assembly GCF_902497445.1). NCBI lineage: Bacteria > Bacillati > Bacillota > Clostridia > Eubacteriales > Oscillospiraceae > Faecalibacterium > Faecalibacterium sp. Marseille-P9312. Next base: position 91,347 of record NZ_CABVEW010000004.1, read on the forward strand.
GGCTGCGGTAAATAATTTCGCCGATCTGCTCGTCGATGTCGCCCTTTTCAAAGATGGCGAACAGTTCCGGGTCGGCCAGCAGGCTGGCCTTCACCGACTCGGCCAGACCGTTGATGTACTGGCGGCGGGGCAGGGTGGCGAGGGTGCTGGGGTCTACGATGACCAGCTTGGGCTGCCAGAAGGAACCGACGATGTTCTTCGTCTCCCCCAGATCCACAGCGGTCTTGCCGCCGATGGAGGAATCGATCATCGAGAGGGTGGTGGTGGGGCAGTTGATGAAGTCGATGCCGCGCATATAGATGGAAGCGGCAAAACCCGCCAGATCGCCCACGACGCCGCCGCCCACGGCGATGACGAGGTCGCCGCGGCCCATGTTGAACTCCAGCATCTGGCGCAGGACGCTTTCGAGGATCTTCATGCTCTTGCTGGCCTCGCCCTGCGGCACGGTGATGATCTTCGCGTCGCGGCACTGGTCGGCCACACGCTGTGCGTACTCGGCGGGAACGCCTGCGTCCGTCACCACCGCCACCCGGCGGTCGAGGCGGGCAAACTGGTACAGATTTTCCAGTGCGCCGTTTTTCAGGATGATGTCATAGCTGCGCTCACCCAGATTCATGGTGAGCTTGGTGCCGATAAATCCACTCATTTTGTATACACTCCTAACAGCCGCACCGTGCGGCAGGTATGGTCCAGCTCACGCAGCAGCGCGGCGGTCTCGTCGGCGGAGGGGTCGCCCACCAGCTCGACGTAAAAATAATAATCAAAGGGGACATGGGGCAGCGGACGGCTCTTGATGGACTCCATGTCGTAGCCGAAGCGGCCGATGACCTGGATGACCTCAGCCAGCTTGCCGGGTTTGTTGTCCAGTGTGAACAGCAGCGAGAAGCGGTTGCCCGCGGTGGGCTTTTCGCGGCTGAGGACGATGAAGCGGGTGGTGTTGTCGCCGTCGGTGTTGATGCTGGGGACGAGGACTTCCAGCCCGTAGAGGGCGGCTGTCTCGGCGCTGGCGATGGCAGCTTTGGACGGGTCGCCCGACTCGGCTACGAACTTTGCGGCCATGGCCGTGTTGGGCATGGCCGTGGCGGGCAGATGGAACTGCTTTAAGAACGTCTCACTCTGGGCGATGGCCTGCTGATGGCTGTAAACGTGCTTGAGCTGGGCCAGCTGGGTGCCGGGCAGGACGAGCAGGTTCTGGGAGATAGGCAGGTCGTAGACGTCCACCACCCACAGCTCGGGGTGGTTGTAGCACAAGTCGAGGACAGCGGAGACATCGCCTGCGTGGCTGTTTTCAAACGGCACAACGCCGTGGGCGGTGTCGCCCCGGCTGACGGCATCGAACACCTCGTCCCACGTCGGGCAGCTGACGGCCTCCGCGTGGGGGAAGAGCGCCCGCAGCGCGATGTGGGCGAAAGCGCCTTCCACGCCCTGATAGGCGGCGCGGTTCTGGCCCAGCACCTCGGCTTCGTACTGCTTGGCGACATCCATCATGTTCTGGACATGGTCTTTATAGTAAAGCCGGAGGGCAGCGTTCTGGATGCGGGCCGCAGCCTTTTCCAGCACCACCGCCTCCCGCGCGGCGTCAAAGATCGGCAGGCCGTGGGCCTGTTTGTATTGGGCGACGCTGAGCACAGCGGCCATCCGCCGCTCAAACAGGGCGGCCAGCTGCGCGTCCACCGCGTCGATCTCGGCGCGGGCTTGTTCCAGTGTGTCCATCTTTCCACATCCTTTGGGTAAAATTTCAGTTCTTACAGTGATGATACTTAGTAAGTATACCATAACCCGGACAAGGAAACAACAAGCCCGGCTCTCTTTGAGGGTAGATAATATTTCAAATCCAGGGCCGTCAACGCGAAGAGATTGCAACAGGGAGACCCTCCTGTTTCCGGGGCCTGCGCTGTGTTTTATGCCCTGCGCCCTCCTATTACTCTGCGCTAATATCTGACATAAAAATCATAAATTTGACTTTATACTGTGGCAAGTTATAATGAAATTGTCAACGGAAAGGAGGCAATTTCAGTGAAAATCACCGCAGATAATTTTTTCACCACCTCGGACGGCATCCACATTTATTTCGAAGACCGAGGTTCCGGGCTTCCTATCGTGATGGTCCCCGGATTTTTATGCACCACCAAATTTTTCGAAAAAAACGCTGAGGTCCTCTCCAAAGAGTTCCGCGTCATCACGATGGACCCCCGCGGACAGGGCAACTCCTCCAAGACCTGCCAGGGCAACACCATCCGCCGCAATGCGCAGGACATCAAGGAGCTCATCGACCATCTCGGTCTGGAGCACGTCGTCCTGTTGGGCTGGTCGCTGGCCTCCTCCATCGTTGTCAGCTATGCAGCCGAATTTGAGCAGTACAAGCTCAACGGCCTCGTGACGATGGACGGCTCGCTGTATCCGTTCTCGGACGCCGACTGGAACCACCACCGCGGCCGTGACTATAACCTGCAGAACTGGTTCGACACCTACCTGCCTCTTTACTACGACCCCAAGCTCTTCTACGACAAATTCATCGCCCGCGTTTCCTGTGCGGAGGGAATGGACGATGAGATCCGGGCCTGGTTCGAGGCCGAGTGCAAAAAGACGATGCCCTGGACGGCGCTGGAACTGCACTACGACTTCTGCCTGACCGATAATTTCAGCAATCTGAAAAAGATTACCGTTCCTTACGCCGTATTCGGCGCACAGTCCAAAGCCTACGGTCTGGACATGGTAGACCGCTTTGCTGCCGAAGTGCGGGGCTACAGTGAGGTCCACAAGTTCTACAAGAGCGGCCACCTGATGTTTCTGTACGAGGCGGAAAAGTTCAACGCCTGTCTCGCTGACTTTGTGCGGAAAGCCGACGCGCTCTTCCGCCAAAAATAAAAACACCACACGAAAAAGGAGGAAAAAACAATGCTGCTCGCGCTCACAGGTTTCGTCATGATAGGCCTGCTGATGTACTTCCTGCTGAAGGGAAAGGCCATCCCCGTGACCCTCTTCGTCGTCCTTCCCATCATCGGTGCACTCATCAACGGCTTCGGCATCGCAGACATCACCGATTACATCAAATCCGGCGTCTCCACCACCTGGGGCATGGCCGCCCTGTTCGTCTTCGTCATCACCTACTTTGGCATCATGACCGATGTCGGTATGTTTGATAAGCTGGTCAAAAAGCTCATCAAGATCGCCAACGGCCGGGTGTTGGGCATCCTTCTGGTCGTCGTCCTCGTCTCCATCCTGGGCCATCTGGACGGCAACAGCCCCACGACCTACCTCATCGTCATCCCCGCAATGGCTCCCCTGTGCAAAAAGCTGAACATCCGCATCAGCACCATCATGATGGTCTGCACGGCCACCATCACCGTCATGAACCTCGTGCCCTGGGGCGGCGTGCTCAATCGTCAGTCCATCACACTGGCAATGGATTCCAACGAGCTGTGGCATATGTATCTGCCTCTGCAGATCTGCGGCCTCGTCTGCTGTGTCGGTCTGGCCGTCATCATGGCCCGTGTCGAAGTCAAGCGCGGTGCCGGTAAGATCGACGTCGTGGACGAAGCCGCCGCAAAGCTCCTTCGCCCCAAGCTGCTCTGGTACAACGTCCTGCTGACTGTCGTCGTCTTCGTGCTCCTCTTCACCACTAAGCTTCCCAACTACTTCATCTTCATGCTGGGCTGCGTGTTCGCCCTCGTCGTCAACTTCCCTGACCCCAAAGAGCAGGAAGCCCGTCTCGCCGCACACGCTCCCAAAGCCATCTCTCTGGTCGCCACCGTTCTGGCCGCCGGTGTCATGGTCGGCATCCTGAACAACACCGGCATGATCGTCGCCATGGCAGAGTTCATCACCAACATCCTGCCCGCCGCACTGGCCAAGCATCTGCATCTCGTCTTCGCCTTCCTGGGCGGCTTCATCGGTCTGGCCGTCTCTCCTGACCCGCTGTACTACGGCATCCTGCCCGTGCTGATCGAGGTCTGCGGCAACTATGGCATCCCGGCCACCAGCGTCGCCATCGCGTTCGGCGTCGGCGCCGACTCCTGCTTCACGATGGCTCCGGTCATCGCCTCCACCTACCTCGGTCTGGCTGTGTCCGGTATGTCCCTGAAGGACGTCATGAAGACCAACTTCCTCCCCCACTGGATCATCGGCCTCATCATGATCGTCTTCGGCTGCCTCATCGGCACCATCGTCGTCTGAAACGCATTCTCGCTCCTTCCTCTTCCCGGAACTGGCCGATGCAGAGCACCGGCCAGTTCTGCTTTTCATTTTTCCCGTTTTGCGCTATGATAAAAGCGACGCAACGCCCTCTCTGGCAGAATGGAGCTGTCTCATGGAATACCGAGATTTTGAATATGTTCTGACCATCTATCAGGAAAAAAGCCTCTCGAAAGCCGCCGAAAAGCTCTATATCACCCAGCCTGCGCTCAGCATTTTCCTCACACGGCTGGAAACACAGCTTCAGACCCAGCTTTTCGAGCGCACCAAGCGGGGGCTCGTCCCCACCTACGCGGGCCAGAAATACATCGAGTTTGCCCGTCAGTCCATCGCGCTGGGCCGCAGCTTCGACCAGGAGCTGTGCGAGATACAGGCCGAGCGCAAAGGCATCCTCCGCCTCGGGACTTCTCCCCATATCGGTTCCATCGTTCTGCCCGAGGTGCTTTTTTCTTTCCAGAACCGCTATCCGAACATCCAGCTTGCCATCACAGAGGGGACTTCCCTCACGCTGGAAAAGCTCATCGACAACAACGAGCTGGATCTGGCCCTCATGCATCTGCCTCTGCTCTGCGAGCACGCAGGCTATACCCGCGTCAGCGACGACCGCTATGTCATAGCGATGGCGAAAGACAATCCCCTCACCCGCAAAGCCTACTCCAAACCCGGCTTTGCGCACCTCTTTCTCGACCCAGCGCTGGCCGCAGAGCAGCAGTTCATCCTCGCCCACCCGCAGCAGCGCGTCCGGCAGATCTCCGACCGCATCCTCCGCCATGCAGGCATCGTGCCGAAGATCCGGCTGGAGACCAGCAGCGTCCAGAGCGCCCTCTGCTTTGCGTCCAACGACCTCGGCATCACCTTTGCGCCGGAAAGCTATATCCCCCTTTTCAATGTACAGAAAGAGCTCGCTTATTTCTATCTGGAAGACAAATATGAAGCGTCCTGGACCTTCTGTGTCGTCTATCCCCAGAACGTCACGCCCTCCACCCCGGCCCGCTTCTTTTTGCAGGAAACGCAGCGGCTCTTTGGCCGATAAACAAAGAACGCCCCCTCCGGCAATGACGGAGAGGGCGTTCTTGCTTATTTGCGCAGGTCTTCCCTGCTGCGGGGGGTGCCGAACACCCGGCCATAGGGGTTGTCGAGGTCGGCAGCCTTCAGAGATGCAGTTTTTTTGGCAGGCTTTTCAGGGATGCTGAGATGCTTTGCCTTCCCCCTGGAGAGAACACGGTACCGCATGGCTCAGTCCTCCGGGGCTGTCGTGGAGACAGCGCCTTCGGTCAGCTTCTGCCAGAATTCTTCGCCTCCGGCGAGGTTATCCGCAGTGCCGCTGTTCCACGCGCCCCGCATTCCCACATAGAACTGGGACATATACTCCTGACTAGAACCACTCCTGCTCTGGGTGGTGTCGGGGCCGTAGTCACCGAGGTCGAGGCCAGCCAGGACCGGGCAGTCGTCCCACTTGTACACCATGTTCCACCAGTCCTCGTCGCTGTCGGCGGCGGGCAGAGTGCCGTCGAGATACCGCAGCGAGCCGGTGCTCTCCTCAAAGCCCGCCGGGTCCCAGAGCAGAAAGACAGAGCTGAGGCCGCCCTGTACGTCGGCGGCCAGCTTGGTAGTTCCGGCCATGGTCAGGTAGGCAGCGCTCTCGGTCTGGGTCTCCGTGTCGGAGTAGTCGAGGGTGTAGACGTTGAGGGTCACGACCACCTTGCCGTCGCCGTTGCGGTCTTCGCCGTAGGCGGCCAGTGCATCCTGCAAAGCGTTCACGGTGTCCTCGGGCAGATAGTAGGGGGCCACCACGGCCACGTTATAATCGGGCTTGGTGACGAAAAAATACTGTCCGATGAAGTTGTAGGCCGCAAAGGCCGCGGCGATGCCGATGATGATGACCCATTTCAGGTTATAGTCCCACCAGTTGGCCCAGCGCTCCTTGCGGGTGTACTGTCTTTCCTTGCGGGGGGCAATGTCTTTCGGGTCGATGTCGCGCTCGTAACGGTAGCTTGCCATGAGGCAGTGTCCTCCAAAGTCTTAAAGCTCTGCCAGAATGGTCTGGCGGACGGCGTCGGGCAGCTGCTTCTGCTCGGCCCGGCTCATGCCTGCCGTCTGGATGGGCGGCAGCACCCGGACGTATACCGTGCCGGGGGTGGCACGGTTGCCGTGGGCCTCGAACAGGCCCCGTGCGCCGGAGATGGCCACCGGCACCACCGGCGCGCCGGTCTTGACCGCGATGCGGAAGGCACCGGCCTTGAACTCACCGGCACCGCCCTCTTCGCCCTTGTAGCGGGTGCCTTCGGGGAAGATGATGAAGCTCCGGCCGCTCTCCACGATGGCGGTGGCGTCGTTCAACGCGCGCACCGAGGCGCGGACATCGTCGCGCTGGACGAAAACGCAGCCCAGCAGCTTCATCCAGCGGTTGAGCAGAGGAATTTTTCCCAGCTCTTCCTTGGCGAGGATGCCATAGGGCTCATCGAGGCCGGCCAGCAGCAGCGGAATGTCATAATAACTGCGGTGGTTCGCCACAAAGACGCAGGGGCCATCCTTCGGGATGTTGTCCAGTCCCTCGACGCTGAGCCGGACGCCGGTGACGTTCAGGATGCCTTTGCTCCAATGGGGGATGTGCTTTTTTACCAGCTGGCGCACCATCTCGGTGTCGCCTGCGGCCAGCGCACGCTCGGCTTTGCACAGCACGCTGTAATGGACGATCATGTACCCGAACAGATAAACGAATAACGCAATGGTGCGGAAAATGCTCACAGAGCGATACCTCCTTCTGGCTCAAAAAGCCGTTTCTATTGTATCACACTCCGCCCCAAAAAGGGAGAGGAAATACTTTTTTTACATTTAAAGGGCTTTGCGGCTTGCAAAATCCACAAAATCCGGGTATATTTATAATCAGAAAGCCAGCACAATGGCGTTTCCTGCCAAAACCGTGCTGTGCAATGTAAGCCGTCTTTCGGGACAGCGAGAGAGGATATTCACACAACATGAGTCTGTTCCCTTCTGCAAACGATTTCAAGTCCGGGCCGGGCGTCGAAAAGGACGCCCCCCGCAAGACCGGCGTAGGCCGCTTCTTCGAACTGGTGGGCCGGGATATGAGCGGGATGTTCCTTGCAAACCTGCTCACCTGTCTGGGCTTTCTGCCCGTCATCTGTCTGGTGTACATCGGCTTCCTGATGAACAGTCTGCCCGTCATGGTGCTCAGTGCCGCCGTGGGCGGCATCCTGGCCGGTCCGGTGCTGGCAGGCATGTACGACACCGTCCTGCGCGCTCTGCGCGATGAGGCCGGTTACTGGTGGACCACCTACCGCAAGGCTTTCAAGCAGAACTTCAAAGCCAGCATCCTGCCGGGCGTGCTCTACTGCGTCGTGGTCACGGTGCAGGTCTTCCTCGTGTACTTCTGCTTCAACCTGCTCTACCACGGTACCAACGTCGGCGTAGGCATGTGGGTGGCCACGGTGCTCAACCTCGTCATCTTCCACATGCTGTTCTCCTACATGTGGCCCCAGGTGGTCCTGCTGGACCAGCCTTTCGGCCAGACGCTCAAGAACAGCGTCAACTGCATGATCGCTTTCCTGCCCCACGCACTGGCTGCGTCTCTCGTGACGGTACTGTTCTGGGGCCTCGTCATCCTCTGTATGCCGCTGGGCCTGCTGCTCATGCTGGTGTTCGGCTTCTGGTTCCAGGTGGAGATCACCAGCCAGATCGTCTACGGCGACCTTGACCGGGTGTTCCACATCGAGGAGAACATCCGCAGGCTCCACGACGCCGAATATGAAGCTGAGATGGCCGAGGAGCGCAGCGACGACGAGGAATAAACGACACATCGACGCGGAAAGGGGATGCGTGCAATGGAACAGCGGAACAATCTGGTGCTGCAGGGCACGGAGACATTTTCCCGCGGACAGCTCGATAATGTAGCGCTGGACAACGGCAGCGTCGTGCTGGACAGCGTGGCCGGGCGGTACCTGCAATACGGCAGCTACACGACGCCCGAGTTCGCCATGCCGGCCTTCTGCAACCTGAACGTCAGCTGGAACGCCCATGCGCCCCAGAACACGATGGTGGAGGTGCGCTGCCGCGTCTACGCAGGCGGCAGCTGGACGGGCTGGATGAGCTTTGGCAAGTGGGCGCCGGATTACCCCCGGGCCAGCATCAGCACCCACAGCGACGACGGCCTCATCTTCCTGATGGGCGACACCGTGACGGTGGCGCTGCCCGGCGGCGGCACCGGCGTCCAGCTTCAGGTCAATCTTTCGACCAACGACGATAAAGTCACCCCGGCGCTCCGGCTGCTGGCGGCGGCGGTCCGCCCCCTTGCGTGGGATAAGCAGAGCGGCCACCCCATCAACCGCCGCCTGTACTTACCGGAATACTGCCTCTCGGCCCATGACCCCAGCTTTGGCCGGGACATGGACCTGCCGCTGGTGATGGCGGCCCTGATGAACCGCTGGGGCGAGGACATCCTGCCCGAAGAGGTGGCCTACGTCATGGAAGACAAGACCACCGGCAGCACCAGCAACGGCGCTTTCGCCGCTGCGGCAGCGGGCTGCTGCGGTTTTCCCTGCTGGCAGGCGTGGATGGACCTGCAGGACCTGCGGGAGCAGATACACGACGGCTGTTCTGTGGCCGTGCGCATCGAGCGCCGCATCCGGGGCCAGCGGGACCCCATCGGGGTCTGGATGGGTCTGCGGGGCTTCGGCCACGACGACGCGGTCCTCGCCGATTATGTCCTGCTCAACGACCCCACCGCCGACAGCGACGGGGCCGTGAACTGCACGATGGCGGTGACGGATTTTGCCCGCTACTTCACCGGGCGGGCCATCGCTCTCCGCCCCAAGCCCCGGGACACCGAGGCCAACCGCCCCCGGCGGGTCTCCTGCGACTTTGTGTACAGTGCCGAGGATGACTGCTGGTATCTGGCCCAGAAAGGCCAGCGGCGGCTGCTCCCGGCCGAATTTTCCGGCTGGGCGGCCTGCAGCCCCCACGACGGAGTAGCCCACGCCACCACAGCCCACCGCACCTTCCGGCGGATGGAGCGGACACGGACCGGCGGCTTCCGTTTCCCGCCCGAGCAGACCGCCGCAGGCGGGCGGTGCAGCGTTTACATCGTGGACCATACCGGCACCATGCAGTTTGCAGAGGTGCGCCTGCCTGCGCCTCCGCCGCCCGCGCTGCCGCTATCGGAAGCAAACCAAAGCACCGCGCCTTCTGTCTCCTGAGAGGCAGCACAGCCAAGAGCTTTTTGGGATAAATCATCAACATGGGAGGAACATATTATGGCAAAGACGATCATCACTTTGGGCCGTGAGTACTGCACCGGCGGACGCTACATCGCCAAGGACGTGGCACGCGCACTGGGCATCAAGCTCTACGACAAGGAACTGATCACGATGGCCGCCAAGAATTCCGGACTGTCCGAGGAGGCCGTGGCCGCCAGCGAGAAGCGGCACACCCACAGCCTGCTGTACAGCCTGTATACGATGGGCAATGACCTTCCGCTGGGCGACCAGGTCTTCATCCTGCAGAGCCGCATCATCAAGCAGCTGGCCGACGAAGGCCCCTGCGTCATCGTGGGCCGCTGCGGCGACTATGTCCTGCGCGACCGCAAGGACGTGCTGCGCATCTTCGTCTACGCCCCCAAGGAGTGGCGTCTGGCTTACGGCAAGGAGAACAACATGCTGCAGGCCAAGGACGAAAAGGGCATCAAGGACGAGATCGACAAGACCGACCGCAACCGTGCCGCCTACTACAACTACTACACCCAGAACCGCTGGGGCGATGCCCACAACTATGACCTCGCCATCAACGCCGCACTGGGCCATGACGCCTGCGTGAAGATGATCCTTGCCGCCGCAGAGGCCAAGGAGAAGGCCATGGAGGGCTGATGCCCGCCGCCCCGGAAAGGGCAAAATAAATAATGATGCTGCGTGGGTGGGGTGCTTTTGCGCTCTGCCCACGTTTGCGGCATAGAAGAACTCTGCATCCCCAAGTTATCAACATCAAAAGGAGAAATCGTGGAAAACAAGCAACCCTTATCCTCTCCCGCCGGTGAGCGGGAAAACATCATGGGTACCATGGACATCAATCCTCTGCTCATCAAGCTCAGCGTGCCGATGATGGTATCCATGCTGGTGCAGGCCCTCTACAACGTGGTGGACTCGATTTTCGTGTCCCACGTCAGCGAGAGCGCCCTGACCGCCGTTTCGCTGGCGTTCTCTTTGCAGAACGTCATGATCGCCGTGGGCGTCGGCACCGGCGTGGGCGTCAACGCCCTGCTGTCCAAAAGCCTCGGCGAAAAGAACCAGGAACGGGCCAATAAGACCGCCGAGAACGGCATCTTCCTGTCCCTGTGCAGTTACGCCGTCTTCCTCGTCATCGGCCTCACCTGCATGAAACCCTACTTCTACGCACAGACTTCGGACATGGACATCGCCCGGCAGGGCATCCAGTATCTGCAGCTCTGCTGCGTGCTCAGCCTCGGCCTCTTTACCCAGACCATGGGCGAGAAGCTGCTGGCCGCCACCGGCCGCACCCATCTGAGCATGATAAGCCAGCTGGTGGGCGCTGTCGTGAACATCGTTCTCGACCCCATCTTCATCTTCGGCTACTGCGGCGAGGCCCTGTCCGGCACCACCGGCGCTGCCGCGGCCACCGTCATCGGCCAGTTCTGCGGCGCGGGCATGACGCTGTACTTTAATCTCAATAAGAACCCCGACATCCAGATCAGCTTCCGGGGCTTCCGGCCCAGCGCCAAGGCCATCGGCCGCATCTACACCGTCGGCCTGCCCAGCATCGCCATGCAGTGCGTGGGCAGCGTGATGACCTTCTTCATGAATCAGATCCTGATGGCCTTCTCGGCCACGGCTGTCGCCGTCTTCGGCGTCTACTTCAAGCTGCAGAGCTTCGTGTTCATGCCCATCTTCGGCATGAACAACGGCATGGTCCCCATCATCAGCTACAACTACGGCGCACGGAAGCCGGAGCGGGTCAAAAAGACCATCCGCCTCGCAGTCTTCTATGCCGAGTGCATCATGCTGGTGGGCTTCTGCATCTTCCAGTTCCTGCCGGATAAGCTGCTGGGTCTCTTCGCCGCCAGCGACGCCATGCTGGCCATCGGCGTCCCGGCGCTGCGCATCATCTGCCCCCACTTCCTGCTGGCGGGTGCCGGCATCGTGCTGAGCTCGGTGTTCCAGGCGCTGGGCAACGGCGTGTTCAGCCTGACCGTCTCCATCTGCCGTCAGCTGGTGGTGCTCATCCCCGCTGCATGGCTGCTGAGCCGCACCGGCGAGGTGAACATGGTCTGGTGGGCCTTCATCATCGCGGAGGTGGTCAGCCTTGCGCTGAGCCTCGTTTTCATGGCCCGCATCAACCGTACCGTCATCGTCCCGCTCTCCGAAAAGCAGGACGCGGCCGTATAACCTGAAAGGAACGTGAACTCTATGGCAAAAAAGCTGAAGTGGAACCTTATCCTCATGAGCCTGCTCTATCTGGCGCTGGGCATCTTCCTGCTGATGGTGCCTGGCACGGCCCTCAACGTGGTCTGCTGCGCGCTGGGCGGCGTAGTGCTGGCCTGCGCGGCAGTGCAGCTGGTGCGGTATTTTGTCGTAGAGCGCGGCGTGTTCCAGAGCCAGCTCACCCTCATCTCGGGGCTGGTCTGTCTGGCGCTGGGCGCATTCCTCATCATCCGCAGCGATGTGGTGGTGCGGGTGCTGCCCATCGTGTTCGGCCTGTTCGTCATCTTTGACAGTCTGGGCCGCATCCAGAACGCTCTCGAGCTGCGCCGGTGCGAGTATTCGAGCTGGAAGATCTTTCTGCTGCTGGCCGTGCTCAGCGTCGCGCTGGGCATCGTGATGGTGGTGGACCCCTTCGGCACCATGGAGACGCTGGTGATGGCCATCGGCCTCATCCTCATCCTGGAAGGTGCGCTGAACCTGCTGAGCGCCCTGTACACCATGCTGGCCGTCCGGCGCTTTATAAAGCTGCATCCGGAGACCCAGTCCATGCTGGAAGCCATCACCGGCCAGGATCTGAACGGCGACGGCGTCATCGCCCCGGATGTCTCCCACGCAGATGTGGAGTCCACCGCTGTGGAGCTCGACTATGTGGATGAGAGCGCCGAGGTGGAGCAGGAGAACAAATAACGTTAGCGGGCTTGCCCTCTCAGTCACCTTCGGTGACAGCTCTCCCAAAGGGAGAGCCTCTGGCCTGCCGGAAGATTTTTGCCTCTCCCTTTGGGAGAGGTGGATGCGACCAGCGGGAGCAGACGGAGAGGGCAAGGACGCTGACCGCAGACTAACCCTCTGCTGAAAAACGAAACCCAAAATCAATTCAACATAAAGGATAAAAAGAGTTATGGAAAAGTACGATCTCATCATCGTTGGTGCCGGCCCTGCTGGCATCTTCACCGCTGTGGAGCTGCTGCGCCGCGGCAGCAAGAAGCACATCCTGCTGGTGGAAAAAGGCAAGCCGGTGGAAAAGCGCCACTGCCCCAAGGCCGAGATCGGCCACTGCGTCAACTGCCGTCCCACCTGCGCCATCACCACCGGCTTCTCCGGTGCAGGCGCCTTCTCCGACGGCAAGCTGAGCCTCTCCTATGAGGTCGGCGGCGACCTACCCAGCCTCATCGGCGAAGAATTTGCGCAGGAGCTCATCGACTACACCGACAAGATCTACCTCGAGTTCGGCGCTGACCCCCATGTGGAGGGCATCTACACCGGCGAGGACATCAAGGAGATCCGCAAGAACGCCATCCACGCCGGTCTGAAGCTGGTGGACTGCCCCATCCGCCATCTCGGCACCGAGAAGGCACAGCAGCTCTATCTCGCCATCCAGAACTATCTGGCTGACAACGGCGTGGAGATGCTCTTCTCCACCGAGTGCGAGAACATCATCCTCGAAGACGAGGAGTGCAAGGGCGTGCTGCTGCGTCAGGGCAACGGGGAGCCCCGCGCCGTCTACGGCGACACCGTGGTCATCGGCACCGGCCGCCGCGGCGCAGACTGGCTTGAGAAAATTTGTGCAGAGCACCATATCGCCCACAAGCCCGGCACCGTGGACATCGGTGTCCGCGTCGAGTGCCGCAACGAGGTCATGGAAAAGGTGAACAAGGTGCTGTATGAGTCCAAGCTCATCGGCTACCCGAAGCCCTGGAAGAACAAGGTCCGCACCTTCTGCCAGAACCCCGGCGGCTTCGTGGCACAGGAGAACTATGACAACGACCTGGCCGTGGTCAATGGCCACAGCTTCAAGGAGAAGAAGAGCGAAAACACCAACCTCGCCATCCTCGTCTCCCACAACTTCACCGAGCCCTTCAACCAGCCCATCGCCTACGCCCAGAAGGTGGGCGAGCTGACCAATATGCTGGGCGCAGGCCACATCATGGTGCAGCGCTACGGCGACATCCTCGACGGCAAGCGCACCTGGGCGAAGGAGCTGGCCCAGTCCAACGTCAAGCCCACCCTGAAGGACGCCGTGGCCGGCGACATCACCGCCGCCATGCCCTACCGCGCCATGACCAACATCATCGAGTTCATCAAGATGCTGGACATGGTCGTCCCCGGCTTCGCCGCCAACGAGACCCTGCTGTACAGCCCTGAGCTGAAGTTCTACTCCAACAAGGTCAAGATGGACTCGAACCTCGACACCAACATCAAGGGCCTGCACTGCCTCGGCGACTCTTCCGGCTGGACCCGCGGCCTGATGATGGCCTCCGTCATGGGCGTGCTGATGGGCCGCAAGCTGGCTGAGAAGGAAGGCTGCTGAAACGCCTTTCTGCACTAAGCTGCGCTGAATATTTGGTTCCCGATGCCTCTCCGCACTCTGCGGAGGGGCATTTTTTGCGCTTCCTGCGGCAAAACCGTGCAGGATACAAAAATCGGCAGAAAAAGTCAATTTCCGTCAACACTGAAAATTTATGGGAATTTGAATTGATTTTCTTCGTTCAAACTGCTACAATCTCAAGTAGAACTCAAGAATAAATTGTGTCTTGCGCATAATGCGAGGAGGGATCACTTATGTGCGAAGCCCCCGGAAGCGTAGTAACTCTGCTATGTTCCGGCATCCAGCTTTACAGCGCCGAGAGGCGCATTGCGGACTGCATCCTTGCAGATGTAAAGCGGGCGTCGATGTGTACGTCAGCAGAACTGGCCCGGCTGAGCTGTTCGTCCGAGGCCACCATCACCCGGCTGTGCCACAAACTGGGATTCGAGAACTACCGCAAATTCCAGCTGGCGCTGGCACGGGACGCCATGGAGCAGCAGGAAGCCCAGCGTATGCGGGACGAAGGGCAGGACGAGCTGCATCAGGCACTTCTGAACATTCTGGCAAACCGCGAAGAGGAGCTGCGGGCCACCATTCAGGCCATTGATACCCGCCAGCTGCGGCAGATCCTCTCTCTGCTACGCAGCTGCGAGGTCATGGAGGTGGTCTCTGAGGGCGGCGGCCTGCCGGTGGCCTTCGATGCCTCCATCCGGTTCAGCCACCTGGGCAAGCGGTGCGTTTCCAGCGCAGTCCACGAGAAGAACCTTGCCTTTGCTCAGACGCTGACCCCCAAAGACATCCTCATCGTGCTCTCGGCCTCCGGGCAGAGCGCCAGGCTGGAAGAGGTGTCCGCTGCCGCCAAAGGGCGGAATGTACCGGTGCTGCTCATCACCTGCGACAGCCACGGCCCGCTGGCCCAGCTGGCCGACTATGTGATGACGGCTTCCAACCGCGAACAGCGGCTCATCGAGGGCAGCCATGCGGCATCGCTGCTCTCGCCGAACGTCCTTATCGAGGTGCTCTACTACCTGCTGCGGATGGAAAATCTGTAAAAAACAAACGCTGGCACGCTCGTGCCAGCGTTTGTTTTTATCATCAGAGCTCCAGATCACTGGGCAGGATGACATCCAGCTCCGCCGCAGGCTCTGCCACGAGGCGGCGGCTCTGGTTGAAGATGGCCTTTTCCAGCGTGTTGCGGGCGAGACGTCCGTTGCCCGCCGTGCGGGCGTCCTCTGCCTGCCGGCGCTCGTAGTAGCCCCGCAGCGGTTCCGTGCAGCTCTCGGCCAGCCTGTAGCCCTTGCCCCTTGCCAGCACGTTCGTGATGTTCAGCAGCTCATCGGCGGTGTAGTCCGGGAACTCTATCTTGTTCGGGAAGCGGCTGGCAAGGCCGCTGTTGGCGGTCAGGAACGTCTCCATCTCCCCGGTGTAGCCCGCAAGGATGACCACCAGCTCGTCGCGGTGGTCTTCCATCCCCTTCACCAGCGTGTCGATGGCCTCGAGACCGAAGCTGTCCTGCTCGCCCCGGTAGAGGCTGTAGGCCTCGTCGATGAAAAGGACGCCGCCCAGCGCGCTCTGGATGACGCTGTTGGTCAGGGGGGCGGTGTGGCCGGTGTAGCGGCCCACGAGGTCTCCCCGGCTCACCTCCACCAGCTGCCCGCCCTTGAGGGCGCCGATGGCTTTGAGGTACTTTGCCACGAGCCGGGCGATGGTGGTCTTGCCGGTGCCGGGGTTGCCGGTGAAGATCATGTGCATCGAGAGGCTGGCGGTCTTGAGGCCCGCCGCCGCACGGCGCTGCTGCACCTGAATGTTATCGGCAAGACCGAAGACGTATTCCTTCACCGGTGCAAGGCCCACGAGGTCGTTCAGCTCTTTCCTGATTTCTTCCACTGCGCCGGTATAGGCGGCGGGCAGCAGGTCGAAGAGCTTCTGGGGTCCGGCGTCGTTGAGGGCAAAGTCCAGGCCGTCCTCCCGGGCAGTCAGTGTGATCGTTCCGGTAAGCGCGGCATCTGTTTGCAGACAGTATTCGCTCAGAGCGCGGAATATCTTATCGCAGCAGGCGGTCAGCCCCTCCGCACCCTGCTTCGGGCTGCACTGGGCCGCCACATAGTCCCGCACATCCGCGCCCGCCGACAGAGTCAGGCCGAGGCGGGTCTTCACTTTTGCGGCCAGCGCGTTGAGCTGCTGGGCTGCCAGCGCGGCGAGGGCTTCCCGCGCAAAGGCGCTGGTCTCACAGACATCGCCCAGCGCCGAGACGAAGGCCGCACCGAACTTGTCAGCCAGCGCCTCCCGGCCCTTCTGGGAGAAGAAAACGAGGTACTTGCCGCAGGGGGTGATGCGGCTCACAGCCCCGGGGGCAAGCGCCGTTCCGGCGTCCACGAGGATGCCCTCCTTGTTGACAAGATACCGGCTGGACAGGGGCGCACTGCCCTTGACGGCGAGGTCTGCCAGCGTCCTCAAAAAGCCCGGGTAGCAGCTCTCGTAGTGCTCAAAGACCAGGATCTCGCCCGGCGCGTGGAGGGCGGCATACAGATCCTGCAAAAAGAGCTTTTCAGCCCCTGAGTTGGGGTAAAGCGCCAGATCCATAACGGCCAGCTTATCGCTCTGCAAAAGACCCCGGACGGCCATGCAGCGGGCCGTCTCCGTCAGAGTGAAATGCCGCCCCGTGCCGGGCGCACCGCAGAGCAGGATGACGTTCCGGGCCGTGGGGGCCTCCGTCCCCAGCACGAAAGGCCGGCGCATCGCCCGCACGACGCCGTCCACGAAGGCGTCCTGCCCCAGCACCGTCTTTTTCACCTCAGCGGCCAGCCCTTCAAAGCTGCCCAGATGCTCCTGTCTGACTTCGGTGGTGCCTTTGGCCAGCAGGCCGTCGGCCTCCATATCCTCGAGCATCTTCCGGCTCTGGGCCAGCGCCTCCTGTGTGGTGTCTCTGCGCAGCTCGGCGTTCTGTTTTTTCAGCATTTCGTCCAGCTTTTTCTGCTGCTCGAGCAGGGCTGCGTTCATATCGGGCAGGCCGGGCTTTTCCGGCGGCGTTTTCTGCGTATCAAAGCGCAGTTTTCCTCCCGGGCCGAACACTCCGTTCATCAAGTTCTCCCAATCGTCGGTGTATGCCATCTGCCTGCCTCCGTCCTGCGTTTTTTCCCAGTATAGTGTACTTTGCCCCCTTTTGCAAGAAAAGTCTTGAAAATCCACGGGCAGGCGGGTACACTAATTTTATATTGATTTGATATGCGAAGGGAATGGAACGAAATGAAAACGCCCGCAGAGTGGAAAACGCTGTTTGAGAGCAGCGCCTTTGCACGGCAGACAAGCTACAGCGGCCCGCTGGGGCCGGAATATAACCCCTCCGGCACCCGGCTCCGGCTCTGGGCGCCCACGGCGCAGAAGGTATCGGTCAACCTCTACCGCCGGGGCGACGGCGGGGCCTGCATGGGGACCCTGCCGCTGGAACAGAACGGGCAGGGCGTCTGGTCGGTCTATCTGCCCGGCGACCAGCACGGACATTACTATACCTTTACCGTCGAGGTGGACGGCACAGCATACGAGACGGGCGACCCCTACGCCCGGACGGCAGGCGTCAACGGCCTGCGGAGCATGATTTTAGACGCGCCCCGCATCGACCCGCCCGACTGGAGCCACGACCACCGGGTCATCGTCCCGGCCTCCCGCCGGACGGTGTGGGAGGTCAGCGTCCGTGACTTCTCGCAAGACCCGGCCTGCGGCGTTCGGAATGCATGGCGGGGCAAATTTATGGCCTTTACCCAGAAGGGGACCACCCTTTCTTCCGCCGGCACCTTCCCCACCTGCCTCGACTACCTCAAGCGGCTGGGAGTGGGCTATGTGCAGCTGATGCCCATCTTCGACTTCGGCAGTGTGGACGAGAGCCGCCCCCTCACCCGGCAGTACAACTGGGGCTACGACCCCACCAACTACAACGTCCCCGAGGGCAGCTACTCCACCGACCCCGCGAAAGGCGAAGTCCGGGTACGGGAGTGCAAGGAGATGATCGCTTCTCTCCACGCGGCGGGCATCGGCGTCATCATGGACGTGGTGTACAATCATATGTACCGCAATGAGAACCCGCTGAACAGCACGGTGCCTTATTATTTCTTCCGGCAGAACCCAGACGGCAGCTTCTCCAACGGCAGCGGCTGCGGCAACGAGTTTGCCAGCGAGCGGCCCATGGCCCGGAAATACCTCATCGACTCGGTGCTCTACTGGGCGCAGGAATATCACATCGACGGCTTCCGCTTCGACCTCATGGGCCTCTATGACGTGGACACCATGAACGAACTGCGGGCCGCGCTGGACGCTCTGCCGGGCGGCAGAAGCATCCTGATGTACGGTGAGCCGTGGCAGGGCGGCGGAAGCCAACTCCACCGGTACGAGGCCAATAAGGCGAACCTCGCCATGCTGTCCGAGCGCATCGGCATCTTCTGCGACAACACCCGCGACGTCATCAAGGGCGGCTGTTTTGACGCCCGGGAGCCGGGTTACGTCGAGGGCAGGCCGGGCAGCTTCTGGGACATCGGCGGGGCCGTGGCCGCGTGGGGCCGCAGCGACAAGCTGCCCCCCCCTTCGCCCCCTCAGATCGTCAGTTATGTCTCTGCCCACGACAATTTCACTCTCTGGGATAAGCTGATGCTCGTCCGGTACGCCCGTCCCGAGTACACTGCCGCCGACTCGGCGGCGCTGGCCCAGAACCGGCTGGCGGCGGGCATCTATCTCACCTGCATGGGGATGCCCTTCCTGCAGGCCGGCGAGGAGTTCGCCCGCACCAAAAAAGGTCAGGGCAACACCTACCGCTCTTCGCCCTCCCTCAACCGTCTGGACTGGAAGCGGGCCGCGCAGTTCCACGGACTGGTGGACTATTACCGGGGGCTTCTGGGCCTGCGGGCGCAGTTCCCCCGCCTGAGCGCCTCGGACGCGGCCAGCCCGGCGGCTATCCGATTTTTCTCGCTGGAACATCCCCTCGTGGGCTGGACTTTGCCCGCCGCACCCGGCGACGGCGCGGCATGGCGGGCGCTCTGCGTCTTTTACAATCCCACGGAGGAAGAAAAGCGGGTCCACCTGCCCGACGGCCAGTGGAAATTGCTGAGCGACGGCGTATCGTCTGCGCTCTGGAAAGGCCCCAGCCGGGTCTGCGGCGGCGAAGTGACACTGCTGCCATACAGTGCAACGATTTTCGGCCAGGTATAATAAAAAAGCGGCCCGCCGCTTTACGCGGCGAGCCGCCCAATCATGTCCTGATTTAGCCCTGCGGGTCCTGCTGAGGTGCAGACTCGGCAGACTTCTCCTGACGAGATGCGCCGTTGGTGCCATTGCCGCTGTTGGAGGCGTTCTTTTCGCCCAGCGTCAGGCTGACAGTCTGCATCTGACCGTCGCGGGCGACGGTGATGGACAGGGTGTCACCGGCAGAGTGCTCCTGCATCAGGGTGCCAAGGTCGGTCTTCTGGGCCACCTCAGTGTTGTCGATGCTGACGATGCGGTCGCCGGCCTTGAGGCCAGCCTTATCGGCAGGGCCGCCGGACACGACGTCCACGACGTAGATGCCGTAGGCGTTGACGCCCAGCTGTGCCGCCGTCTGTGCGTCGGTGACAGCCAGATAAGTGATGCCCATGTAGGGACGGCCCGTGACGTAGCCGTTCTCCAGCAGGTCCTGCGCCACCTTGATGGCGTCGTTGATGGGGATGGCGAAGCCCAGACCCTCAGCGTCAGAGCTGGAAGACTTTGCGTTGACGATGCCGATCAGCTCGCCGTTCATGTTGAACAGGCCGCCGCCGGAGTTGCCGGGGCTGACAGAAGCATCCATCTGAATGAGGGACATGGTGTTGACAGAGCTGGAGCTCTGGATGGAGACGCTGCGGTTCAGGGCGCTGACGATGCCGCTGGTGACGGTGCCGCCCAGCTCACCCAGCGGGTTGCCCACGGCCAGCACGTTGTCGCCCACGGCCAGCTTGTCGCTGTCGCCCACGATGGCGGGAGTCAGGCCGTCGGCATCGATCTTGATGACGGCGATGTCGCTGGTGGAATCCTCGCCCACGACGGTGGCAGGGTAGTCCTTGTCGCCGATGGTGACGGTAATGTTGGACGCGCCGCTCACGACATGGTCACAGGTGAGGATGTAGCCATCCGAGCTGATGATGACGCCGCTGCCGGCGCCGCTCTCCACCTGGCTCTGGCCGTACCAGGACCACTGGGAGTAGACCACCTGCTCGGTGGTGATGACCACGACGCTGGGGCTGACGGTCTTGGCCACCTGTGCGGTGGTCATGCCGCTGGAAACAGTCGTGCCTTCGGCCGCGCTCTCAGAGTCTGCCGAAGAGCTGTCGGACCGCTCCACCTGCTGGATGATGACCTTGTTATTTCCGCCGAAGCGTGCGCCCACAAAGCCGCCCATAAAGCCCATGGCTGCGGCCAGCACCAGAGCGACGATGCCCTTTACAGCCTTGCCTGCATTCTTCTTAGACTTCTCAGGCTTCTTCGGCGCGGCAGGGGCTGTGTTCTGCGGGCCTGCGGGGGGCGGCGTTGTGCCGCCGGAAGGCTGGGTGTTCTCGCTGAAGGTAGAAGCAGTGTTTGCGGTGTTCATGCCGCTGGACCCCACATTGGGGTAGCCGGTATCACCGGCAGGATTATTGGAAGAGGAATAGTCATATTCCCATTTGTTTTCATCCATCGTGATTACTTCCTTTCTAAGGGATTAGAAGTTGTTTTCATAACCGTTGCGCACCGTCTGAGCGGTCTTTTTGCCCGCATACTGCGTTGCTTTCCCTTGCAATCCGCCTAGGATTGCTTCGGGAAAGCGCCTTGCCTGCCGGCAAAAATCCTCGCCCATTCGGCACTCTCCGGCTATGAAAACAACTTCGGCCGGGGGAAGAGCTTTTCCGCTCCTCTCCGGCACGGTTTTATTCTATCTGCTAATTGTGAAAATCAATCGTTTCCCCAGTGAAGAATGTGTGAAATAAAGTCTAAGGAGTTTCTATGAAAATCAGCGTCACGCAAACGGGCTTTGCCCTTTATAAAGAGGCCGACATCATCGGCCGGTGCGGCGTCACGCCCACCCCAAAAGGCGCGGACATCACAGCCCTGTCCGTCCTGCCCCAGTGGCGGCGGAAGGGCTACGGCTCCTACCTGTTAAAAGAGATATTGCGCCGGTTCGGCGGTTATGACCGGGAGGCTGCGACGGTGTTCACCGCGCCCCTGCCCGCCGACGAGGGCGAAGGGCTGTTCTGGCAGAAATTCGGCTTTGCGCCTGAGGATGGGCGGCTCGTCCGCCGCCGCACCCCCGATCTGACGGCGGTGCGCTTCGTGCAGGACTATCTTGCCGCCCATCTCCCCCACCCGAAGCTCTGCATCGACGCCACCTGCGGCAACGGCGGCGACACGGCGTTCCTCTGCCGCCTTTCCAGCCCGGAAGGCCGGGTGCTGGGCTTCGACATCCAGCCCGAGGCCATCGCCTCCACCCGCGCCCGGCTCAAAAAGCAGGGCCTTACGGCAGAGCTTATCTGCGACAGCCACGCGAACCTCTTACAGTATGTCCGGCCCGGCACGGCGGACATCGTGATGTTCAACTTCGGCTGGCTGCCCGGGGCCGACCACAGCGTCTTCTCCACAGCAGACAGCAGCATCCCTGCGCTGGAAGCCGCCCTCGCGGCGCTGCGCACCGGCGGCGTGCTCAGCGCCATCCTCTACAGCGGCCGCGTCATCGGCACGGACGAAAAGCAGAGCATCCTCGGCTGGCTGCGGGCTCTCCCGCTGGAAAAATATACCGTACTGGTGTGCGATTTTGCCAACTGGGCCGACACCGCGCCCCTGCCCTGCCTTATTCTGAAAAAATAGCAAAAACTCTTGCATCCATGTGGATTTTCTGTTAAAATAAGCGTTGTATGTAATTTTATAGGAGAGTTTCCCATGTAAACAGACCCTATTGTTTGCTGATACATCCACCCGGCCCTTCGCGGGGCCGCATCTCAGGAGAACGAAACTTTTATGACTAATCGTGAAGAAATCGAGCGCCGCCGGACGTTTGCTATCATCAGCCACCCCGACGCCGGCAAAACGACGCTGACCGAAAAGCTGCTGCTGTACGGCGGAGCCATCAATCAGGCAGGCTCTGTCAAAGGCAAGCAGAGCGCAAAGCACGCCGTGTCCGACTGGATGGACATCGAGAAGCAGCGCGGCATCTCTGTCACCTCTTCGGTGCTGCAGTTCAACTACGCAGGCAAGTGCGTGAACATTCTGGACACCCCGGGCCATCAGGACTTCTCGGAGGACACCTACCGCACCCTGATGGCAGCCGACTCGGCTGTCATGGTCATCGACGCCGCAAAGGGCGTCGAGGCCCAGACCATCAAGCTGTTCAAGGTCTGCACCCTGCGCCATATCCCCATCTTCACCTTCATCAACAAGATGGACCGCGAGGCCCGCGACCCCTTCGAGCTGATGGAGAACATCGAGGAGATTCTGGGCATCAAGACCTACCCCATGAACTGGCCCATCGGCTGCGGCAAGGAGTTCAAGGGCGTGTTCGACCGCAACACCCGCAAAGTGCTTGCTTTCTCCAGCGACGGCCGCGCCAACGGCGTCAAGAAGGTCGAGGAGACCGAGGCTGAGCTGGGCGATGCCGCACTGGACGAACTGCTGACCCCCTACCTGCACCAGCAGCTGGTGGACGAAATTGAGCTTCTGGACGGTGCTGCCGAGGAATTTGACCTCGACCGCGTGCTGCGCGGCGAGCTGAGCCCCGTGTTCTTCGGCTCTGCGCTGACCAACTTCGGCGTCGAGCCCTTCCTTGAGAACTTCCTCCGCCTCACCCCCACCCCGCTGGCCCGCGTGGACAGCCTGACCGGCGAGACCGTTGACCCCTGCCGCGATGAGTTCTCTGCCTTCATCTTCAAAATTCAGGCCAACATGAACAAGGCCCACCGCGACCGTATCGCCTTCATGCGCATCTGCTCAGGCAAGTTCGAGCGCGGCATGGAAGCCTACCACGTGCAGGAGGGCAAGAACATCAAGCTGGCCACCGGCACCCAGCTGATGGCGCAGGACCGCGCCATCGTCGATGAAGCCTACGCAGGCGACATCATCGGCCTGTTCGACCCGGGCATCTTCTCCATCGGCGACACCCTGTGTACCGGCAAGAAGAAGATCGAGTTCGCCGGCATCCCCACCTTCTCCCCCGAACACTTTGCCCGCATCGAGCAGAAGGACACCATGAAGCGCAAGCAGTTCGTGAAAGGCATGGAGCAGATCGCTCAGGAGGGCGCTATCCAGATCTTCCGCGAAGTGGGCGGCGGTATGGAAGAAGTCGTGGTCGGCGTCGTCGGCGTGCTGCAGCTGGAAGTGCTGGAGTACCGTCTGAACACCGAGTACAACGTCGAGATCCGGATGCAGCAGCTCCCCTTCGAGCAGCTGCGCTGGATCCAGAACGACCCCGACACTTACGTCCTGCGTGACCTCGACCTCACCAGCGACACCAAGGCCGTCGAGGACATGAAGGGCAACCGCCTGCTCCTGTTTACCTCCGATTGGGCTATCCGCTGGGCTGAAACGCACAATGAGACGTTAAAGCTGAGCGAATTTGGCAATATTTAAGTTACAGGTTCCCAAGAGCTGCTGTGCAGAAGACCTGCATGGCAGCTCTTTTTGGAATAAATCTAAAATACAACAATATGTACCAGTCAGCGACAACACCCCCCTTCGCGGGGCGCTGCCGGAAAAGAAGGTAACGATCTATGGAAAAACGTAACATTGGCAAAAGCGGCCTCTCCGCACCATTTCTGGGTCTTGGCACCTGGGCCATCGGCGGCGGCAGCTGGTGGGGCGACAACGACGACGCCCTGTCGGTAAAAGCCATCGAGACTGCCGTGGAGCAGGGCATCACCTGGATAGACACCGCCCCCATCTACGGCCTTTACCACAGCGAAGAGGTGGTGGGCGAAGCTTTGCGCCACATCGACCGGGACAAGGTCATCCTCTCCACCAAGTGCGGCCTCGAGTGGCGGCA
The DNA here is from genome assembly GCF_902497445.1 of Faecalibacterium sp. Marseille-P9312. Taxonomy (NCBI): domain Bacteria; kingdom Bacillati; phylum Bacillota; class Clostridia; order Eubacteriales; family Oscillospiraceae; genus Faecalibacterium; species Faecalibacterium sp. Marseille-P9312. The sequence continues at coordinate 115,297 of NZ_CABVEW010000004.1, forward strand.
CGAAAGCCCCGTTCTCCACAAGGTGGTGGACGGCGTGCAGACCTACCGCGACCTGTCGGCCAAGAGCATCATCGAGGATGTGGAAGACAGCCTGCGCCGTCTCGGCACCGACCATCTGGACGTGCTCTACACCCACTGGCAGACGCCCGACCTTTCCATCTTCCCGCTGGAAGAGACCGTCGAAGCCATGATGAAGCTCAAGGAGCAGGGCAAAATTCGTGCCATCGGCGCGTCCAACACCACCGCTGAGTTCATCCGCGGCTACTGCAAATACGGCCAGCTGGACGTCATTCAGGAAAAATACAGCCTGCTGACCCGCCGCATCGAGAAGCAGCTGCTGCCCACCTGCAAGGAGCTGGGCGTGTCCATTCAGGCTTATTCTCCCTTGGAGCAGGGCCTGCTCACCGGCAAGGTGACCATGGACACCACCTACCCCGAGGGCAGCACCCGGAACACGAACCCCTGCTTCCAGCCCGCCCGCCGGATGCAGGCCATCCGGCTGCTGGACAGCTGGTCTGACCTCTGCGAGAAGTACCACTGCACCAAGGCGCAGCTGGTCATCGCCCTGACGGCCCGGATGATCCCCGGCCTGCACGTTCTGTGCGGCGCACGGACGCCGGAGCAGGCCATCGACAACGCCGGTGCGCTCCACATCGCACTGGAAGGCGCCGACGCCGTCCAGATGAAGTGGGACGTGGACGCCATTTCCTGAGCAAAACCGCAGATATGAAACGAGCAGAGCCTCCACCGAAAGGTAGAGGCTCTGCTCGTTTCATATCTGGATTCTTTGTGATAAACTGGAATTTATCTAACTTTTCCTTGAAAGCCTAAATTCTTCAAAGCATCTTCTCCAAACTTTGCAAAGTCACCTTCTGCACCAAAAGAAAAGAAAGCTTCTTTACCACCAGTGGCAATAATATCTGCACTCTGATACCCCTGATACTCGGATAACATAATTACTAAACTGGCATAACTTCCTGTTCGTAAAAACCAGTTTTCAAAAATTAATAGTAGTGTTTTGGTGTCTCCCAATTCACGTATAATTTCGTCTTTGAATTCCACATCGGAGAACTTACGTTTATCAAATTCTTCTTTGATTTTATTTTTGATTTCATCTAATTCATATCGTTTTTTAGCATACATTTCGACTTTCTTGCTTGCCATTGAAAACGCTCCTTTCAAATTCCGATTTGCCGACCTCACCCATTCTCCTTCCAGAACAGCCCGCCGCTGGTCTGGAAGAGCAGCCACGGATTCACGCTCTTGCTGCCGAGCTTGAAGTCCATGGTCAGGTCTTCGCCCAATGCGCCCACGGCCTGCCCGCGCTCCACGCTCTGGCCCGCGCTCACCGAGAGAGCATCCAGCCCGTAGAGGTAGCTGCGCATCCCGCAGCCGTGGTCGATGACGACGGTGTTGCCGGTGAGGGCGAGGTTCCGGGCCAGCACCACGACGCCGTTTGCGGGGGCGCGGCAGGGGTCGCCCGGGATGGTGTAGAGTTTCGTGGAGTTCGATTTGCTGCCCTGCTTGCCGCCGGTAACTTTGGTCTGGCCGAAGTCCACCAGAGTCATGTAATTCTCCGCCGGGCAGGCGAAGCCGCCGCTCCACAGCTTTTCTCGGGCGGGCTGCTCATAGAGGGGCCAGACGGCGTTGCGGAACTCGGTGTTGGCAGCTTCGGAGGCTTCCGGTTCGGCTTCGATCTCAACCGTACCGAAGTCCTTCGGGATGACGGTGATGTTTTTCACCACCGTCTCGCCGCCCACGGTAAAGGTCACTTCGTGCGCACCGGCAGCGGCATTGTAAGCCGCCGGGATATAGGCGCGCCACCCGCTGCCCAGACGGACGGCCTGCACATTGCCGAGGTCTGTTTCCACCGTGGGGGCTGTCTCGCCCACCATGCCGGTGAACGCCGCAGCCACCGTGCCGCCCTGCTCCATCCGTTCGGCGGAAAGCTCCACCTCGGCGCTGGCCTGCAGCGTAAAGCGGAAAGAGTAATAATACCAACCGATGGGCTTCGCGGGCTTTTCGAGCCGGACGTCCTGCCGCAGCTCGCCGGTGCTGCCGCCCTCGAACTGGGTGGCCAGCATATTTTCCGGCAGACGCCAGACGGTCAGCTCGGCCTTATAGTCGCCGTTGGCCGGGAACAAAAAATCGTCGTAGGTGGCCGCAGTCCCCTCGAAGACCACATTGCCCGCGCTGTCGGTGATGGTCAGCGGGCCGTAGCTGTACCACTCGGGCAGGGCGAAGGCCGGGTGGGCGTCGTAGAGGACGCCAAGCTTCTGCACCGTGAGGGTGCGGGGGCTGGCGAAGACTTTATCCACCTGCCCGCCCAGCAGCGGCACCTGCCAGCACCAGCCGTTGGGCTCCAGCTCCTGCCCGGCGAACTGCACCTCAGACGCGGGCTTCGCGCCCTCCGAAGTGAACGAATAGCTCACGCCCAGCACCGCCGCAAGCATCACCACGACGCCCAGCGCAACGCTGATGAGCCATAACAAAAGCCGCTTCATATGTACTCTCCTCTTGTAGCGGCCTCGCCCTCTCAGTCACCTTCGGTGACAGATTCCCCTTTTTGTCGCTTGCGCGACATCTTCCCCCGGCCGGGGGAAGTCTTTCCTCAAAGGGAGAGCCAAAAACGTGACCGTCAGGCCATAGCCTCTCCCTTTGGGAGAGGTGGCACGCCGCAGGCGTGACGGAGAGGGCAAGCCCGATTTCCTATATTTGCAGGTATAAAAAGGCGCACCGGCACAGCCCTGTTACAGACTGCCGGTGCGCCCTTCGTCATTTTGTTCTGTTTCGGCCCGCGTTATTCGGCAGTATCCTCAGCGGGAGCAGCCTCTTCTGCAGCCTCGTCTTCGGCCTCAGCAGGCTCTTCCTCAGCGGGGGCGGCGGTATCCTCGCCGAACAGCAGACGCTCGTACTCGTCCAGCTCCTTCTCACGGCGGCGCAGATAAACAGCCACAGCAGCCAGCGCACCAGCCACAGCAGCCAGCGTTGCGATAACAGCGATCAGACAGGATTTCTTCATAGGTTCAGCACACTCCTTTTTGGTCGAACCAGCGGTCCAGCTATTTTCAGCGGTCGTTCCGCGGCACAGGCTCGGTCTATTCTGAAACTATTATACCCGGACTTCACGAAAATTACAACCAAAAAGGCAAAATTTTGCTTTTTTCAGAGTCCCAGCTTTTTCTTATACGCCTTGAATGCGCCGGGCAGGGTGTATTCGTTCTGCAGCTGTTCGCGGCTGGCCCAGACACAGCCCGCCGGGGCTTCCGCACTGCCGACGCAGACAGAATAGCCGCTCATCCGCCACTCGATGTGGCTGAAAATATGTTTTGCCGCCGGCAGAGGTTCGATGCCCTCACAGGCAAGGCCCAGCGCTTCCAGCCGGGCGCAGACTTCTTCGGCGCTGAGGGCTTCGCCCTCCCACAGAAGCGGCTGCCACAGACCAGCCAGCAGACCTTTTGGGGGCCGCTGCTGCAACAGGAAGCGCTCTTCGGCATCTTCGGCCAGCACTACCGTCACCGGCTCGATGCGCCGTGCTTTGGGCGCAGCCTTATGGGGCAGTTCCAGCGCCGTACCGGCCCTGCGGGCTTCGCACAGAGAGGCCAGCGGACACTGCTCACAGAGCGGTGCGCCGTTCGGCACACAGACCAGTGCGCCCAGCTCCATCAGAGCCTGGTTGTAGTCGCCCGCCTTCTCGGGGGGCTGATGCTCCATGACCCGGGCCGTAAAAGCTCGTTTTACCGCCGGTTCTGTAATAACGCCGGGGTCATTATACAGTCTGGAAAACACCCGCAGCACATTTCCGTCCACCGCCGGGACAGCCAGCCCGAAGCTGATGGACGCGATGGCTCCCGCTGTGTAGTCCCCGATACCGGGCAGAGCGCGGAGGGCGTCGTAGTCGGCTGGCAGCTGCCCGCCGTACTGCTCACAGACGATGCGGGCCGCCTTTTGCAGGTTGCGCACCCGGCTGTAGTAGCCCAGCCCCTCCCAGAGCTTGTGGAGCTTTTCTTCTTCGCACGCCGCCAGCGCGGGAATATCCGGCAGGGCGGCGAGGAAACGCTCATAATAGGGCAGCGCCGCCGAGACGCGGGTCTGCTGCAGCATGATCTCGCTGAGCCAGACGTGGTAGGGGCTGGGGTCGGTGCGGAAAGGCAGGATGCGCTGGTTCTTGTAGAACCATTCCAGCAATGCCGGGGCGATGTTTTCCACTTGTTTTGCTCTCCTTGTTGAAAATAAAAGAAAACCTCTCAGTCAAAGCCTGCGGCTTTGCCAGCTCCCCTACCGAGGGGAGCCTCTGGCGAAAAGGAAAAGTTTCCCGTTCTGCCAAAGCCTCTCCTCGTCAGGAGAGGTGGCATTGCGAAGCAATGACGGAGAGGTTGACTCACTGATTAGAAGCCGTAAGCCGTGCGGGGGAAGGGCAGCACGTCACGGATGTTCTGGATGCCCGTGAGGTACATGATCATGCGCTCGAAGCCCAGACCATAGCCTGCGTGCTCCACGCCGCCGAACTTGCGGAGGTTCAGGTACCAGTCGTAGCTGGACTTGTCCAGACCCAGCTCGTCCATACGGGTCACGAGCTTGTCGTAGTCCTCCTCACGCTGGCTACCGCCGATGAGCTCGCCGATGCCGGGGACCAGCATATCGGCTGCGGCCACGGTCTTGCCGTCGGCGTTCTGCTTCATGTAGAAGCTCTTGATCTCCTTCGGGTAGTCGGTGACGAAGACGGGCTTCTTGAACACCACCTCGGTCAGGTAGCGCTCGTGCTCGGTCTGGATGTCCACGCCCCACTCCACGGGGAACTGGAACTTCTTGTTGTTCTTCTTCAGGATCTCGATGGCGTCAGTGTAGCTGATGCGGCCAAACTCGCTGTTTGCCACCAGCTCAAGGCGCTCGATGAGGCCCTTGTCGATGAACTGGTTGAAGAAAGCCATCTCATCGGGGCAGTTGTCCAGAACGTAGCGGATGACGTACTTGGTCATGGCCTCGGCGGTGTCCATGTAGCCGTTCAAATCACAGAACGCCATCTCCGGCTCGATCATCCAGAACTCGGCGGCGTGGCGGGTGGTAAAGCTCTTCTCGGCGCGGAAGGTGGGACCAAAGGTGTACACCTTGCCGAACGCCATTGCCATGGCCTCGGCTTCCAGCTGGCCGGAAACGGTCAGGTTGACGGGCTTCTCGAAGAAGTCCTTGGTGTAATCGACGGTGCCGTCCTCGTTCTTGGGGACGTTGTCGAGGTCGAGGGTGGTGACGCGGAACATCTCGCCGGCACCCTCACAGTCGGAAGCGGTCAGCAGCGGAGAGTGGGCGTAGACGAAGCCGTTCTCCTGGAAGAACTTGTGGATGGCGTAAGCGGCCACGCTGCGGACGCGGAAAGCGGCGTTGAAGGTGTTGGTGCGGGGGCGCAGGGTGGGCATGGTGCGCAGATACTCCATGCTCATCTTCTTTTTCTGCAGCGGATACTCGTCGGCGGGGCAGTCGCCCAGAATTTCCACGCTGTCAGCATTCAGCTCAAAGGGCTGCTTTGCCTGCGGAGTCAGCACGATGCGGCCCACGACGCGCAGGCTGCTGTACAGGCCGGTGTGGACGACCTCATCGTAGTTTGCCAGCTTGCCGGCTTCCAGCACGACCTGCAGGGTCTTGAAGCAGCCGCCGTCGGACAGGGCGATGAAGCCGATGTTCTTGGAGTCGCGGATGTTCTTTGCCCAGCCGCATACGGTGACGACCGTACCATCGGCGGGGGTGTTCTTGTACAGCGAAACGATCTCAGTGCGTTCCATAGTTTTTCTCCTTATCGATTTTACAAAAGAAAAAGACAGCTTTTCTCCCTGAAAGTTCAGGGCGAACAAGCTGTCTTGTAATGTCCGCGGTGCCACCTGAATTACCGGAAGTGTCCGGTCGCTCACGCGCTCAAGTAAAAGCGCTGCTCCGTTAACGCTGAGCCTGCGGCGCACCTACTGGCGGCGCATTTTTCTCACTGCGCCCTGTTCAGTTTGCTGCTCCCGGGTGTTCGTTCACGCACCGTCCGCGCACGGCTTCCAGCTCTGCCGCGCTCTCTGTGGCGTTGTGATGCGCTACTTTTCCCAATCACTGCATTTACCAGTAAAATATAGCACTTTGCCGCCGTTTCGTCAAGTATCCGGGCCAAGCAGGGCCTGAACAAGGCCGTTGGCCGCCAGCTGCCCGGCGTAGAGGGCCTCGTTGAGGTTATTGCCGTGGCCTCCTATCTCGATGAGCAGACTGCCGGTGGTGAGGTCCTGATTATAAAAGCGGTAGCTGAACAGCACAGGCCGGGTGAAACCGGGGTACATCCCCTCCATGCTCCGCTCCCATGCGGCGGCGAAACGGAGGTTCTGCCGCCAGCTGGGCAGCCGGACGCTGCCGCCGTTGTCGCACCCGCAGATGATCATGACCTGCGCGGCCTGCCGCCCGTCCACGGTGCAGACCGGGGCCATCCGGGAACCGCCCTCTGTCTCGATGGCGTCCCGGTGGACGTCCAGCACCACCTTGATGCTGGGGTACTGGGCCAAGTACCGCTGGACGACGGCCCGGCTGTTCTCGTAGCTGCCGGTGTAGCTGGGGTAGTCGTTCAGGGTCTCGTCGTGGAGAGTGTTTAGCCCGGCGGCGTTGAGGGTGTCGGCCATCACCCGGCCCACGGCACACATATTCAGGTTCGTGTCGGTGGTACGGGCGCCGTCGCCGGGCGAATACCACAGCCCCGCCGAGAGGCGGTAGTCCTCAGTGGCGTGGGTGTGCATGATGAGGATCTGCGGGTCAGGGCTGTCCTTTTCGACGCCAAAGGGCAGTGGGTTCTGTATTTCTGCCGCGATGTCCGCCGCAGTCTGTCGGGTGTTGTTCTTGATGCTGCCCGCGCCGCAGGCAACGTACTTTTCACCGCTGCCTTGCGGGTAATTTTTTTCAATCACTGCGCCCGCGCCTTCGGGCCGGGCGTCGTCCCCCAGAAGCTCCACAAGATAGCTTTCGATGCCGCCTGTCGGGGCGGCGGCTTCGGGCTGAGAGGCGGCAGTCCCGGTGCTTTCAGGGGCGGCTTCGGCCATGGATGCGGCCTCCTCCTGTGCTGCACCGGAGACGGCCTTTCGGCTCAGGGAGAGCGCCGTCTGCGCCGCCGGGACAGGCCCGGCGATGACCGCCGCCAGCCCCAGCACAACGCTGTGGGCCGTGATGGTCAGAGCCGCAAAAAGGGCCGCTGCGCCCAGAAAGGGCAGCAGATGGCTCTGCCCGGCCTCGCCATAGCGCATAGACTGCCCCCTCCCCTTTTGTTTTATCCATACAATATGATGGACGGCCTGGTTTTATCCCACCAGCCAGCAGAGCTGGGCGATGCTGAGCCTCGGCTGCAAGGCGCGGTTAATGGCCGCGCCCAGCAGGGCGGCCCCGTGGGCGATGACGCTGTCCAGTTCCCGGGGCGTCACCACGAGGTCTTTGCCCTCCTGCGCCATCATCAGGGTCGGGATGCCCGCCGCGATCACCGGCAGGCCCAGACGGGCTGCGTCCAGATGCTTGCTGCTGCCGGGCTGGGCCGGGCAGAGGCCGGTGTCGGAGAACTGCAGCGTCCGGCCCAGACGCTGGGGTTCCGACGAGCAGAGACTGTCCACGCAGATGAGGGCCGTGGGCCGCACTTCCCGCACCAGCGCACCGGCCAGCTGCTGCAGGCTCAGACCGGTGGACGCCGAGACGCCCGGGGCCACCGCCGCCACCGGGCGGATGCCCTTCACCGGCGGACGGCCTGCGCCCATCGTAACAAAAATTTTCTGAACGGTGCGGGGGCCGAGGGCGTCGGCGGTGACCCGGCGGTTGCCCACGCCCAGCACCAGCACCGGCCCCTCCGGCGGCAGAAGCGCCCGCAGCTCGTCCGATGCCTGCTCGATGACCTCGGCGTCCCGCTCGTCCAGCACACTGACGCTGGGGACTTCCAGCGTGACGTACCGCCCCCGGGGCTTTTCGAGGCCCTCCCGGGCGATCTCCACTCGCGTCACCGTCACACCGCCCCGCTTTGCCGTGGCCGCGCGGACTCCGCCGGGCAGGTCAGCCGCGGCCGTGTAGAGCTCGTCCGCCATATCTGTCAAGCGCATGATTTTCCCTCTTTTCTGCTCTGTTTGCCGCCAAAAAGCCGGTTTTGGGGCCTCGCGGCACAAAAAGTATGGGAAAATCAAAACTTTTTGAAACAAAAATCGAAAAAATGCTTGCGCTGGAACGGTAAATATGGTATCATAAGGTGCGCTGTTATAGGTAGCCAAGGAGGTGGAACGAATGCCTAACATCAAATCTCAGAAGGACCGTGTCGTGCAGGCTGTTGCAGAGCAGGCTCACAACAAGGCCATTAAGACCAACCTGAAAACAGTCGTCAAGAAGGCAGACGCTGCCATCGATGCGAATGCCGCTGACAAGGACGCAACCGTCCTGGCTGCTGTTTCCGCGATCGACAAGGCTCGCGCTAAGGGTGTCATCAAAAAGAACACCGCTAGCCGCAAGATCAGCCGTATGGCAAAGCGTGCTAACAAGAACGCTTGATCGCAGTTTGATTGACGAACAAAACCCCTGTACCGGGACCCCGGTGCGGGGGTTTTTGTTTTATATTTTTCGGGACGGTAAAGTGAGCTTGCGCGCTTTTGGCGCGGGGCTGGTTTTTTCTTTTGGTCAAGTGGCTTGCGCTCCGCGCGGGCCAGAGGTAGGGAGGGGTGTTTCGAATCCCCCCTCCCTACCTCTGGACTCCACTCTCCCCGCAACGAGTTAAGGGCTGCTCGCCCTTAACGATTCCAAAGAAGTGGGCTCCAAGCAAAAATGCTGGAGATTCGTGCATTCGCACGAAGATCTCTTAACCGCATTTTAGCTCTCCGCCGTTTTACGGCTTCGCCGAAGATTTCAGGCTTTCGCAGAACTTTACCGTCAGCAGAGAGGTAACACCAGCTGCGGAGCAGCAAATCGGAGAAACGAGAAAAAAGCGTTAAGCGCAGCGACTAGCTTTTTTCCGTTTCGACAACTCCTTCGGGGTCTGAAAGGGGCGAGCAGCCCCTTTCCCGTGCCTCCCGCGCCTCGGAAGTAGCGGGTGCTTTTCTGGTTCTCTTTTGGCACGCAAAAGAGAACTTAGCCCAGCGTAAAAGCGCTCTAACCCCGCGCCACCGGCGCGAGAAAACACTCTCCCATCATCACAGAAGAGCCTCCTCAGTAACAATATGTATCCCCCCCGGTTCCGCCATCAGCCCCTCCTCCGGCAGCGGCGGGGCCTTCCCCGCCCAGAGCCACCCCCCGGCCCAGAGGACGGGGACCGCCGCCGCAAGGGCCAGCCCCGGCCAGAGCACAGCCGGATAACCCAGCGCCGCACTGCCGGGCCAGAACACCGCCGCTGCACAGAGCGCCAGCGCCGTCCAGCCCTCCCAGAAGATCGTCGTCCATTGTGTTTCCTGTCGCATGGCTTTTCGCCTCCTTCTGGCCCCAATATAACGCACTCCGGGCGAAAAATGAGGCGAAACGGCCCGCCTTGCACACAAAAACATCCCGGTTTGAGCCGGGATGTTTTTCTAATTCTGGTCATGGCTCTCCCCCACCCACGAGCAGACGACTCCGCACACAAGGCTGGTGGTGATCCCTGCCGCGGCGGCAGTCAGCCCGCCGGTGAGGATGCCGATGGCCCCTTCCTCTTCGATGGCCGTCCGCACGCCTTTCGCCAGCAGATGGCCGAAGCCCAGCAGCGGCACGGTAGCGCCGCAGCCTGCGAACTCCGCCAGCGGCGCATACCATCCCACCGCCGAGAGAATGACGCCCGCCACCACATAGCCCGTCAGGATGCGGGCCGGGGTCAAACCGGTGAGGTCGATGAGCAGCTGGCCGATAACGCAGATGCCGCCGCCCACCACGAAGGCCCAGAAGTAATTCATCCGTTTTCCTCCTTCTGCTGCGGGCTGCGCAGCTCCACGAGATGGGCGATGGCCGGGATGCTCTCCTTCTGCAAAAAGGTCATCTGGCTCATCAGCGCGCCGGTGGCGATAAAGAGCACCCGCTTCTGCGTTCCCTTCTCGAGGCGGGGCAGGATATGCCCGCAGAGGACGGAGGCGCAGCAGCCCGGGCCGGAGCCGCCGCTCTTCACGGTCTGCTCGGCGGCATCGTAGAGGATGCAGCCGCAGTCCACATGGTTCTTGAGCAGAAGTCCTTCTGCCGCCAGCAGGTCGCGCAGGAGCTGGCTGCCCACATGGCCGAGGTCGCCGGTGTAGATGCGGTCGAAGTCCGCCGGGGCGCTGCCGGTGTCCTTCAGATAGCGCAAAAGGGTCGCGGCGGCAGCGGGGGCCATAGCCGCACCCATGTTGTTGATGTCTTTTATTTTATAGTCCTGCACCCGCCCGAAGGTGGCGGCGCAGAGCTGCACACCCTCACCGGCGGGCCGCAGCAGGCAGGCACCCGCCGCCGTAGCCGTCCACTGGGCGGTGGGCGTGCGGACAGCGCCGTAGCTCAGCGGCGTGCGGAACTGACGTTCTGCCGCACAGAAATGGCTGGACGTCATCGCCAGCAGGCCGTCGGCCATGCCTGCACTGCACAGCGCCGCGCCGAGGCCCAGCGCTTCGGCCATCGTGCTGCAGGCCCCGAAGAGGCCGACAAAGGGGATGCCCAGTTCCCGCAGGGCGTAGCTGGACGCGGTACACTGGGCCTGCAAGTCGCCCGCCAGCGCGAGGCTGACGTTATCCGGCGTCGTCTTCGCCTTTTTGAGGCAGAGCCGCGCCGCCCGCAGGGCCATTTCTTTCTCGGCGGCCTCCCAGTTGGACTGGCCGAAAAAGTTGTCGGCGCTCAGCTCGTCGAAACAGGCGGCAAGGGGGCCTTCGCCCTCCTTTTTGCCGCCGATGGCCGCATGAGCCGCCACGACGGGCGGCGTCGGGAACAAGAGAGTGTCTCCGCGTCGTGCAGCCATCACAGTTTCCTCCTTTATGGGGCTGATTTTATCTGTTTTTTGTGGTATACTGAATTTTAGTGTGAAAGTGCAATTTCCGCACTTCCTTATGCGTATCCTTGGCAGGAGGACTTTTTTACTGCAGCAGCCAGTAGACGCTGCCGTAGAGAACCGCCGCCAGCGTACCGTATACGATGACCGGCCCGGCGATGATGAACATCTTCGCGCCGGTCCCCAGCACACGGCCCTCGGTCTTGAACTCGATGGCCGCACTGACCACCGCATTGGCAAAGCCCGTGATGGGTACGAGGGTGCCTGCGCCCGCTTTCGCGGCCAGCTTCTGGTAAAGGCCCAGCGTCGTCAGCAATGCCGACAGCGCCACCAGCGTGCAGCTGGTGAGCGTTCCGGCCAGCTCTTTGTCGAGCCCCATGGTCAGATACCACCCGCGCAGCACCTCGCCCAGCAGGCAGATGCCGCCGCCCACGCCAAACGCCCAGAGGCAGTCCCCGCCCAGCGGCGAGGGCGGGCCGACCCGGCGCACCCTGCGCCCGTATTCCTCAGCCGACATTTTCATCCTGTTCGCCTCCCGGGAATAGGATGTCCGCCCGTGTGCAAAAATATACACACCCTCAACAAGAAAGAAGGTCCATTATGAATCCCTCTGCTCCTCATCCTCACCGCCGGCGCCTCACCCGCGCCGAGGTGCGCCGCCGCAGACGTAACCGTGCCATCCGCCGGGTGGCCGGCCTTACCGTGATGCTCTGCGTCGCCGTAGGCGGCGTCTCCTTCCTGCTCACCCGTCATGCCGTCGTCCCCAGCGCTTCGGCGGCGTCCGCCAGCTCCATGCCGGCCCAGAGCATCGCCGATTCCGCTGTGAGCTCTGCCGAGAACACCGCTGCCCCCGTCAACGCCCTTGGCCTCACCGCCGACGAGGCCCGCGCCATGCTGGCCGACCCGCTGATGGTGCTGGTGAACCACACCAGCAAGATGCCGGACGACTATACTTTTGATACCAAGGAGTGCGGCTCTGCCACCGCCGTCAACAAGACGCTGCAGACCGTGGCCTGCGACGCCTTCCTCTCCATGCAGAAAGCCGCTGCCGCCGACGGCGTGACCGTCTGGATGCAGAGCGGCTACCGCAGCGTCAAGTACCAGACCAGCCTCTACGAGCGGAAGACCAAATACTACCTCGACAAGGGCTACGACAACGCCACTGCCAAGGAAAAGGCCGCTGCCGTTGTCAACCCTCCGGGATACTCCGAGCACAACTGCGGCCTCGCCGCCGACCTGAACAGCCCGGAACACACCGGTCTGGACGAGGGCTTCGAGAAGACCGCCGCCTTCCGCTGGCTCTGTGAGCACGCGGGCGACTACGGCTTCATCCTCCGCTACCCGAAGGACGCCGAGGACAAGACGGAGATCATCTACGAGCCCTGGCACTGGCGGTACGTGGGCGTGGAGAACGCCGCTAAGATCAACGCCAGCGGCCTGTGCTTTGAGGAGTATATCGAGACTCTGCAGAGCATCGCCGCCGAGGGCTGAATCCACTGGTGAAGAAAAGGTTAAAATTTCACGCTTCGTTTGCAATTCTGCCGTCGATATGGTAGACTATCTTGGGGTTTTGGGCCGACAGTTTTCGGGGCGGCCGGACCTCAGAATTTTAACAACAAAAGAGGGAAATCTTTTATGAATATTCGTCTGAAACTCGTCCTTTCTGCTGCTGCGCTGGCTGCGGGCTGTGTCCTGCTGGCAGGCTGCGGCGGCTCTGCTTCCTCTGCATCCTCTTCGGCCTCCTCCGCAGCCTCCTCCGGGGCTGCCAGCCAGAGCGCCTCTGAGCCTGCTGCTTCCGTCTCCGCCGAGGAGAACGGCGCTTCCGACGCCGTGGCTTCTGCCGTGGACGCCCTGCTCAAGGCTGACCCCATCTCCAACCAGTTTGAGATAACGGCCATGAACATCGAGTACGACTTTGGCCTGAAAGCCGACGATGTGACCAGCTACAAGGGCATCAAGAGCAACGACAACGGCGACGCCGGTCTGGTGCTGGCCATCCAGCCCGCCGCTGGCAAGGCACAGGACGTCATGGACACCCTCAAGACCTACCAGCAGGACCAGGTGGCTTTCTACGGCAACTATGCTGAGTTTGCACAGGCACAGTCCAACGTGGAGAACGCCATCATCGACGGCGGTGACGACCTCGTGGTGATGGTCATTGCCTCAAACGACTGCTCTTCTGATCTGACCAGCGCCGTGAAGGACGTTCTGGGCAAATAAGCAGACTCTCTCGGGCCGGTGCCGTGGCGGCATCGGCCTTTTTCGGCTTTATCACAATGTTATAGCAAACCAACTTTTTAATGCAACAGCAACAACGTTGGTTTGCATATCGCAGATATGCTGCTTCCGTTGTGCTAATTTCTAGTCTTGCGATAAAAGGAGGCTGACGCCGTGGTCTTCAGCACCATCATCTTTCTGCTGCGCTTTCTGCCCATCACACTGGCGCTGTACTATCTCGCGCCCCCGAAACTCAAAAATACCGTTCTGTTCCTGTGCAGCCTCGTGTTCTACTGCTGGGGCGAGGTGCGTTTTTTCCCGGTCATGCTGGCGCTCATCCTCATCAACTACCTCTGCGGCCTGGGGCTTGAGCGCTTCGAGCAGAACAAGACCGTCCGTCTCATCCTGCTGCTCATCGCGCTGGCGGGCAGTCTCGGGATGCTCTTCTACTTCAAGTATGCAAATTTCGTGCTCAGCAGCATCAATGCCATCTTCGGCACCGGTTTTGCACCCATTCAGGGCATCAGCGTACTGCCGCTGGGCATCAGCTTCTACACCTTCCAGACACTTTCCTACACCATCGACGTCTACCGCCGGGATGTGGAAACGGAGCATAACATCATTGATTTCGGTGCTTATGTCGTCATGTTCCCCCAGCTCATCGCCGGCCCCATCGTCAAGTACCGGGATGTCTCCGACCGTCTCCACGTCTACAAAGGCCGCTATGAGCTCAGGCAGATCGAGGACGGCATGACCCTGTTCACTTTCGGCCTGGCAAAGAAAGTCCTGCTGGCCGACGCCATCGGTGCGCTCTGGACGGACATCATCGGCGTGGCGGACAGCCCCTCCGTCTCCTTCGTGGGCCTCGCCAACGCTTCCACCCCGCTGGTCTGGCTGGGCGTCATCGCCTACTCGCTCCAGCTCTATTTCGACTTTTCCGGCTACTCCCTGATGGGCATCGGCATGGGTAAGATGCTGGGCTTCGACTTCCCCCAGAACTTCAACTACCCCTATATCTCCGCGTCCATCACCGAGTTCTGGCGGCGCTGGCACATGACGCTGTCCGGCTGGTTCCGGGAGTATGTGTATATCCCCCTCGGCGGCAACCGCAAGGGCCTCAAGCGACAGATCTTCAACCTGTTCGTCGTCGAGCTGCTCACCGGCATCTGGCACGGCGCGAACTGGAACTTCATCTGCTGGGGCCTGTACTATTTCGTGCTGCTGGCTCTGGAAAAGCTCTTCCTCCTGCCCTACCTCAAAAAGGGCAGGGTCTGGCCCCATATCTACACCCTCTTCCTCGTGGTCATAGGCTGGGCCATGTTCGTGGGCAACGACGCAGGCGTGGAGTTCGGCCTGCTGTTCCGCAAGCTTTTCATCCCTTCCGGCGGCGTGATGCCCCTTTACTTCCTGCGCAACTACGGCGTACTGCTGGCGGTCTCCGTCGTCTGCTGCACCCCGCTCATCGAAAAGCTGTGGAAGCTGCTTTCCCGCAATGCCATCACCAAGGCGCTGACCATTCTGGTGCTGCTGACGGTCTCGATGGCTTATGTCGTGGGCAGCACCAACAGCCCGTTCCTGTATTTCAACTTTTAAGAGGAGGCGTGAACGATGGACAAACATTCAAAGCGCTCCGCTTCGATTTTCCGCTATCCGGTCCTTATCGCATTCACCCTGTTTTTTGCCGGGCTGTTCCTGCTGGACCTTGTCACGCCGGACCGGGCCTACAGTGAACTGGAAAACACCACCCTCTCCCAGCGGCCCAGCCTGTCCAGCGTCTCGGCTGATGGGCTGAACAAGTTCTTCACGGCCTACACGAAATACGTCAAAGACCAGGTGGTGGGCCGTGACAACTGGGTCGCCCTGCAGAGCACCGTGGAAACGAAGGTGATGCAGAAGAAGCAGAGCGGCGGCATCCTGCTGGGCAAACAGCAGATGATGTTCCCCCGCACCTACGGCCTCGTTTCCAGCGAGACGCGCACCCTGCCCAAGAACACCGCCGCGCTGGAAGCGCTCTGTCAGCGGTACCCGGGCAAGGTCAACGTGATGCTGGTGCCTGCGGCGTCCGCTATCTACCCGGAAAACGTCCCTGCGGGGGCTCCGCTGCTGGACGAGGGCCGTTATCTCGACTCGCTTTCCGATGCCGTACAGGCCGCCGGAGGCCGCTTTGTGGACGTGCGGCAGACCCTCACCGACCACAAAGACGAATATATCTACTACCGCACCGACCACCACTGGACAAGCACCGGCGCTTATTATGCCTACAAGCAGCTCTGTGACGCTCTGGGCCTTACGCCCTTTGACACGGCGGCCCACACCGTGCTGACGGCAGACGGCTTCTACGGCACCCACTACTCCAAGGCGCGGACGCCGGACGCAGAACCCGACACCATCACTTATTATGACCTGCCGAACGAACTGACCATCTACTCGGTCAGCGGCCCCGGCCAGCCCGCCGACGGCGAGACGACCGGCCTGTATGACACGGCCAAGCTGGACGTTTACGACAAGTATGCCATGTTCCTCCACGGCAACAACGGTCTGAGCCGCATCAAGGGCGACGGCACCGGGCGCATTCTTGTCATCAAGGACAGCTACGCCAACTGCTTCGTGCCTTACCTGACGGCCAACTACGCCGACATCGACGTGGTGGATTTCCGCAACTACAACTACGGGCTGGACAAGCTCATCGCGGACAACGATTACGACCAGCTCCTCGTGCTCTACAGTTTCGACAGCTTCAAGAGCGACCCCTACCTCTACCGGGCCGGCGTTGCGGGCTGATACTGGGAATTATTGCAGTATTTTTCCACAAACTTCCGAGGTGTTTTTCATGCATTTTCCCGGGTTTTTGTGGTTTCTGTCCAAAACCCTTGCACAAAATCCAGCATTGTAGTAGAATGATGCTGTCAGAGAAGTTAGCTCTGCAAGAGGGATCTTTGCAGTGCGGTGCGGTGCGCCGTCTGCCGATATGAAGGAGTGATTCTTTATGAAGAAATATATGGAGTTGCCTGCTGATTACGCAGTGCTTTCTGACGATGAGATGACCTACACCACCGGCGGCAGCGCTGTTGGCGGCGTCGTCACCATCGTGGGCGTGGCCGTTCTGGCATCCAGCTATGTCTGGGGCATCTCGCAGGCCAGAGACTGGCTGAGCGTTGACAGCAACCGCAGGGGCAATCCTCTCACCGTTATGGGCCGTGCAATGGACGCCATCAGCGACGATATGTCCAAATCGCCTTCCAACTTCCTGCGTGACGTTGTTTCCACCGGTACGGTGGTGGCTCTCGCTCCCCTGAGCGCGCTGCTGCTCATCCTGTAAGTTTCCCCTGCGGCTTTTCGGGAGCTTCTATCTTTCGTCAAACCGGCGCACACCGCGCTGTTTTGGGATATTGTTCGTAAAGGAGTGCTATTATGGAAAACATCATGATGCTGCCCGCTTCCTACTGCGTGATGAACGAAGAGGAAATGACCTATACCACCGGTGGTGCCAGTGCTATTCAGGCTATCGCTGCATGGGTCTTCCCTCCTTATGCATGGCTTGCAGGCGTCACCGCTATCCGTGATTACCGCAAGAAGAACCCTAATACTTGGACTCAGGATGGTCTGGACTATTTCGCAAATGATATGGGGAAGAGTGTATCTAATTTCCTCTATGACCTTGCGTGTGCCAGTTGGGTTCTGGGTACCTCCGCTACCGGAATTGGCCTTGTGATTAACGCAGCTCTTATCCTGCTTTAATAAATCAGGAGACTCCAAAGAACAACAAAGGCGGCGGCTCTTCCCGCAAGGGAAGGGCCGCCGCCCTCTTTTTATTTTAGTGCTGCGGCTGGACACGGGGGACGAATTCCAGCTTCAGCTCCATGCCCATCCCTTCTGCCAGACGCTTGAGCGTCCGCAGCGAGGGATTGGCGGTTCCATTTTCCAACCGACTGATATTGGCCTGATTGATCCCCGTAACCTGTGCCAGCTGCTCCTGTGTCAGATTGCAGTTCTGCCGTCCTTCCAGAATGGTGTGCATGATCTGCCGTTCCGGCTCCTGCGCTTCCCACTCTGCACGGAATTCCGGGTCTTTCATCTGCTCGTTCAATGTCTCTCTGAAATTCTTTCCCATTGTTCAACTTCATAGCTCATCGTATCACCGCATTTTTATTTGTTCTCCACCCTCATTATATGTTATATAAAGCATATTGTCAAGCCATTTTTCCCAAGCAAAAAGCAGAGGCACCCAAACCGGATGCCTCTGCCTGTTTATGGATGTGCTGATTTAGTTATTGAACATATCCTTCAGCTTTTTGAAGAAGCCCTTGCGCTTTTCGTAGTTATCCTCTTTCAGGGTCCCCTCGAACTTCTTCAGGGCCTCACGCTGGGTGCGGCTGAGCTTCTTGGGGATCTCGACCTCGCACTTGACGTACATATCACCGCGGCCTCTGCCATTCACATACTGGACGCCCTTGCCGCGCAGGCGGAAGGTGGTGCCGCTCTGGGTGCCTTCCGGCACATTGACCTCGACCTTGCCGTCGATGGAAGGCACCGTGATGGTATCGCCCAGGACAGCCTGACTGTAGGTGATGGGGAAGACGACGTAGATGTTGTTCTCGTCGCGCTGGAACACCTCGCTGGGCCGGACAGTCACCGCCACGATGACGTCACCTGCGGGGCCGCCGTTGGTGCCAGCATTGCCCATGCCCGAGAGGCGGAAGCCCTGATCGTCGTCGATGCCCGCAGGGACATTGGCCTCCAGAGTCTTCTTGACCGCGATGGTGCCGCTGCCGTGGCAGCTCTTGCAGGGGTTCTTGATGAGCTTGCCCTTGCCGCCGCAGCGAGAGCAGGGCTGCTGGGTCTGCATGACGCCGAAGGGCGTACGCTGCTGACGAATGACAAAGCCTCTGCCGCCGCAGTCAGGGCAGGTCTCCGGGCTGGAACCGGCGGCGCAGCCGCTGCCGTGGCACTCGGTACACTCCTGCTGACGGGTGATGGTGATGTTCTTCTTGCAGCCATGCACCGCCTCGTCAAACGTCAGGGTGATGCGCACCCGGATGTCCTGGCCCTTGCGGGGGGCGTTGGGGTTCGCCGAACGGCTCGAGCCGCCAAAACCGCCGAAGCCGCCGCCAAAGATGTCGCCGAAAATATCGCCAAGGTCAACACCGTCGCCGCCAAAACCGCTGAAACCGCCAAAGCCGCCGGGGCCGCCGCCGTTCTGGGCAGCGTAGTTGGGGTCAACACCGGCAAAGCCGTACTGGTCGTAGAGCTGGCGCTTCTTCGGGTCCGAAAGCACCTCGTTTGCCTCGTTGATCTCCTTGAACTTTTCCTCGGCTTCCTTGTCGCCGGGGTTATAGTCCGGGTGGTACTTCATGGCCAGCTTGCGGTAAGCCTTTTTGATCTCCGCGTCGGTGGCCGTCTTGGATACACCCAGCACTTCGTAGTAATCACGTTTCTCCTGTGCCATAATCCAATCACCTCTCGTATAAGCAGCAACCTCCCCTATATAGCAGCGCACTGCCGCTTCCAGTACAGACAGTCTCAAGCAGATCTGTACAAGCCTGACCGGCCTGCCAATGGCTCCCCTATCAGGGGAGCTGGCGGGCGTCAGCGAGACTGAGAGGTTTTCTCTATAACCAGCAAGAGCCGCCCCGGCAAAACCGGAGCGGCTTTTGCTATTCTACGCGCATACCCGCCGGTTTGGCCGGATACGCACTGCTGTGTCTCAAATCAGACTTCCTTGAAGTCTGCGTCCACAACGCCGTCATCGCCCGGCTTCTGCTGGTTGTTTGCGCCAGCATCGGGGCCGGGCTGTGCGCCTGCGGCCTGCTGCTGGGCAGCAGCGGCAGCCTGATACATCTTCTCGAAGACGTGGCTCAGAGCATCCTGCTTTGCCTTGATGTCGTCGATGGAGCCGGACTGGACAGCGGTCTTCAGGTCGGCCAGCTTTGCCTCAGCCTCGCTCTTGACGTCGGCGGGCATCTTGTCGCCGTTCTCCTTCAGCATCTTCTCAGTCTGGAAGACCATCTGGTCGGCACCGTTGCGGATGTCCACTTCCTCGCGCTTCTTCTTATCGTCGGCAGCGAACTGCTCAGCTTCCTTCACAGCCTTGTCGATGTCGTCCTTGGACATGTTGGTGGAAGCGGTGATGGTGATGTTCTGCTCCTTGCCGGTACCCAGATCCTTCGCGCTGACCTTCACGATGCCGTTTGCATCAATATCGAAGGTGACTTCGATCTGAGGCACGCCACGGGGAGCCGGAGCGATGCCGTCCAGATGGAAGACGCCGAGGCTCTTGTTGTCGCGGGCGAACTCACGCTCGCCCTGCAGGACGTTGATCTCAACAGAGGGCTGGTTATCCGCAGCAGTGGAGAAGACCTGGCTCTTGTGGGTAGGAATGGTGGTGTTGCGCTCAATGATCTTGGTGCAGACGCCGCCCAGAGTCTCAATGCCGAGGCTCAGCGGGGTGACATCCAGCAGCAGCAGACCCTTGACGTCGCCCTGCAGGACGCCGCCCTGGATAGCAGCACCGACAGCCACGCACTCATCGGGGTTGATGCCCTTGAAGGGCTCGCAGTTCAGCTCTTTCTTGACTGCATCGTAGACAGCGGGGATACGGGTGGAACCACCGACCATCAGGACCTTCTTCAGGTCAGATGCGCGCAGGCCGGCATCCTGCAGAGCCTTGCGGACAGGGGTCATGGTGCGGTCGACCAGATCTGCGGTCAGCTCGTTGAACTTTGCACGGGTCAGGGTCATATCCAGATGCTTGGGGCCGGTAGCGTCAGCAGTGATGAAGGGCAGGTTGATCTGGCTGCTCATAGCGCTGGACAGCTCGATCTTTGCCTTCTCGGCAGCTTCCTTCAGGCGCTGAGCGGCCATCTTATCCTTGCGCAGGTCGATGCCGTTCTCGGTCTGGAAGGCGTCAGCCATCCAGTCGATGATGCGCTGGTCGAAGTCGTCGCCGCCCAGATGGGTGTCGCCGTTGGTGGCCAGAACTTCGGTGACGCCGTCGCCCATCTCGATGATGGAGACATCGAAGGTGCCGCCGCCCAGGTCGTAGACCATGATCTTCTGGTCATCTTCCTTATCGATGCCGTATGCCAGAGAAGCGGCAGTAGGCTCGTTGATGATACGCTTGACGTTCAGGCCGGCGATGGTGCCGGCGTCCTTGGTAGCCTGACGCTGGCTGTCGTTGAAGTAAGCAGGAACGGTGATGACGGCCTCGGTGACAGGCTCGCCCAGATAAGCCTCCGCATCAGCCTTCAGCTTCTGCAGGATCATAGCGCTGACCTGCTGGGGAGTGTACTCCTTGCCGTTCAGGGTCACCTTGTGGTCGGTACCCATCTGACGCTTGATGGAAGAAACGGTGTTCTCGGGGTTGGTGATGGCCTGACGCTTTGCGACCTGACCGACCAGACGGTCACCGGTCTTGGTGAAGCCAACAACAGACGGGGTGGTGCGGGCGCCCTCGGAGTTTGCGATGACGACGGGCTCGCCGCCCTCCATGACAGCCACGCAGCTATTCGTAGTACCAAGATCAATACCAATGATTTTGCTCATAAATGAAGTCTCCTCTCAAAAGAACTTGTTTATCTCATGCTTAGATGTGAAGCGGATGTCTATCTTCAAAACCCCTGCGGGTCTTTGCGGATCTACTCGGCCACCACGACGGTCGCGTGGCGGACGATCTTGTCGCCCAGCTTGTAGCCTTTCTGGTACACCGTGATGACGGTGCCGCTCTCCTGCCCGTCCGGGGCGGGGATCTGCTGGACGGCGTTCATGAAGTTGGGGTCAAAGGGCTTGCCCAGCGCCTCGATCTCCTCCACATGGAGGGCATCCAGTGCCTTGGCGGCTTTGTCCAGCGTCATAGTCACGCCCTTTTTGTAGTTCTCGTCGGTGGTGGGGGCGTTGGCTGCCATCTCCAGCGTGTCCAGGATGGGGATGATCTGGTTCACGGCGAAGGACACGCCATCGTTGAACTTCTGGTCAGCCTCGCGGGTGGAGCGCTTGCGGTAGTTCTCGTACTCCGCTGCCATCCGGAGCAGCTGGTCTTTGGCCTGTGCGGCGTTCTTCTCGGCTGCGTCGAGCTTTGCCTTTACGGCGTCCATCTCCCGGGCTTTCTTATTGAACCAGCCATCTTTCTTCTTGGCGTCTGCGGGTTCTGCCTCGGCCTCCTTCTCGGGGGCTGCGGCGGTCTCGGGCGCTTCCTGAGGTGCGGCTTCGGTCTCCTTTGCTTCCTGCTCGGGAGCTTCTGCCGTCTTCTTGGTCTCTTCGCTCATTCCAGATCCTCCTTATATATCACAGTCCGCCGGGGTGCGGCCATCTGCGGGGTGTCTTTTCGTTTGCCGCTCATGCCCTCGCCAAGCTCATCGGCGAAGAGGTGGAGCAGCGGCATCAGCTTCTGGAAGGGCATCCGGGTCGGCCCGATCAGGGCCACCGTACCCCACAGCCCGCCGCCTACCAGGTAGCGGTCACTGACGATGCACAAGCCGGGGATCTGAGGTTCCAGATCCTCGCCCAGCAGCACGCTCTCACTGCGGTCTGCCGGGGGTGCGATGATGTGGGCCGCCTGCTCTTCGTCGTTCAGCAGGGTGAGGATGTCGCCCACCTTGCCTTCGAGCTGCGGCCAGTTGAGCAGGTACTGCTCACCGCCCAGAAATACGTGGGGCTGTGCGGAATCCTGCAAGATCGCAGCGGCTGCGCTGATGACCGGAACCAGCTCCGGGTCGATCTGGCTGCACAGCTCTGCCAGCAGCCGGTTGGACAGGTCCACCGGCGCGACGAAGGTCAGGTTGCGGTTGAGCAGCGCGGCCAGCGCAGCGGCGTTCTCGCGGGAGAGGCCGGTGCGGACCCGCGCCACACGGGTGCGAACGTAGCCCGCCGTCGTGACGGCCAGCACAGCCGCCGCGCTGCGGCCCACCTGAACGACTTCGTAGTGGGCGACGCAGAGGTCTTCGGCACAGGGGGTGCTGACGGCTGCGGTGCAGCCGCTGATGGCGGCCAGCGCCTTTGCAGCGCCCTGTGCGAGCTTTTCCGGCTCATGGTCAAGGCTGGCGAAAACGGCTTCGACGCGGGCGCGGGTCACGCGGTCCAGCGGCTGGTCGTCCGTCAGCAGATTGTCGAGATAATAACGGTAGCCCTTGGCACTGGGGACACGGCCCGCGCTGGTGTGGGGCTGCTCCAGCAGACCCAGCTTGGTCAGCGCCGCCATTTCGTTGCGCAGCGTGGCGCTGGACACGGCCATATCAAAATAGTTTGCCAGCACACTGCTGCCCACAGGCTCGCCCTCGAGGCCATACAGCGCCACGATTGCCTGCAAGACTCGCTGCTTGCGTGCATCCATCGTCATAGCGCCTGCCTCCTTTTTGGCTTTTGTTTCTTTAGCACTCCATCTTCCTGAGTGCTAAGACCATTATAGCCAAAAATTTTTCCCTGTCAATAGCTTCTCGAAAAAGTTTATAAAGATTCATAATTCTGTCATAAACAAAAAAGGGAGCGCCTGCCAGAAACGCAGACGCTCCCCTTATTATAATAATGTTCACTCTTCCATCTGCTTTGCCAGGAACGCTGCCGCCACGGCCACGGCCTTCTGCTGGGCAGGGTCGGGCTGCTGGGTGCGGTCCTCGGCCAGCAGGCCCACGGCCCCGGTGACATCCCCTGCCGCGATGATGGGCCACGCGCAAAGCAATGGCCGCAGCGAACCCTCGCAGGGCAGCAGGACATGCTCGGGGTCGCCATCGCTGAGGTAGGGCTTGCGGGACTCCATCACCTTTTCCAGCGGCTGGCTGACGCTGCGGTCGGCAAGGTCGCGCCTCCCCGACCCGGCTGCGGCGAGGATGCGGTCGCGGTCAGCCACGAAGGCCGTCAGGGCGAAGCTTCGGCTCAGCACCTCGGCGTACTGCACCGCCACCCCCTGCAGCTCCCCCACCGGGGAATACTTCTTAAAGATGACCTCGCCGTCGCCGGTGGTGAAGATCTCGAGGGGGTCGCCGCGGCGGATACGCTGGGTGCGGCGGATCTCCTTCGGGATGACCACCCGGCCCAGCTCATCGATGCGGCGGACGATTCCGGTTGCTTTCATCTGTGTACCATCCTTCCCATTCTGCATTTTCCCATGCTGTGTAGTTATTATGTGGAAGCGGAAGGGAAATATACACCTGCCCGCCCTGTGTTTGCCAAACAGGGGCGGCTATGATACAATAAATTTACTACAGAAAGGATGGACAGAGGATGCAGCAGATTTTGATTTTGGGCGGCGGCGCAGCCGGTCTGGCCGCTGCGCTGGCGGCAGCACAGACCGCAGAGGGCCGCGCACACATCACCGTGCTGGACAAAAACGCGAAGGTGGGCAAAAAGCTTCTGGCCACCGGCAACGGGCGCTGCAATCTCGACAACCGGGACATCACGCCGGAGCGGTATTTCACCAGCAGCCCCAAGGCCCTGCGCCGCCTGCTGAGCGCCGTGGACGAGGCTGCGCCGCTGGCGTGGTTCGAGAGCCTCGGCCTCTACCCCCGCACCGACGAGGCCGGGCGGGTGTACCCGTATTCCAATCAGGCGGCGGACGTACTGGCCCTGCTGGAGCACCATCTGTCGAGACTGGGCGTCGAGGTGCGCACCGGCTGCACCGTCCAGAACCTGAGCCAGAGCCGGGGCGGCTATGCGGTCCAAATCGAGGCCGAGGCAGGCCGCGAGACCCTGCGGGCCGACGCCGTCATCTGCGCCATGGGCGGCGATGCCGGCCCCCAGTTCGGCACCGATGGCTTCGGCACCCGGTTCGCCGCCCAGTGCGGCGGACGGATGGCCCCCCTCTATCCCTGCCTGACGGCCCTGCAGTGTGCTCATCCCCGCAAGTCGCTGGCCGGCATCCGGGCCAAGGGCTGCGCCAGCCTGCTGGACGGCGCAGATGGCCGCGTGCTTGCCCGGGAAACGGGCGAGGTGCAGTTCACCGAGTACGGGCTTTCGGGCATCTGCATCATGCAGCTTTCGGGTCTGTTGGCCCCGGGGCGCGGGCCGAAGCGGCCTGTCGTGGTCCTCGACCTCTTCCCTGCTCTGAGTGAGACCGAGCTGGCCGCACTGTTCGCCCAGCGGGTCGGACTGCTGGGCAGCGAGGTGGCGGAGTTCTGGCTGGGCTTGCTGCCCGCAAAGCTGGGCCGCGCCCTCTGGGCCGATGCCGGTCTGCCTGAAAACGCCCGCGCCCTGCCCGCCTCCGCGTGGCCGAAACTCGCCGCCACAGCCAAGTGCTGGCGGTTCGAGGGCTTGACGCCCTGCGGCTGGAAGCAGGCTCAGACCACCGGCGGCGGCCTGCTGCTGGACGAAGTCGAGGACGATTTCCAGTTCAAGGGCTGTCCGGGACTCTACTTTGTGGGCGAGACGCTGGACTGCGCCGGCAGCTGCGGCGGCTACAACCTCCACTGGGCCTTCGGCAGCGGCATCATCGCCGGGCGGGCGGCGGCAAAGCTTCGCAAAAAGAAGAAGTAAACCAGCAAGCCCCCGGAAGGTCGCCTTCCGGGGGCTTGCTTTTTGTGTTATTTGTTTGCGGCCTTCTCCAGCTCCGCCTCCTCGGCGGCAGCCTCGGCCTCTTCTTCCTTCTGATACTCTTCAAAGGCCGACCACATGGGCTCGATGTCCTCGCCCCGGACGCGGCGGGCAAAGTAGTTCCTGGTGATGTCCACCACAGTGCCGGACAATGCCAGCACGCCGATGAGGTTCGGGATCATCATCAGGCCGTTGAAGGTGTCGGAGAGGTCCCACGCGAGGCCCAGCTTCATGGTCGCGCCCACGACGGTCATGCAGACAAAGACGACCTTATAGATGCGGCTTCCCGCCGTGCCGAAGAGATACTCCACGGCCTTGGTGCCGTAGTGGCTCCAGCCGAGGGTGGTGGAGTAGGCGAACAGCAGGATGGACACGGCGATGAACTTCGGGCCGAAACTGCCGAAAGCCGCCGTGAACGCCTGGCCCACCAGCGCATTGTCCTGCACACCTGCGAGGGCAGCGCCGCTCTCGAGGTCTACCACGCCGGTGGTCAGGATGACGAGGGCCGTCAGGGTGCAGACCACGATGGTATCGGCGAAGACCTCAAACACGCCCCACATGCCCTGATGCACCGGCTCCTTGACGTTAGAGGCCGAGTTGACCATGACCGCAGAGCCGAGGCCGGCTTCGTTGGAGAACGCGCCGCGCTTGAAGCCCCAGGTAATGGTCTGGCTGATGCCGTAGCCCAGTGCGCCGCCGCCTGCAGCGTTGAGGTTGAATGCCCCCTTGAAGATGGCCGCCAGTGCCGCCGGGATATTGCCCGCGTGCATGACCACGATGATGAGCGCACCTGCGACATAGAACAGTGCCATCAGCGGCACCAGCTTTTCCGTGACAGCGGCCACCCGCTTGAGTCCGCCGATGACGATGAGGGCCGTGACCACCATCAGCGCAAGGCCGGTGGCGAGGTACGGCAGATGGAAGGCCGCGTTCATGTTGCCGGCGATGGAGTTTATCTGGCTCATGTTGCCGATACCGAAAGACGCGAGGATGCAGAAGCAGGCAAACAGAACAGCCAGCACCCTGCCCACCGTCTTACAGCCGGGCTTTGCGCCCAGACCGTCGGTCAGATAATACATCGCGCCGCCGCTCCACTCGCCTTTTTCGTTCTTGCGGCGGTAGTAGACGCCCAGCACGTTCTCTGCAAAGCTGGTCATCATGCCCAGCAGGGCCATGACCCACATCCAGAAGATGGCGCCCGGGCCGCCGGAGACGATGGCCGTGGCCACGCCCACGATGTTGCCGGTGCCGATGGTGCCTGCCAGCGCCGTACACATGCTCTGGAACTGGCTGATGGCCATATCTTCCTTGCTGGTGTGGGCAGTGACGTCCTTATTGGTAAAAATTGCACCGATGGTATGCTTGAGCCAGTAACCCATCCGCCGGAACTGGAAAAAGCCGGTGCGGACGCTGAGCCACAGGCCGGTGCAGAGCAGCAGTGCCAGACCGAACGGCCCCCAGACGAAGCCGTTGACCACATTGTTGACGCGCGTGACAATGTCCACCATATGAAATCCCCCTCTGATCATCCCAAACAAAAATGCGGGCAGAACCTCTTTTCCAAAGGCTCTGCCCGCAAAAAACTCAGCGTATGACCCCGCACAGGACACCTTTCCTGCGCAAAAGACGTTTGCTCTGTCCTTTTGCCTGAGAGATCGGCCCAAACGGCCTTACACCTTCGGCACCCGCCTCCTGCAGGCTTCTCCAGAGTGCGGCACACCCGGCTCACCGGGCGGCACATCTTGCGATTCGGTTCTCACCACATGCACAACTGTACACAATGGAGATACTTTATCACATTTTCGGCTTCTTGGCAAGCCTTTTACCACATTTTATTCCTGAGTTTCATCTTTCATACCAGAAGGTGAATTTTGTTATGGTGTGACTTTTCCCGTCCTTTATCGGTCGATGGGCGGCACATCATCGGGACTGCCCATCGTGTCCAGCCACTCCAGCGCTTTCAGCTGGGGCGGCAGATGCGGCACCGGTTCGCTGTCCGGGTCGTCGTCGGGCGGGGCCACGAGGTCTTTCGGGCTTTCGGCCCCTTCGAAGCCATGGGCAAGGCCGTCCGGGCTGGCGTCGCCGTCGCGGCGGGCTGTCTCACAGCAGTCCAGTCCCTCGTAGGCGCTGGCCGGGCCGAGGTCGAGCCAGAAGTCCTCCTGCTCTTCCCTGCTGGGGGTATCATCGAATTTCATAGCATTTCCCTCCTTTTCTGCATAAAGGTTCCCCCATCAGGCCATGCTTTATGCAGTTTTTTTATGGAGGGGAAATAGGAGATGAAAGAAAAAGGCTGGAGGCCCTTCTGGGCCGCACTGCTGGCGGCGCTGCTGGTGCTGCTGCCGCTGGTGGGCGGCACCGTGCTGCTCACCCGACGCTCTCTGCGGACAAGACTGGCCTCCCGGCCTCAGAGCGGCGTCGCCATCCGTCAGCCGAAGGAAGAGAACCGCCTGAGTCTGCTGGTCTGCATCGCCCCCACCGAGACGACAGCACCCGGCTTTCTGCTGCTCTACCTGAATGCCAGTCAGAACTGCATCCATGCGCTGGCTCTGCCCGGAGAGCTGACCGTCCCTTTCGGGGCGGACGAAGCCTCTCTTGCCGACTGCTACCGCGCCGCCGGCCCGGCCCGCTGCCGGGAAGCACTTCTCTCAGCTCTCTCCCTGCCCGAGGACACCCACTATCTCGCCCTTGCGCCGTCCGTTCTGCAAGCCATCGCTGACCGGTACGGGATGCTTCGGGTGGGTTTTTCGGGAGCGCTGACCGCCGAGGAGCTGGCCCTCACCGGGTGCAGTTCCAATGTGCAGGCCATCTCGGCCCGGGAGGCAGAAGAACTGCTCAACGGGATGGAGGACACTGTCCCGCCCGCCCACAAAGCTGCCGCCCGGGCGGCGGTGTGGGACGCCTTTTTCCGGCAGGAGCTGGAGCTTCTGCCCGCTGCCCTTCCGGACGCCCTGCGCGCCCACAGCTCGAGCCTGCTCACCGATTTGACGGCGCAGGACCTGCTCATCTTAGAAGATACGCTGGAATTTCTCGCCGACCGCTCTGCCGCCATCCACACCGAGGCCCTGCCCGGCGGGTGGGACGGCGAACACTACACCCTTACCGACGACTCCCACGCCGCCCTGCAGACCCTCTTCAACGTCTCACCCACCGAGGCACAGCTCTCGTCGGCCAGCGAGCCGTAACCCAGCACCAGCGTCCCGCCCAGAGCGGTCCCGCCGCCGGTGAGGTCATAGTCACTCAGGAGGCTGAGCCGGACGCCCTCGGCCTCAGCGGCGGCCCGGAGAGCATCGTCCGGCGGCGGGTCGCGCAGTTCGGCCAGCAGGTGCAGGCCGGTGTGCAGGCCGGTGAGGTGCAGTTCTTCCGGCGCAAAGGCTTCCCGCAGGGCTTTTGTCAGGGCGTCCCGCCGGGCCTTATAGGCCACCCGCTCCCGGGCCAGATGGCGGGTGAAGTAACCGCCGGTGATGAACCGCGCCAGTGTCTGCTGCTCAAAACGGCTCACCGTGCCGGAGTAGAGGGCGTATTTCGCATGCCATGCGGGCAGAAGCTGCTCCGGCAGCACCATGTAGGCGATGCGGATGCTGGGCGCGAGGCTGCGGGAGCAGGTGGAGAGGTAGACCACCGGCCCGTCGGCCCCCGCCATCCCCTGCAGGCTGGGCAGAGGCCGGGTGTCGAAACGGAACTCAGAATCGTAGTCGTCCTCGATGATGTACCGCTGTCCGGGACGCCGTGCCGCCCAGTGGAGCAGTTCTGCCCGGCGTCCGGCGGGCATGGTGACGCCCGTGGGGAACTGGTGGCTGGGGGTGACGTAGCACACCGCCGTCCCCGACTCCGACAGCGCCCGGATGGACAGCCCGTCCTCGTCCACCGGCAGACAACAGCAGGAGATGCCGTTGTTTTCCAGCACCTGCCGGGCGCGGGGATAGCCGGGGTTCTCCACCGCCGCCGGCCCGGGCAGGAGCGGTGCCAGCAGGCCCAGCAGATATTCGAGACCCGCGCCAACGACGAGCTGGTGCGGGCCGCACCGCACACCGCGGTACTCCTCAAGGTACTCGGCCAGCGCCTGCCGCAGCGAGAGGTCGCCCTGGGCGTCACCGTGGGTCAGCAGCTCCGGCGAAGAGTACAGCAGCTCTTTTTGCAGCCGCGCCCATGTGCGGAACGGAAACAGCTCCGGGTCTACGCCCCGGGTGGAGAGGTCGTAGCGGACGGGCTGCTCCGGCGCTGGCGCTGCCTCGGGCTGGGGCGGCGCGGCGGACTCTGTCCGCTCGGGCAGGGCCAGATATTCCTGTACATAAAAGCCGCTGCGCTCCCGCGCTTCCAGATAACCCTCCGCTGCCAGCATCTGGTAGGCCGCGTCCACCGTGTTCACCGAGACGGAAAGCTCTGCCGCCAGCCGCCGCTTGCCGGGCATCCGGGTCCCGGCCGAGATCGCCCCCGTCCGCATCTCGGCAGCGAGGCTGCGGTAGAGCTGTTCGTAGAGCGGCACACCGGACGCCGCGTCCAATGCTGTCGTCAAATGGACCATAAAAAGCCCCCTCCTTTTCGGGCAGTGCGCCAAACTGGACCCATAAAAAATCTTTGTTCTGGGTATTTGCACAGTGCCAGTTTTGCGTATAATAGGAGCATACCCGCAAGAACCAAAAAAGTCAATCGGTTTTGTGGGTATTTTGTAAAACTGGGAGGGAAAATCATGTCAACAACTGCAATGTGGCTGCTGCTGGCAGTCGTCGTCATCGTTATCGTCTTTGCAAGTGTGCTGTATAAGCGCACCTTCACCGTCCACGAGCTAGCGCTCACCGGCGTCATGGCCGCGCTGAGCCTCGTGGCCTACCTGTTCTTCCGTGTGCCGTTCTACGGCGGCTCTTCGTTCCATCTGGGCAACACCTTCACCGCCCTGACCGCCCTGTTGCTGGACGGCGTATCCGGCGGTCTAGCCGGTGCTATCGGTCTGGCTCTGGCCGACATCCTGGCCGGTGACCCGGGCTATGCCGTCACCACCTTCGTCCTGAAGTTCATCATCGGCATCACCTGCGGTGCAGTCGCTCACAAGGTGTTCAAGCTCCGTGAGCTGGACAAGCACGCCCCCGGCTATCTGGCCAAGGTGATCGTCGCTGCCGCCTCCGGCCTGCTGCTGAATGTCTTCACCGACCCGTTCCTCGGCTACTTCCGCAACGTCTACATCTTCGGCCAGGAGTACACCATCGCCAAGGCTCTGACCAAGATCACCGGCGGCGTCACCTTCGTGAACAGCGTGGCCTCCACCGTCTGCGTCGTCCTCCTCTATCTGGCCCTGCGCCCGGCCCTCGAGCGTGCAAACCTGCTGCCCAAGGCCCAAAAAGCATCTGAACCGAAGGCCGACAAGTAACCAACTTCCATCCCTGTCTGATGTACTCATAAAGCGAAAAAGGCATCTGCCACACGGCAGATGCCTTTTTCGTTTATTTCTTTTCAAATACGAGGAACCGGAACGAGATGTCGGTGGTCAGTTCCGGCAGTGCCGCGAGACGGGCTGCACCGTCCCGGGGCGTTTTCCAGTAGTAGGGCGTCATGGCGAAGAGAGCTTCCAGCTGCCCGGCAGGCACCGTGATGCTGCCGGAGACTTCCCGCTCTCCGATGGCTTCAAAGCCCGGATACGCCACTTCCTGCACCGGGTTCTTGTAAGGCTTTTCGTAGAGGACGGCCTTCATCTGGAAGAGATGCTCTGCACCCGGCACGGCGTAGATGAGCCGTCCGCCGGGGCGCAGGACGCGGAGAAACTCCTCCTGCGCGAAGGGCGAGAAGCAGTTGAGCAGCACATCCGCCCAGCCTGTGCGCACCGGCTGATGGAAACTGGACGCCACGGCGTACCGGGCCGAGGGCAGGGCCTTCGCAGCCAGACGCACGGCTGGCTTTGCGATGTCGAAGCCTGCCAGTTCCAGCGGGCGGCCCGCCTCTTCGAACTGCTTTGCGATGCACCGGTCATACCAGCCCTCGCCGCAGCCTGCGTCCAACAGGCGGAGCGGCTTTCCGGCTTTCGGCTGACCGTACTCGAGGCAGAGTTCTCCCAGCGCCTGCCCGAAGATGCCGTAGTAGCCCGCGCTCAGGAACGCGCGGCGGGCAGCGACCATCTCCCTGCTGTCGCCGGGGGCCTTGGTACGGGTGTTCTGCACCGGCAGCAGATGCCAGTAGCCCTCTTTGGCCCGGTCGAAGCTGTGGCCGGAGGGACATTTCAGTACGTTATCCCCGGCAAGCGGTGCGCCGCACAGCGGGCAGCACCACGGGGCAAATCCCTCTGCCATCACACTTCCTCGCTGTGGTCCTCGATGGGAGCCGTCGCGCCGCCGCGGGCGTTCATATACTCCTCAAAGCTGGTGAACTTCTGCTGCGGCGGGCGGCGGCTGATGAGCACGAGGCCCGGGTCTTCGTCCTTCGTCGGGACATTATTGCTGCGGCTGCGGTTATTGCGGCCGGACTGCTCTGCCTTGGGGGCGCGGGGCGCACGGCCTGCGCCGCTCTGCTCATTGCGGCTGCTGCTGCGGCCACTGCGGTTCTCATTGCGCTGGCTGTTCTGCTGGGCAGGCTGAGCCGGGCGGGCGCTGCGGTCGTTCCGCTCATTGCGGGGGCTGCGGCCTGCACCATTGCGGCCATTGTTCTCGCTGCGCTGGGCGGGCTGGCGGTTCTGCATCGCGGTGGGGATGGTCTGGGCCGGAGCGGCGGGGGCGGCAGCGTTCTTCTTGGCAGAACGGAGCGGGGTGGCCTCCGGGGCGCTCACAAAGTGGGGGTCGAACTTCGGCTGGGCATTGCTGCCGCGGCCTGCGCCCTGTGCGGGGGCATTGCCCTCGCGGCGGGGGCGGGTGTTTTTGTTACGGCGGCTGTTGTCGCGTCCGCCGGGGGTGCGCTTGTTATCATCCATGAGTTGTTCCTCTTTTGCTTCGATTTTGGGGGCCTTCTGCTTTTTTGCCGCAGAGGGCCTGGCCGCACTCTTTTTTTCGGGCGCAGCGGGTCTGGCGGCTTTTTCCGCCTTGGGAGTTTCGGCCTTTTCGGGGGCAGGCTGTTCGGCCTTGGGCTTGCGGCCCCGCACCGGCGGGGCTGCTTTTACGGGGGCGGGTACGCCGTCCCACGGGTGGCCGGACACCACCGGGATCTTCCGGCGGTTGAGCTTTTCGATGCCGGCCAGATATTCCATCTCTTCGGGTGCGCAGAAGCTCACCGCCGTGCCGTCTGCGCCCGCGCGGGCGGTGCGGCCGATGCGGTGGACGTAGGTCTCCGGCACCTCGGGCAGGTCGTAGTTGAACACATGGGAGAGCTCGCTGATGTCGATGCCGCGGGCGGCGATGTCCGTGGCCACCAGCACCCTGGTCTTGCCCTCCTTGAAGCCTTCCAGCGCCGCCACACGGGCGGTCTGGCTCTTGTTGCCGTGGATCGCAGCGGCGGTGATGCCCTGCCTGGTCAGATCGCGGGCGATCTTATCCGCGCCGTGCTTGGTGCGGCTGAACACCAGTGCATTCTGCACCGGCGGGGTCAGGTTCTTGATGAGCCAGGGCAGCAGGAACTTCTTGTTGCCCTTCTCGACGAAATACAGGCTCTGGTCGATGCGCTCCACCGTGCTGGACACGGGGTCCACCTTCACGAAGGCGGGGTCGTGCAGGATGCCTGCGGCCAGCTGCTCGATCTCTTTGGGCATGGTGGCGCTGAACATCAGGTTCTGGCGCTTTGCGGGCAGCTTTGCGATGACCTTCTTCACGTCATGCACAAAGCCCATGTCCAGCATCCGGTCGGCCTCGTCCAGCACAAAGACCTCGAGGTTCGACAGGTCGATATGGCCCTGTCCGATGAGGTCGTTCAGACGGCCCGGGCAGGCAATGAGGATGTCCACGCCCTTTCGGATGGCCTCCACCTGCGGGGCCTGGCCCACGCCGCCGAAGATGACGGTGCTGCGCAGTTTGAGGTACTTGCCGTAGGCGTCAAAGCTCTCGCCGATCTGGAGAGCCAGCTCACGGGTGGGGGTAAGGATGAGGGCGCGGACAGCGCCCTTCCTGCGGGGGGCGGAGGCGCTCAGCCGGTCGAGCATGGGCAGCGCAAAGGCAGCAGTCTTGCCGGTGCCGGTCTGGGCGCAGCCCATCAGATCGCGCCCTTCCAGCACCGGCGGGATGGCCGAAGCCTGGATGGGCGAGGGGGTCTCATAGCCTGCCTCGCTTACAGCCTTGAGCAGGGGGGCGGACAGTTTCAAATCGTTAAAAGTCATGGTTCTCCTTGGTCATTCTTTGATTCTGCGGCACTCGATGTAATACCGCTTTTCCTCCGCATGGCCCATGCTGAAGGTCTTGCGGGGCAGCACGCCGCCCATCACGATGCCTTTGAACAGATCGCTCTTCTCGAAGGGCGGCAGCAGGAAGGCCACGCCGCCCTGTCTGGTCAGGGCGCGGACGGCAGGCTCGTCGTGGACGTAATCCACCCGGGCCTCGCTGTGGCGGGCCATAAAGTATTCGATAAATTCGTCCACCGTGCCGACGGTCAGCGGGGCGACGGGGTCCTCGAAGCTGAGGACGTTGGACACATGGGGGCCGGCCAGCGTGAAGGCCTGCTGCTTCGAGTCGCCGAAGCAGATGCCGGCCATGTTGGAGTCGCTCCACGCGATGAGGGCCAGCAGCACCGCGCCGCAGTCCACATTGAAGAGGACGCGGTGGATGGGCTCGATCTCGATGGCAGGCGAATGGACGTTGCACACCTCAGCCAGGCACCAGCGGGCGGGATGGCTTTCCCGCTCCTCAGGGGTCAGGGTGGCTTTCAGCTCCTCCCAGCAGGCTTTGGCTGCGGCCAGCGAATGGTTGCCGTCGCCCACAGCCAGCGTCAGGGGCTTTGCGCCCCTGGCCTGGGGATACCTGGCGTCGAAAGCCTCCTGGCTGCCCAGTGCAGCCAGTGCAGTGTCGATCTGCGCCAGCATCGCAGGGTCTTCCACGGCCCAGCCTGCAATGTGGCCGCCGCCCTGCATCAGCTCGCCCTCGTACAGCTTTTTCAGCTCGCTCTTTCGCGCGCCGATGGGCTCGACGAGGGTGCAGCCGGGGTCGTCGGCCAGCATCATGACATGGGGCGTTTCCAGCGCTGCACCCCGGCGCACGGCCATGCGGGGCGGGATGCGCTCGGTGACGGTGCGCTCGCTGGGCCGGATGGCCGGGCGGGCGCCCTTCTCGTAGCTGTAAGCCTCGAGGTCGATCTTGCCCACGAGGCCCTGACGCACCCGGCCGCTCTGCTCGGTGCGCTCGACGTAGACAAAGCCGTCCACGGCGCGGGTCAGCACGTCGCGGCTGTACTCGTCCATCGCAGCGTGGATGTTCTCCACCCGCTGGGCCGCGTCTTTATCCTCGAGGTAGACTTCCGGCAGGATGAGCCGCAGGGTGCTGGGACAGCCGCCCACAGCGGCGTCTGCCTGCTCCCAGTAGGCGCGGTCGCTGGTAAACTGGTCACAGGCCACGCAGCCCCACTTTTCCAGAGGGATATTCTCCCCGGGCAGCAGGATGTGGGCCGGGCCAAAGCAGGATGCAGTTTTCATAACACATTCCTCACTCTCACATAAATCACCAACAGCAAATGGAGCGTTCTCACTGGAAAATGCCCGCTGCATCGTCCCAGAACACGGCATGCTCCACGCCGGAAGCCGACAGGGTGTCCCGCAGCTCGCTGCGGGCGGTGTCGTCCATGGTCTGCTTTGCGGGGACTTCGACCACGAGATTCCTGACGCCCAGCGCCGTCGCGGAGCCGCCCACGGTGGAAGCGCCCTCCGTCACCTGACCCAGCGAGTAGCCGTACCACAGGGTCACGCTGCCCTCAAAGCGGGCATCCCATGCGGCGATGTCCGCAGCCAGCTGGGCGCTGCGGCCGCGCCCGCCGGTGGAGCCGAAGTCCTGCTTGCCGTTCTGGGCAGAGGGGAACTGGACGTTCTCCAGCAGCACATGGTCAAAGCCCATGCTCTGCACCTCGCCGATGAGGTCGCCGATGAACTGGACGGCCTCGTCGGAATAGGGGTTGAGCCAGGGGTTGCCGCCGGCAGACGCCTTATTATCCAGCCAGAGGTAAGCCTGCCCGGTGTAGCCGATGGCCATATTGCGGTCGGCGCGGGCCGCGATGGGGTCGCGGAAGGCCGCCAGCTTTGCCACCGGCACAAGGCCGTTCTCCTTGAGCACCGAGGCGATGAGGGCCGGGTCAAGGGACGCCCCCTCGATGCTGCCTGCCGCAGCAGCCACCTGAGAGGGATACAGGATGTTTCCGGCACTGTCCTTCAGGGTGACGACGGCGTAGGCTGCGCCCTGCTGGGCCAGCTGCCGGGCGGCGGCACGCAGGGAAGCTTCGTCCTTTGCCGCAGCCGTATCCAGAACGCCCCAGCTGCCCTCGATGATGACGCCTGCGGGTGCAGCCGGTTCCGATTCCGGCTCCGAGTCCGCCCGCACCTCCGAGGAAGCGGCAGGCTCTGCCGTCACTTCCGACGAAGCAGCCGCACTGGACGCCGTCGTCTCAGACGAAGCCGAGAGGTCACGGTTGCGCACCACGGTGTACCAGGTGTGAGTGGCCCAGTCCAGCACATGGGGCGCGGCCAGCCAGCCCACGACCAGCACCACGGCCACCAGCACGATGATGCCGACGGCCTTCTTCACCCACATGCCGGGGCTGTAAAAACTGCGGTGATACCGCTTGACCTTTTTATACTTTGCCATGATCGTCCCTTTCTCCTGCACTCCTCACAGGATCACCGAGTGGCCCGTAAAACCATAGATGGCCAGCGCCAGCACGCCGATGTAGATGAGCGTGATGGGCAGGCCCCGGAACGCCTCCGGGATGGCCTCGCTGCGCAGACGGCGGTCAGCCTCCGTCACCAGCATGACGGCCAGCAGATAGCCCAGGCCGCTGCCGAGGCCGAAGCCCATGCTCTGCTCCAGCGTAAAGCTCTGGGTGCGCTCCACCAGCACCGTACCCAGCACGCCGCTGTTGACCGCCGCCAGCGGCAGGATGCGGAGCAGCTGGCCGCCGTGGCGCTTGCCCCGTGCGGTCCAGAGCACGATAAATTCAAACAGGCTCACCACCGCCACGCAGGCCAGATAGACCAGCGGACGGAGCTGGGCGGGGTTGGGCTGAGCGGCGACGAAGCCGCCCGCATAGAACGCCAGCGGAGCCACCAGCACCTGCGTGACACAGAGCAGCAGGGCGAACCACCCGCTGCTGGTGCGCTCGTCGCCCACCAGCTGGACGAGGCGGGACACGCCGAGGCCCCGGGTGAACACCGCGTTCTGTGCAAAGACGGCCAGCACGGCGTAGCTGAAAAATACGCCGACGGCCTGCATCACATCATTCATCCTCAGGCTCCCCCTCTTTCTGGCGGTAGACCGCCATGAGGCCGCGGGCCTCCGATGTCAGATAGTTTTTATGCTTCTTGGCC
Source organism: Faecalibacterium sp. Marseille-P9312 (assembly GCF_902497445.1). Lineage (NCBI taxonomy): Bacteria > Bacillati > Bacillota > Clostridia > Eubacteriales > Oscillospiraceae > Faecalibacterium > Faecalibacterium sp. Marseille-P9312. The sequence goes on from NZ_CABVEW010000004.1 coordinate 151,380, forward strand.
AGCGTGCGCCAGACGGCACACAGCACGCCCAGCACGATGAAGCCGCCTGCCGGCATACTGGCCATGGGCAGGACGGGACGGCTCAGCACATGGCCGAACACCGTGCCGGCGCTCAGCCACTCGCGCACACAGCTCAGCAAAAGCAGCAGCAGGCCGTAGCCGATGGTGATGCGGATGCCCTTGGAGACGGCCTTTTTCATCGTCTCCTGCACGCGGCCGAAGCGGTAGGTCAGCAGCGGCTCCACCACCAGCATGGGCAGGTAGATGCCCAGCACCAGCAGGCTCACGCCGAACAGCTGGTTCAGGATGGGGTACGCCGCCAGATAGACCACTGCCGCACTGCCCGAATAGAGGATGCTGCGGGGCAGCAGCTTCTTTTCCAGCTCTGCGTTGGCCGGATGCTCCTCCCGCAGGGGGAACAGGCGGCTCAGCAGGCAGGCCAGCATCCGGGAGGGCGTCAGCAGCAGCGCCACGGCCACGGCCAGCATCAGGGCGTTCTGGCCGCTCGTCGCAAGGACGACCAGCGGCGCAAGGCCCATGCCCTGCATGACCACGGGGTTGTTCAGGAAGACGCGGTCATGGTGGAAGAATCTTTCCGGGTCCCGGGTGAGGAGTTCTGCAGCATGACGTTTCATTCCGCACCCTCCTTTCCGGTCTTCTTCTCTTTGAAGTTTCTGCCGCTCTTTATCAGCTCATGGAGGCGGACTTCGGTGCGGTCGAGCCAGCCGGAGATGCTGTTGACCGCCAGAATGGCGAAGCAGACGCCCGTCTCGTAGACGCCGAAGTAGCGGAAGCCCATCGTAAAGGCTCCCACCATGACGCCGTAGAGGATGCGGCCCAGCCGGTGGTGAGCGCAGGTGTAAGGCTCATTGAGCAGGAAGACGGCGCTGAAGAGCATCGCGCCCGTCAGCATCTCGTCGCGCACACAGCGCAGGCGGAACACAAGGCCCGCCGTAAAGGCGGTCCCCTCCGTCAGGCCCAGCTGGCGCGGGAAGAAGAAGACGATGAGGCCCGCCGTGATGAGGAAGCTCAGGGAGGCGCTCAGCCGCACATCCTTCTGCATCCAGAGGAAGAGGCCGCAGGCCGCCAGCACGATGGCTGCACCGGTCCCCATCGGGGCGGCATACTCGCCCAGCACCAGCGACAGGGCGCTGATGTTGATGAGGCCGCCGCTGCGCAGGGTGTCCGAGATGGTGCTGGATGTGGCAACACCGGAGGCGTCCCAGAGCGGGATATTGGCGTATGGGGCCGGATAGCGGAAGACCTGCTCCGGCCAGGACACTGCCGCCACCGCGTAGCCCACGGCGGCGGGGTGGAAGGGGTAGCTGCCATAGCCGCCGAAGACCTCTTTGCCGATGAGAGCACCGGCCAGAATGGCGGCGGCGAGGACATACCAGTCCACCGTCGCAGGCATCAGCAGGGTGATGACGAGGGCAAAGCTCTCGTTGGAATAATCCCCGGCCTGATAGACGCGGCGGCGCAGCAGAGAGATGAGCCGGTCGCACAGGTTGCCCATCAGCACCGCAAAGCCGCAGAGCAGCAGCGGGCGCAGACCGTAGAGGTAGCAGGAGACGCAGAGCAGCGGCACACAGAGAAAGCAGATGTGCTTATAGTATCTGCCGGTGCGCCGGAGTTCTTCCTCCTGCAGCCGGATCAATGCTTCATCCATGGGCAGTCCCCTCTCAGAGAGCTGCCATCGCACGGACGGCCGCGGCGGGGTCGGCGGCGCCAAAGATGGCGCTGCCCGCCACCAGCACGTCCGCACCGGCGGCAACGCACTGCGGAGCGGTGGCGGCATCCACGCCGCCGTCCACTTCCAGCAGGAATTTCAGGCCGCGGCGGTCTTTTTCCGCCTTGAGCCAGCGGAGCTTGTCGAGGGCCGAGGGCATGAACTTCTGGCCGCCGAAGCCGGGCTCCACGCTCATGACCAGCACGAGGTCCAGCTGGTCGAGGTAGTAGCCCAGCTCTTCCACCGGGGTGCCGGGCTTAATGGTCATGCCCACCTTGCAGCCCTGGGCCTTGATGGCGTCGATGGTCTCCTGGATGTCGTCGTCGCACTCGAGGTGGAAGTTGAGCAGGCTGGCACCGGCCTTGGCAAAAGCCTCGGCGTACTGCTGGGGGTGGGTGATCATCAGGTGGACGTCATAGAAAGCGTCCGGCAGGGCCTTGTGCAGGCTCTTGAGCACCGGGACGCCAAAGCTGATGTTCGGCACGAAGTGGCCGTCCATCACGTCATAATGCAGCATCTGCGCACCGGCATCCAGCACCATACGGCAGTCTGCGCCGAGATGGCTGAAGTCAGCCGAAAGGATAGAAGGACTGATCGTTGTCATTTTATTTTACTCCCCGTTATTTTTTAGAGAATTTTTGTAATTTTGCTCTGCCGCCGTCCCTGCGGCATCTCCCACAGGAGCAGTCGGCATAGTCGATTATAGTTTACATGAAAACAGCGAAAAAATCAAACCCGCCGCCGTGTTTTTCACGGAAAAGACGTAAAGTTCTGCGTATCTCCCCTCTTCCACAATGCAAAAAGCAGCCAGACCGCTCCTTTGAGGGGCAGTCTGACCGCTGTGAAGTTAATCTACCGGCTTCATGCTGGCCGGGTCTTCCACCGCACCGGGGCGGCCGCTCTCGTCGGGCAGACGCTTCATGCCGCCGGGGTTGGGGGGCTGGACGGGCAGAGTGAAGACGAACCTGCACCACTCGCCCTGCTTGCTCTCCACCCGTATCTGGCCACCGGAGAGGTTGACCAGCACCTTGCAGATGTTCAGGCCGAGACCTGCGCCCCGGGCGTGGAGACCCCGGGACTGGTCTTCTTTGTAGAAGCGCTGGAAGACGTAGGGCAGCGCCTCGGGGCTGATGCCCTGGCCGGAGTTCCAGATGGAGACTTCCACCTCCGGGCCCAGCCTCTCCACCCCGAAGCGGATGGTGCCGCCCGCCGGGGTGAACTTGATGGCGTTGTCCAGCAGATTGTAGGCCACCTGATGGATGAGGTCGGGGTCGGCATAGACCAGCACCTTCTCATCCATGGTCAGGCCGTCAATGTCGATCATGCCGTCGTTGATGCGCTGCTCTGCCGAGAGGGCCACGCCGGTCAGCGTCTCCCAGATGTTGAACATCCGGGCGTTCACCTGATATTCGCCGCTCTCCAGCTTCGAGAGGTCCAGCATATTCTGGATGAGGCGCGCCAGACGGCCCGTCTCCTCACTGACCAGCTGTAAGTAGTGGTTCTGCATATCGGGCGGGATGGTGCCGTCCAGAATGCCGTCGATGAAGCCCTTGATGGTGGTCATGGGGGTGCGCAGCTCGTGGGCGATGTTGCCCATGAACTGGCCCCGGGAGTTGTCGTTGGACTGGATGTTGTCCGCCATCTTGTTGAAGGTGCGGGCCAGGTCGGCCACTTCGCCTTCGCCGTCCACGCCCTCGACCCGGACGGACAGGTCGCCGCCGCCGAAGCGCTGGGCCGCGTCCGTCACCTTCTGGATGGGGTCGGTGAGCTTATGCATCATCACCTTGGTGAGGACGCTGGCCACCAGCAGCATCAGACAGGCCGAGAGGAAGAAGTTCGAGAAGAACTCCTTGCGGAACTCCACCAGCCGGTCGCCCGACGAGCAGAGGAAAAGGTAGCCGGTACACTCGCCGCTCTCGCTGCGCATCTCATGCACCGAGATGTAGCTCTTCTCGGTCAGTACACCGTCCAGCGTACCGAAGATGTGATAATTCTCCTTGGCCTTGGCCGACTTTTCCAGCACGGACGCCTCTACCACATCCCCGGCCAGATCGTCCGGGTCTGAGGCCAGCACCACGTTGCCGTCGCAGTCGGTGAAGAACAGGTACACTTCCGCGCTCTCGCCGATGAGCTCGAGCTTGGTGTTCAGGGCTTCCAGTTCTTCGCCTTCCGGCAGAGCGGCTTCCTGCACCAGATGGGACGCCGTGCGCTGGGCCACATTGACCACTTCGTCCAGCACGTCGTACCGCTCCTGCGCGAAGTAGTTGCTGAACAGCACCAGCTCCGAGCCGCCCATGATCACCGTGCCGAAGATGAGCAGGGTGCTCATGAGCGAGAAGAACGCAACGGAAACACTTTTGCGCATTACTGACGCACCTCGAATTTATAGCCCACGCCCCAGACGGTCTTCAGCTCCCATTTATCGGAAGCACCGGCCAGCTTCTCGCGCAGGCGCTTGACATGGACGTCGATGGTGCGGCTGTCACCGTAGTATTCGAAGCCCCACACCTCGTCCAGCAGCTGGTCGCGGGTGTAGACCCGGTTGGGGTGAGAGGCGAGGCAGTTCAGCAGTTCCAGCTCCTTCGGGGGAGCTTCCACCACCTTTCCCTTGACCCGTAGCTCGTAGCTGTTCATGTCGAGACGGAGGTTGTCGAACTCGATGACGCCCTCGGTGCTCTCGGTCTGGGACGTGGTGACGGTGCAGCGGCGCAGCACCGCCTTGATGCGGGCCACGACCTCTTTGGTGTCGAAGGGCTTGACCATATAATCATCAGCGCCCAGCTCAAGGCCCAGCACCTTATCGAAGGTCTCGCCCTTGGCCGTCAGCATCATGACCGGGGTGTTGCCCAGCTTGCGGATGCGGCGGCAGACCTCGAGGCCGTCCATTCTGGGCATCATGACGTCCAGCAGCACCATGTCGGGCTTGAGCTGGTTGAACTTTTCAAGGCCCTCTTCGCCGTCGTTGGCCGTCGTGACCTGATAGCCCTCCTTGGTCAGGTAGAGCCGCAGCAGCTCGCAGATGTTGGTATCGTCGTCCACAACGAGTATCTTTTCGTTTGCCATGTGAGTGTTCCTCCTCTATCCAGTCCAAAGCCAGCTCCCGCCGGGCGCTGGCCGCAATTCTGATGTTGACCTATATTCTATTATACGGGACAGTTATGACAAAATAAAGAAGGTTTTGTATGATTTTTGAATCTTTGGCAGACAAAGAGGGCGGGAGGGACATTGTTCGTCCCTCCCGCCCTCTCATTTAATTAGGATTAAAAATCTGCTTTATTCGCCTTCATGAACGAAAATTACATCGTGCCATACAATGCCCTCGCGTTCTTGCACACCAATACCCACATAGACATCTTCCTTTATCGTTGTCCTTCCCGGGGCAGTCAACTCTGTTTGGAAATCATTCTTCCATTTTGCTGTGAGCTGTTCCTTTGTAAAGTATCCCCGTGGAACCCCCTGTTTTCGTCCAGCTTTCCCTTCCGCCGTACTTATAGCATTTTCCACCATCTTTGAAATCTTCTGGAATCGAAGGCAGTTCCTCATTCGTTTTTCCGTTCATCATTTCCAGCGCGCGCTGTGCTGAAAGCTGGCTTATTTTATCCACTTCTTGAACTGTGCCGTCCAATCCAACTTCTTTGCGTGCAGCATTAATCGAATCCAGGATAATTTGCGCTATTTCCTCTTCTTCAGGAGAGGGCGGTGCAGGCGTACTGCTGCCGCCGCCACTACATCCGCCCAGCGCTCCTGCAACGGATGTTGCCAAAACTGCTGCGCCTGTAAGCTTCAGGAATTTGCGACGATTCATTTCATTTGACATAGTTTCAACTTCTAACTTCAAAATTTTGCACGGAGCGTCTGTGCGCCTTCCGCTGTATTCCAGAATGTAATTTTTTCTTCACTCTGTTGTCCGTTTTCCATTTCATAGACCACAAGCCATTGGTCATCGAGGTCGTCAATTTTCAGTGTCATAGTTTCACCATAGAAATCCGAGATTTTCAAAACATCATCATTTACAAGTGACCATTTTCCTTGACCGTAAGAACCTGGAATCGTAACTGTTCCATCGTCGTAAAGCGTAAAGCTCACACTCTCCGACCACTGCCGATACCAGTTGTTTGCCAGAAGCTTTTTCATCTCTTTTTCGCGGCTGCCGGTAGTATTCTGAGTCACACATACTGCAACTACAGCACACACAATAACGGCACATATTGCGTATAAAATCGTCTTCTCCTTCTTGGACATAGCTTTACACCTTTCTCTATCCGTTTGTTACTCGTCCGATTTTCACTTGCCATGAATCCTTTTCCAGCCAAATGTCACTGTTAGCTTTTGCCTTGGGCGTCAAGACAGATATTCGTAAGAACCGTCACTGCTGATTTTTGCAACATGGCTATTCAAACTAGCATATGTATACCCGTTATAGACTTCACAGATTCCCCTGTGTCCTGACGAACTATCCTGTGCATATCCATAAGAGCCGTCAAATTTTATTCTGTCCCATTCATCAAGCTTTGTCCCGGTTTGGTCATATGTATACCACTGCTCCGTATTTTCTTCGCAGGTAGTAATAAGAACACCATCAGCTGTCTGGTATACATATCTGACTGAACCTTTTTGCGGTTCTGCCGCCCATGTTCCATCTCTCTTTATAACGCCCCAAAATGGAACACCCTCTGGATTTTTCATCTGTAAGACTGCATAGCCGTTGATAAACCGGGGTTCATCCTCATAAATTGATTGAATATTATATTGGCTCAGGTCGATTACTTGATTCAAATGGACATCATAAAACCCCGATGGATAATCCTCAAAATCACCTGCATCTCTCCTGACATCCAAATAAATCAGCCCTTCGCTTAATACTGGCGTTTCGCTTCGTCTTGACTTTATGGCCTCCCATTCCGGAAGCTCATTAAAATCATCATCGAGTGCTCTCAGCCCCGGCATTGTTCGAATCATCAGGTTCCCTTCTGCCTGTATCAGATACGCATTGGGTTCCCGTACCGAGAAAAATTTTTCGGTATCAATGTTCATAAACACATAATAAAAATCACTACGGATGCGATATACGCTTCCTCCACAGTATGCAAATGCCTGTGAGATTCCAATCGAATCGTAGTCATTATTCGCAAGGTCTTTATATACGGTATCAGAATTCATTTTCGAAAACTCATCACGTGTAGTATCACATTGAAAACGAATTTCACCGTTCGTATCCCAAGCGGTTATAATTGCCTTTGTTCCTTCAATCGAGTCCTCTCTTCTTACTGTCCAGAGCAGCGTACCATCGTCATCCTTCGCATACCGGATGATAATTTCATCATTCGATAGATAAGACGGCCTGAAAAGCGTTCCATCCTCTTTTGCCATCACACGGGTACTTGTCATACACATCCCGTTATAAAAACCAGAAGCAATGTAAGTACCACTTTCAAAAACATGATGAACTCTTCCGTCCACATCAAACAGACAGAAGTTACCTTCGCCGCCGTTATAAAGCCAAGCGACCGAAAGCTCTTCCATATTCGGGTATTCAAGCGCACAACCATTATAATTTTGCGCTATTTCCTTCAATGTTGGATACCCTGCATTCGCACTTTCGGCAAGCTCCGCAGACTCCACACTAGAACTCGCACTTATCGAAGCCGACTGAAGTGGCTGGCCGCTTTCCTCTTTTTCCGCAGATGAGTAACTGTCTTTTCCATTAGAACATCCCGAAAGAACAATCGCTGCCACAACTCCGAGTGCAGCCAGTCTCTGAGCGGTTCTCATAGATTTCACCTCTTTCTGTCCTTCCTCATTTACCCAGCATTATTTTTTGCATCCTCAGCCGTATGCCAGAATACGATTGTCTGGTCGGTATTCTTATCCGCATTCGGCGGGCCAAAGGTCACTGATTTTTTATCGATAGCGATTATCGTGAAAATCTCGCTATTCCCATAGAATCCGGTAAGCGTAAACTGGTCTTCGTTCGCAATCGACCATGTTCCTTTTCCGTAGTCATTATCAATCATGCAGGTTCCGTCATCATAAATCGTGAACGCCAAGTCATCCGAACCCTGACGGTACCATGTACCGATAATGAGTTTCTTTTTATTTTTCTTCCCGCATCCCGTCAGCGGTGCTGTTGCACACACCAGAGCCGTCGCCGCCGTAAGCTGTAAGAATCCACGTCGCGTGATATTTTTCATTTTGACTGTCTCCTTTTGACTGTCTCCTTCTAAGGCAGCTCATCTAAAAAGCGAGCCGTCCACCATGCGCATGACAAAAGTAAGAATCCACTCTATCACCTTTGCACCCATTGCAACATAGCCGAATGCCACCGAAAGAAGCGCCTTTTTCCACCAGTTTTCTTTTTTGTTCAGACTCTTGCGTATTTTCTCGGAAAGGATAACACCGATCCAGCCATTTCCGTTTTCAATGCCCTTCCACGAGATCCATCCGCCCCATGCCCAAAGGGCAAACATGCACAATGCAACCGTCATAGTTCTTTCTCCCTTTTTCGTTATCAGCGTTCCTCATAGTAGGCACAGCCGTTCCGGTCACTCGGGCGATTATAGCCGTGTGTCCAGCCTTTCTCGCAAAGGCAGTACACCTCGCCGTCTCTCCAGTCACTCCGGTCAGCATAGACGCAGTCGCTGCAATTTCCGTAGAAGCATCCCTCCGGCAGAACAACAGCCATCATTTTCTTGTTTTTCACGTTCTTCATGTTCAGTTCCTCCTTGACATTTGATACAATCTCTTTTTATTACGACTTTCTCATTGTTGCGTACTGCCTTATATGCCACCACCTTACGCTCCGGCATTACAACAACAGGAAAGTACAGACAACCAATTTTTTTCGGCATTACTTCCATAATGCGAACGATATATTCTTTATCTCCTTCGGAAAGGCTTTCTGTGCCACCGAAATGCACATGAAACATTCCCATAAACTGTATCCCAGTTTCAGCCCATTGGTTGATTTTCTGATTCAGGAAGCGTGTATCAGGTGTATAACTGCAAGGATGTTTACCCAATATTCCTTTATCCAAGCAGATATTTGTAACCACGTCATTTCTTCCGCCTAATATTCCCCCGCTCTCTGGTGGAATATTTGAAACTCCCTGTCGAATTGAATCTATCACCGCTTCAGAGCATATGTTCATCTCGCCCATCCTTTCCGTCAGTAGTTCAAGCCCTTCCGCCCAAGTCTCTGTCTTGGCTCTTATTTTAACGGATTATCCGTTAAAAATCAAGATATTCGGGCCATCCTTTGTAGACTTTCTACAAAGAGGTGAATCCTATGCTATACACGGAACGCATCAAGGCACTGCGCAGCGACCACGACCTCAACCAGACGCAGGTCGCGCGGGCTATCCATGTTGCCCAGACCACCTATTCCGACTACGAAAAGGGCAAAGTGCGCATCCCGGTCGAGTGCCTCATCCAGCTGGCCAAATTCTACGACGTCGATATGAACTATATCACCGGCGTCAGCGACACCCTTCAGCCCTTCCCCCACGCATGAGCCGGACGTCCTGCCGCTGATTTTCCAAAAGCGGCGGTGTTTGTTTTTGTTTTGCCTATAGATAGCCATTTGGTTATCATAAGTCCAGCATAGCATCTCTCTGCGGTATTGTCAAGATACTCATTCAGTTATCAGGAGGACATCTTATGGCATACTACCGCCGCATCCGCGATATGCGCGAAGACCACGACCTCACCCAGCGCCAGCTCGCCGCCCTGCTGCATATGCCCCAGCCGCAGTACAACCGCTATGAGCAGGGCCTGCGCGACCTGCCCACCACCACTCTCATCGCGCTGGCCGACATTTACCACACCTCGACCGACTATCTTCTGGGCCGTACGAACGACCCCAAGCCGCCTGTCTCCCTATAACGCACCAAAAGGGGCCTCCTTTGCAGGAGGCCCCTTTTGCATATCACGGGCTGGTCAGAATGGGGGACGCAGCCCGGTTTCTGGTATTTTCAGGGAAATGCGCTCAGATCCTTTGAAGCAGTCTTTACAGAACGGGGCTCTGGATGTTGTCGTTGTTCTGGATGCCGTGCTTCTCGGCGTAGCCGGTCAGCATCAGGGTCAGAGCGCCGTCGCCGGTGACGTTGCAGGCGGTGCCGAAGCTGTCCTGCAGGGCGAAGATGGCGAGCATCAGAGCGGTGCCGGCGTCATCGAACATCAGAACGCCGGTGATGAGGCCCAGAGAAGCCATGACGGTACCGCCGGGGACGCCGGGAGCGCCGATGGCGAAGATGCCGAGCAGGGCGCAGAAGAGGAGCATGGTGCCGATGCTGGGCAGATGGCCGTAGAGGATCTTGGAGATGGTCATGCAGAAGAAGACCTCAGTCAGGACAGAGCCGCAGAGGTGGATGTTGGCGAACAGGGGGATGCCGAAGCTGACCATATCCTTGCGCAGGACCTTGCTCTTGCGGGCGCAGTCCAGAGCGACTGCCAGGGTGGCGGCGCTGGACATGGTGCCGACAGCAGTCAGGTAAGCGGGGCCGTAGTGGCGGAGGACTTCCCAGGGGTTCTTGCCGGAGTATGCACCGGCCAGCAGATACAGGACAGCCAGCCAGATATAGTGGCCTGCCATGACGATGAGGATGATCTGGATGAAGGCGGGCAGCTGGTGGGTGATCATGCCCTCATAGCTCAGGTTGCAGAAGGTCGCGGCGATATAGAAGGGCAGCATGGGGATGATGATCTTGCCGACGATGTCCAGCACGATGTTCTGGAACTCGCCGAGGAAATCACAGGTGAGCTTGCTGTTGGTCCAGGTAGCGGCCAGACCCACCAGAACGCTGAGCACGAGGGCGCTCATGACGCTCATGATCTGGGGGATGTTCAGCTCGAACACGACGTCGGGCAGGGTCCGCAGACCGGCCACCTCAGTGTCGATGGACAGGTGCGGGATGAGGGCGTAGCCTGCGCCGGCGCTCATGAGGGCTGCGCAGACAGAGGAAACGTAAGCGATCACGATCGCCACGCCCAGCAGACGAGAGGCGTTCTTGCCCAGCTTGGTGATGGAGGGGGCGATGAAGCCGATGATGATGAGCGGCACACAGAAGGTGATGAGCTGGCCCATGATATACTGTAAGGTGACGACCACCTTCATGACGCTCTCCGGGAAGACCTGGCCCAGGATGACGCCGATGATGATACCGAGAAGCAGCCGGAACGGCAGGTTATCGAATAGCTTTTTCATAATAATTTACCCCTAATTCTCCTGCGCTTCGGGCGCAGGGTGTTTTTTGCAGGATGCGGATGCAGGCTTGCCAGGGTGTTGCGAGGACGCTTATTCGGCGTCCGGAGCATGTTCTTTGTTGAGCATCAGGTCGAGGATGACGCTGTCGCTGGTGCCGTGGGTGCTGAGGATGGCGAAGTTGTCCAGCGTGCGCTCCACGTTCTCTTCCACGATGCCGTCGGTGCTCTGGACGCGGACGCCGCGGGTACCCATGGCCGCTGCCTGACAGGCGGCATTGACGCAGGTGGAAATTTTCAGGGCGCAGTCGGCCTTTGCGCCGTCGCACACCATGCCGGTGACATTGCCCACCATGTTCTGGATAGCGCAGCAGATCTCATGGTAGCCGCCGCCCAGCAGGTATGTAATGCCGCAGGCCGCGCCGGTGCCGGCGACGGTGGCGCCGCACAGGTTGCTCAGACGGCCAAACTTCGACTTGATGCGGATGGCGATGAGGTTCGACAGGGTGACGGCACGCAGCATGGTGGGCTCGTCGATGTCCAGCCAGTGGGCAGCAGCCACGACGGGCATCGTCGCAGTGATGCCCTGATTGCCGCTGCCGGAGTTTGCCACCACCGACACCGGAGCGCCTGCCATACGGGCATCTGCGCCCGCAGCGGCGGCTATCATGGAGTTGGTGGTCAGATCGCGGGTCATGAGGCCCTTGCGGCAGTTGAGGTCGAGGTTGCGGCCGATGGCGAGGCCGTACTCCTTCGAGAGGCCCTCATTGCTGATGACGGAGTTTACCTTCACGGCACTGCGGATGATGTCGATGGGGTCGTTCATCGGGTCGAGCTCTTTGGTGCAGTAGTCCCAGATGGAGCGGACGGTCAGGAAGGACGCGATCTGCTCCGGGGAGACCACATCGCTGTCGCCTGCGGCGGCAGTGTCCGTGTCCCGCTTGTCGAGGGTGGCTACACCGTCCTGCTCCACCAGCACGACGTTGGTGTGCAGGTCGCGGACGATGGCACGGCCCGTATGGCCGCCGCCCTTGGCAATGACCTCGATGTAAAGCTTCTGCGGCACCTGGGCCACATTCACCTTGACCTTGCCGGCCTTGACCAGCGCAGCGGCAGCTTCCACCGTCTCGCGGGGGACGTGGTTCATGACTTCCAGCAGATAGACCGGGTCGCCGCCCAGCGCACCAATGGCGGCGGCATAGTCCATGCCCTCGTAATCGGTGCCGGGGATGCCCGCCGACATGGCGTTCTTGATGATGTTGATGCTGGCGTTGACCGTGATCTCTTCGGCCTTGTCCACACCGGCCTTCCGCAGGGCCTGACCCGCCTCGGCGGCAGTCAGCGCCACAGCGCCCGGCTCGGTGCAGCCGGTAGCCAGCTCCATCTCACTGTTCAGGATGCGAATGAACATGTTCTGTTCCATAGTGTTGCACCGTCTCTTTCTCTTATAGGATGCTCTGTTACTTCACGGCGATGCATTCGATCTCCAGCGGTGCGCCTTTCGGCAGTTTCGCCACCTGCACGGCGCTCCGTGCGGGGAAGGGCTGGGCGAAGTATTCGCCGTAGACTTTGTTCATCTCAGCAAAGTCGTTCATGTCGGCCAGAAAGACCGTAGTCTTGACCACATCGGCCAGAGTCATGCCCTGCTCGGCAAGGATGCCCTGGATGTTCTTGAGGGACTGTGCGGTCTGGACCGCGATGCCCTCGGGGATGGCCCCGGTGGCGGGGTCGATGGGGAGCTGGCCGGAGACGTAGACCGTCTGGCCTGCTGCGATGCCCTGCGAATACGGCCCGATGGCGGCGGGCGCCTGTGCAGTGGCGAGTGCCTGTTTCATAATTCTCTCTCCTTTTCCGATTCCGAATTGCAGGGGCATCGCTTGCCTTGATGCCCCTTGTCCTGACCCTATCCTAACGCGGTGGGCGGCAAAAGTCAACAATTTTCTCTCTCGATGAGAAATTATTATCACTTGTGACAAATTCCGCGGATATTTTGAAGCACTTTCACGAAAATGCATTGAGTTTTCCATTTTTCATTGTCAACAACACACGAACGTGATATGATATAGGCAGCAGGATGAGAATAAATTCTCATCATTTCCCTCATGAAACAACGTGGAAAGTGGTGACATACATGGATGCACGGCTGGAACCCTACCGGACACTCGTTTCGTTTCTGGGCGAGGCGCTGGGGCCGGACTATGAAGTGGTGCTGCACGACCTGACCAGCGAGGAAGGCACCATCGCAGCCATCGTGAACAACAACATCAGCGGCCGCACCGAGGGCGCACCGCTGTCCAACATGGCCCTGCGGTTCATCCACGGCAAAGTCTACGAAAAGCAGCCCTATGTGGCAGGCTATCAGGGCGCGTCGCAGGCCAGGGGGCGGCTGCGCTCCTCCACCATGTTCATCAAGGACGGCAGCGAGCTCATCGGGATGCTCTGCATCAACTTTGACGCCGCCAAGTACAGCCGGATGGCGCAGGAGCTTCTGTCGCTCTGCGGGGCCCATCAGGAGCCCGGCCCCACGCTGGGCGTCGAAAACTTCGTCAGCAGCCTGCCCGACGCGGTGCAGGCTGCCATCACCGACGTGACCGGCACCGCCGGCCTGCCCCCGGATCGGCTGACCATGGACGAGAAGATCCGCATCGTGGACGACCTGCAGCAGGCGGGCATCTTCTACATGAAGGGCGCGGTCAGCGAGGTAGCGGCACAGCTGGGCTCTTCGGAAGCGACCATCTACCGTTATCTAAGCAAACTGAAGGATTGATACTTGCACTCATACGCTCCTTCGCGTATAATGGTAGATGTATTATTATGTCTACCATAACGTGAAGGAGCGTATTTTATATGAAATTAGGTATCGTCGGCCTGCCCAACGTCGGCAAGTCCACTCTGTTCAACGCCATCACCTCCACCAAGAACGCGGAGGCTGCAAACTACCCCTTCTGCACCATCGAGCCCAACAGCGGCATCGTGGCCGTGCCGGACAAGCGGCTGGATAAGCTGGCTGAGATCTGGCAGACCAACAAGAAGACCCCCGCCATCGTGGAGTTCGTGGACATCGCCGGCCTCGTCAAGGGCGCAAGTCAGGGTGCCGGCCTCGGCAACAAGTTCCTCGGCCACATCCGCGAGTGCGACGCCATCGTCCATGTCGTGCGCTGCTTCGACGACGACAACATCATCCATGTCGTGGAGGACGTGACCAAGGCCGAGGCCGTGGACCCCATCGCCGACATCGACGCCATCGACTACGAGCTCATCCTCTCCGACCTCGAGGTCGTCCAGAACCGCGCAGGCCGCATGGCCAAGGCCGCAAAGAGCGGCAACAACAAGGGTGCTGCCGCCGAGGCCGCATGGCTGCAGCAGCTGGCCGCCCATCTGGAATCCGGCAAGCCCGCCCGCAGCTTCGACTTCGACGAGAACGACGCCGAACAGCAGACCGTGCTCCACGAGATGGGCCTGCTGAGCGCAAAGCCCGTCCTTTATGCCTGCAATGTGGGCGAGGACGACCTGATGGAGGGCATCGAGAACAACAAGTACGTCCCGCTGGTGGCTGCACGCGCTAAGGAAGAGGGCGCACGCTACATCCCCATCTGCGCCAAGACCGAGGAGGACATCGCCGACTACAGCCCCGAGGAAAAGAAAGCCTTCCTCGCCGAGATGGGCATCGAGGCAAGCGGCCTCGACAACCTCATCACCGCCAGCTACGACCTGCTGGGCCTCATCTCCTTCCTGACCGACGGCAAGAAGGAGTGCCGCGCCTGGACCATCCGCAAGGGTACCAAGGCTCCGCAGGCTGCCGGCAAGATCCACAGCGACTTTGAGCGCGGCTTCATCCGCGCCAGCGTCATCGCCTACAGCGACCTCGAGGCTCACGATTTCGATTACGCTGCCGTCAAGGCCAAGGGCCTGCAGCGCACCGAGGGCAAGGAGTACGTCGTGAAGGACGGCGATGTCATCGAGTTCCTGTTCAATGTGTAAAACAGAGGAACAACCTCTCAGTCTCGCTACCGCTCGACAGCTCCCCTAGAAAGGGGAGCCAAAGCAGAAAAGGATTAAAATTATGATTATCGGTATCATGGGCGCAATGCCCGACGAAGTGGACCAGCTCTGCGCCAGGCTGGAAAATGTCACGGTCGAGCCCTACGGCGGTGTGGAGTATCATAAGGGTACGCTGGCCGGCAAGCAGGTGGTCGTCTGCTGTGCAGGCATGGGCAAGGCCAACGCCGCCGCCACCACCCAGGTGCTCATCACCAGGTTTGGTGCTGAGAAGATCATCTTCTCCGGCATCGCAGGCAACATGACCAGCAAGATCGGCATCGGTGACGTAGTCATCGGCAAGACGGTGCTTTACCACGACGCCCAGCTGGATATGATCTGCCAGAATCCGCCTTTCCTGAAGGAGTACACCGGCGACCCGGCCCTTATCGCCGCCGCCGAGAAAGCCTGCGCCGACGCAGGCGTCAAGGCTCTGGCAGGCAAGATCGCCACCGGCGATATGTTCGTGGGCGACAGCGCCACCAAAGCCGCCATCGAGGCCAAATGCGCCCCCGACTGCGTGGAGATGGAAGGTGCGGCCGTGAGTCAGATCGCCGCCAAGAACGATGTGCCCTGCGTCATCCTCCGCGCCATGAGCGATAACGCCGACGAGGACGGCCATGAGGTGCTGGTGGTCAAAAAGTTCAGCATCACCGAGTACGTCGCCACCGCGACCAAGATCGTCGCCGCGATGGTAGAATCTCTCTAATTTTAGCTGCGAAAAGCTCCTGCCTCATCCGGGCAGGAGCTTTTTCTATTGCAGCATCTAAAATCTGGTGCGAAGCAGCAAATCGGAGAAACGAGAAAAAAGCGTTAAGCGCAGCGGCTAGCTTTTTTCCGTTTCGACAACCCCTTTGGGGTCTGAAAGGGGCGAGCAGCCCCTTTCTCGTGGATCCAGCGCGTCGAAATCGCTGGTGCTTTTCTGGTTCTCTTTTGGCACGCAAAAGAGAACTTATTCCCGTTACAGATACTGCTCCAGCTTCAGCCTGTTATCCTCCTCAAAATCCTGCAGCTTCTGCATCAGCCTCTTCGACCCCGGCGCGGCGTCCGGGTAGTCCTTCTGGGATTTGATGCAGTCCACCACGCCCATGCCGCTGCCCTGGGTGAGCATCTCGGCGAGGTTGCGGGTGGATTTGTCGGTGATGGTCTTCATGCCGATGCTCACCTTGGTGTTGAGCTTCGCCATGGCGCTCTGGCCCTGGGCCGAGCCGCCGCAGGCGTCGATGGCGGCGTGGGCCTCCTGATTGAGCTGGCGGTAGATATTGCGCTGGCGCAGAAGCTCTGCCTTGAACTGCTCATCCTCCGCCATCGGCACGAGCTGATCGAGGGTGTTCTTCCCCATCTCGGTGTTCTGCACGATGGCTTCCAGCATATTGAGATTGTCGTTTTTCTGGTTTTCCATACAAAAGTCCCCCTTTTGAGGGTAGTTTCTCTCAAAAGGGGGACTCTTATGCATTATTCGCCGTCGTAGATGCGGTCGCCGCCTGCGGCCTGTGCAGCGGCCAGCCGCTTCTCGCACAGGTCATAGAGGGCATCCCAGTTCTTGCAGCGCACCTCGCGGGTGCCGGCCACGCCGATGGACTGGGTGAACGGCACCCGGCGCATCAGGCCCACCGAGGCCACACACTCCTTGGGCATCTCGGCATAGATGGCTTTCAGCTCCTCTTCCAGCTCACGGCGGGTGCGGTCGGCGCAGCCGATGGCGAACAGGGTGTCGCTCAGGCGGCAGACCACCCGCTCAGCAGGCTGGTCGAAGTGCTTTTTCCACTGGTTTGCCACAAAGCAGACCAGCTGCCCCATGACGGCGTCGCTCTCCCGCGCGGAAAGCTTCTCTGCGCCGTCGATGGACACCAGCGCCAGCGCCGCACAGCGGTGGCAGTCGGTCCATTCATCGAGTTTCGTGCAGAATTCCGTCTCGTAGTAGCGGCGGTTGAACACCCCCGTCACAAAGTCGTGGTTCATGTCGTCGCGGCACATCTCCCGTTCCCGCGGGGTCATCCGGTCTTCGGGCAGGTCATTGCCTGCCAGAGGGGCCGTCATCTGCAGCTGCCACACCTTGCCGTCGGCCACGACACAGCGGCGCAGCACACAGTCCACCTGACCGCCGCGCAGCTCGTAGTCCACCATCAGGCCGTCGTCCTGCCAGCAGCGGTCGGCGTCCTCGTCCACCTGCGTCAGGCTCACATCCTGAAACACAGGCCGCGAACTTTCGACGAATTGCCGCAAGTCCTGCTCAGTCCATTCATTTTTCATGCGTTTTTCCCCATTTTATACACCGGGTCTTCCTTCCCGGTGCTCTGCCTTTTCACAGTCGAGCCTGTTTTCATGGCCAGTGTATCGCTGTGAAAACAGGTTCTTATCCCTGACTGCCTCTCATGCGATTATACCACGACGGCGGGGCGCTTACCAGCAAAACGCACAATTTTCAAAAAGATTTTTTACATTTCCGTCAAATTGAGGTTTTTGCCTCTTTTTCGACCGGCTCCTTGGCGCGGCAGTAGACCTCGCACTCGGCCTGGATACGGCTGGCCAGAGGCTCTGCGTCGAAGCCCTCTGCGGCACGCCAGGTCCAGTTGCCGCCCAGCTTGCCGGGGGTGTTCAGATGGGCTTCTGCGCCCAGACCCAGCCAGTCGGACATGGGGATGATGGCCCGGTCAGCCACAGAGCCGAGGGCCGCACGCAGCAGCGCGATGCGGGCAGCGTCCGGCTTGACGGCGGCCACTTCCTTCGCGGTGGGCTTGCAGGGGGTCAGGTGGAGATAAGCGGCGGCGTTGGCCTTCTCCTTTCCGGTGGCGGCGTTCTCCCACCAGTCGGTGAGGGTGGTGTTGTCGTGGGTACCCGGGTAGACCACGCTGTTCTTGACGTGGTTGTGGGGCAGATACTCGTTGTCGCCGCCGCCGAAAGCGAACTGCAAAACTTTCATGCCCGGGAAGGTGCTGTCGGCCAGAAGCTCGCGGACGCTGGGGAACAGCTCGCCCAGATCTTCCGCGATGATGGGCAGCTTACCGAGGGCAGCTTCCAGTGCGCGGAACAAGTCCATCCGGGGGCCGATCTCCCACTTGCCGGTGCAGGCGGTAGAGCTGCCCGCCGGGATGGCCCAGTAGGTGTCGAAGCCGCGGAAGTGGTCGATGCGGAGCAGGTCGTAGATGCCGAGGGCGTGGCGGACGCGCCGGATCCACCAGGCGTATCCCGTCTGTTTATGATACGGCCAGTTATACAACGGGTTGCCCCAGAGCTGGCCGTCTGCGGAGAAATAATCCGGCGGACAGCCGGCCACGCGGGCAAAGCCTCCCTGCGCGTCCAGCTCGAAGAGCTCGCCGCCCACCCATGCATCCACCGAGTCGGCAGAGACGTAGATCGGGATGTCGCCCAGAATTTTCACGCCCTTTTTGTTGGCGTAGTCCTTGACCTTTTTCCACTGGGTGGCAAACTCGTACTGCAGGAACTTCCAGAAGCCGATCTCCTCTTCCTGCTCTGCTGCGAACTTTGCCAGCGCGGCAGCGTCCCGCAGGCGGTACTCCCGGGGCCACTCAGTCCAGCTCTTCATGCCGTTGGCGGTCTTGAGGGCCATGTAGAGGGCGTAATCATTCAGCCAGCTGTCGTTGGCAAGGGCGAAAGCGTAGTAGTCGTCGGGGTAGTAGTGGGCGCAGCCGTGGAGGCCGGCGTACTTCTCGCGCCATGCGGCGTAGGCGGTGCGCAGCACTTTATAGCGGCTGGTGTAGAGAGTACCGTAGTCCACCGAAAGCGGGTCATCGCCCCACTTTTCCGCCTTGAGCTGGGCGGCGGTCAGCAGGCCGTCGGCCTTGAGAGCGTCGAGGTCGATGAAGTAGGGGTTGCCCGCAAAGGCAGAGCAGCTCTGGTAGGGGCTGTCGCCGTAGCCGGTGGGGCTGAGGGGCAGCAGCTGCCAGATGTGCTGGCCCGCAGCGGCCAGAAAATCCACGAACTTGAGCGCTTCGGCGCCAAAGCAGCCAATACCATAGGGGCCGGGCAGGCTGGACACCGGCATCAGGATTCCACTTTCACGCATGATGATACCTTCCTCGCTTTATATTCCGTTTGGGTTTCTGCTGTTTCCTATCATAACATAAGCGAAGACTATTTTCCACAGGCAAAAAACGTGGTATACTTAGTTTTATAGTGGGATAATATCGTTTTTATTGCAGGAGGTATCGTGCCATGCAGCGCACGGAAAAATATTTTGAGAACGACGCCTTCCGCAAGACTGCCGCCGGGGTCATCCTGGCCGCAGAGGCGGACGCAAAAACGGGCGGCGGGCGCATCGCGCTGGACGGCACGGTGTTCTACCCCGAAGGGGGCGGTCAGCCCGCCGACAGAGGCACGCTGACCCTCGCCGACGGCACGGTGCTCCATGTCACCGACGTCCACGAGACGAACGGCATCATCTGGCACACGGTGGATGCCCTGCCCGAGACCGCACAGCCCGGTGCCGCCGTCACCGGCACCATCGACTGGGAGTGGCGCTTCGACAAGATGCAGCAACACACCGGCGAGCACATCCTCTCCGGCATCCTGCACCAGATGTTCGGGGCGGAGAACGTGGGCTTCCATATCGGCTCCGACGCCGTGCGGATGGACACCAGCGTCCCTATCTCCGCCGAGGGCCTGCGGAAGGCAGAGCTTGCCGCCAACCGCATCATCTGGGAGAATGTGCCGGTGCTCATCACCTACCCCACCCCCGAAGAGCTGGCGGCGCTGACCTACCGCAGCAAAAAAGAGATCGCCGGGCAGGTGCGCATCGTGACCATCCCGGGCGCGGACGTCTGCGCCTGCTGCGGCACCCACACCGCCGCCACCGGACAGGTGGGACAGATCAAGATCCTCACCTCTGAGAACTACAAGGGCGGTGTCCGGCTCAGCGTCGTCTGCGGCGGACGCGCCCTGCGGGAAGCGCAGGCCATGCGGAGCCGTCAGGCCGACATCGGCGCACTGCTCTCGGCCAAGGCCGACCAGACCGCCGTGGCGGTCCACCGGGTGTACGACGAGTACACGGCCCTGAAATTTGCCCACTTCGGCCTGTGCAGTCAGCTCTTCGACGCACTGGCCGCACAGCTTGGCCCCGACGAGACGGCCATCCGCACCGTTCCCGGCCTCGACCCGGACGGTCTGCACCGTCTGGCCGCACGGTTGAGCGAGGCCACCACCGGTCTCTGCGCCGCTCTGACGCCCAGCGAGAAGGGCACCGGCTACTGCATCGCGCGCTCCGGCGGCGACGTCCGCGCCCTGACCAAAGCCCTCAACGCCGCCCTGAACGGACGCGGCGGCGGCAAGCCCGGTATCTGCCAGGGCAGCTGCGCCGCCACGCCGGAGCAGGTGGAGGAATTTTTGAAGAAAGATCTGTAAGTACAAACTTTTCACGTCACAAGGAGAATACTATCTTATGAGAATGCGTTTCAAGCCCTACGCCCACGACGAACTGATGGCCGCCGATTTCCACGTCCACGAGCCCCTTATCTGGGGCGGCAAGTGGCACAGCCAGTATGCCCGCCCGGAGCAGCCTTTCGTGCTGGAGCTGGGCTGCGGCAAGGGCGGCTTCATCTCCCAGCTGGCCTCTGCCCACCCCGAGAATAACTATCTGGGCATCGACATCACCGACAAGGTGCTCATCCTCGCAAAGCGCAAGATCGAAGCCGCTTACGCCGAGGCAGGCCGCCCCATCGACAATGTCAAGATCATGAGCACCGACATCGAGCGCATCAAGGGCGTCATCACCCCGGAGGACACCGTCAGCCGCATCTACATCAACTTCTGCAACCCGTGGAGCAAGAACGCTTCCTCCAACAAGCACCGCCTCACCTACCCCCGCCAGCTCATCCAGTACCGCGATTTCCTCAAGGACGGCGGCGAGATCTACTTCAAGACCGACGACGATGACCTGTTCCGCGACAGCCTGACCTACTTCCCCGCTTCCGGCTACGACATCGTCTGGCAGACTTACGACCTCCACGAGAACGAGCCGGAGTGGAACATCCGCACCGAGCATGAGGGGATGTTCACCGAGATGGGCATTAAGATCAAGGCCCTCATCGCCCGCAAGAAGGCCGGCGACGACTCCGTGACCTGGGTGGAGCCGAAGGTGCTCAAGAAGCTGGCCGCGCAGGCGGAGGCCGAAGCTTCGGCCAAGGCCGAGGGTGAAGGCAATGTCTGACCCTTGTGAATACTGCCTGAACAACCAGCAGGACGAATATGGCAGCTGGTACTGCGCCGAGGGCGGCGCACTGGATGAGGACGAGATGGCCCGCTATCTCTCCCATACCACTTCGGCCTGCCCTTACTTTGAGCCGGGCGATGAATATAAGATCGTCCGCAAACAGAACTGACTGGAGGTGTCCCCTTGTCGTTTTTTCTCAATACGACAGTCTGCGGTTTCTCGCTTTATCATATCCTTGCGTTTTTCCTCATCTACTCCTGTCTGGGCTGGTGCGTCGAGGTGGTGTATGCCGCCGCCACCACCGGCCAGCTGGTGAACCGGGGCTTCCTGAACGGCCCGGTCTGCCCTATCTACGGCTTCGGCATGATCCTGGTGCTCTTCTGCCTCACACCGCTGGAAGATGACCTGTTGCTGCTGTATCTCGGCGGCGTCATCCTGCCCAGTGCCTTGGAGCTGGTGGGCGGATGGGCGCTGTATAAGCTCTACCGCACCCGGTGGTGGGACTACACCGACAAGCCCTTCAACATCGGCGGCTATGTCTGTCTTGAGTTCTCGCTGATGTGGGGCTTGGGGGCCATGGTGATGGTCAAGGTCATCCATCCCACCATTGCCGCGCTGGTGAACATCATTCCGCCGCTGGTGGGCTTTGTGCTGATGTGTCTGCTCTACGCGGTGTATGCCGCCGACGTGGTGGCTACCGCCATCGCCGCCTCCGACCTCGCCCGGGAGCTGGACGCTCTCGAGAAGGTGGCCGACAGTATGCATGCTGTCAGCGACGCCATGACCGAGCTCCTTGGCACCACCGCGCTGGACATGGACCAGAAGATGGACGAGAGCCGCCTGCAGCTCAAGCTGGCCGCCGCCGAGGCCCGGGACAGCTACGACAAGCTGTCGCCCCGTGAGGCCGCTTCCACCATGCGCGCCCGCGCCGACGAGGCCATGGAGGCCGCACGCCGCGCCTCCCAGACTGCCCGCCTCAACGCCGCCGAAGCGGCCAAGGCCGTCAAGCTGGCCGCGCAGGGCAAGGCCGAGCAGACCACCGCATTCCTGCAGCTGGAACAGCTCAAGGAAGAGCTGGCCGCCCGTGCGCAGGTCATGCAGGCCCACACCCGCCGCGGCACCCATCTGCTGGGCAAGGGCCGTATGCTCCGCGCC
Source organism: Faecalibacterium sp. Marseille-P9312 (assembly GCF_902497445.1). NCBI lineage: Bacteria > Bacillati > Bacillota > Clostridia > Eubacteriales > Oscillospiraceae > Faecalibacterium > Faecalibacterium sp. Marseille-P9312. Next base: position 173,669 of record NZ_CABVEW010000004.1, read on the forward strand.
TACCCCAAGCTGAAGCACGGTCAGAACAACCGCTCCCTCAGCAGCCTGCTCGAGCAGCTCGAGGACGAATATCCCGACTCCTTCAACGGATTCGGCATCCAGTAAAGATAAAAAAATACGGCTGGGACGCTGTCCCAGCCGTATTTTTTATGCAGCTCAAGCCCAGAGATCTTCCGGGTAAAGGCCGTCGGCCGTCTTTTTGGCGATGGCTTCCACCACCACGGGCTTATCCTCGCGGTAGGTGACGCCATACCACTTATCGGTGCTGCGCAGCACCTTGACGGCGGCTTTCTTTTCGCCGATGAGCTCACTGACCACCAGCGGCAGGAAATACTCGCACTTGAGCGGGTTCTTTTCCAGATTCTCGTCCAGCCAGCGGGCAAAACGTCGGTCGGCTTCCTTCACGAAGCTCTCGCCGAAGCCCCAGAGGTTCATGCTCACGGGCGTCTCGCCGGGCAGGTCCGTCCAGCTCTCGCCGCCGTCCTCGGTGTAGTGGATGCCGCCCTCATAGGTCTCGATGCGGGTGCGCTCGGTGACGCTGTGGAGGGTGCTGTCCTCGTTGAGGGCGCAGACGCCGCGGGCGACGCTGCCATTTTCGGAAACGGTGTTCTTGAGCAGGTAGCTCACCATACAGTAGTCGTAGACCTCGCCGTCGGTGTGAGTGGAGAGGTGATCGTAGATGACCTTGAACGCCTCGGGGCCGTAGTAGTCGTCGGCATTGATGACGGCGAAGGGGCCGTGGATGTAGGGTTTTGCGGCCAGCACCGCGTGGCAGGTACCCCAGGGCTTCACGCGGCCCTCGGGGATGGTGTAGCCCTCGGGCAGCTCGTCCAGCTGCTGGAAGGCGTACTTCACGTCCATCACCCTGGACACGCGGTCGCCGATGGCGGCTTTGAAAGCCTCTTCGATCTCGTGCTTGATGACGAAGATGACCGTCTCGAAGCCTGCGCGGCGGGCGTCGTACAGGGAATAATCCACGATGACCTGACCGCAGGGACCCACCGGATCGATCTGCTTCATGCCGCCGTAGCGGCTGCCCATGCCGGCAGCCATGACCACCAGGACCGGTTTGTTCATGTTTTATCTCCTCCTTGAAAAGGGTGTTTTTCTTTTACGGTTTTATTATACTCCAAACCATGCCGGACAACAAGACGAAGCTGTTTTTTGAAACTCGGCAAGTTTTTATTGCATATATCAGCAAGCAAATATTGCCTTTTGCTTTCAGACAGGGTATAATAACCTCATCCGACACAAAAACGACCGGCCAGCCGCTTTTGCAGGCCGAAGCTAAGAAGCCGTTTTCACAAGCATTGCACCCCGCTTATGAAAGCAGCTTCTGGAAAGTGAGTTTTTTTCATGAACGAAACTGTGACCAAGCGTTTCCTGCTCTACTTCCGCCTGATGATGGTAGCGTGGATCCTGATCGCCAACGCCTTTTTCCACGCCATCGAGTTTGAGTACAGCTGGCTCATCTTTTTGAGCAACATCATGCTCTTTACGATGGAGGGCGACATCAAAGACCGCTTTATCAGCGTGGAGCTGGGCGGCCTCGTGGGCATGGTGCTCACGGTGCTGGCGATGCTGGCCATCGGTGCGCTGACGCCTGTTCTGGGCGGGATGCTGGGCCTGCTGCTGCCGCTGGGCGTGGTGCTCTTCATCCTCATCATCCTGCACCCCTACGCCCCCAAGGTGCTGAACAATGTGGGCTTTGCCTACCTGACCGTCGCCTGCATCGACAGCGCAGCTTTTGCAGCGAATCTGCCCCTCTTCTTCGGGGTGTACATCGTCGGCTCTCTGGTCTTCAACGGCGGCTGCGTGCTGCTCATGAAGCCGGCCCGTTATCTGGCCGCCCGGAGCATCAAGAACGACGTCAAGGCTGACGCCTGAATCTGAGTTTCTCATCTTTTCTTCTTTTTTCTCACAGCGCCCCGGCAGCAAAGATGCCGGGGCGCTGCACTTTTATGTGGATTCTGCCGTTTTTCCGTGCTACAATGGGGTAAAATAAGAGAAAGGAAGTTTCCCGCCATGTATGCTGCATCTCCTGCACGCTGCTCCACCCTGCCCTACCACCGCTGCCCTGAACAACACCACCTTCACCGCTGACGAGCTGGAAGCCATCGATAAGGCTTCCGGATTTTACAAGGAGTAATTTATGTCCAAAACTGTATGGATAACCGGAGCTTCTTCCGGCATTGGCCGGGAGTTTGCCCGCCGGTATGCCCGCCTCGGCTTCCGGCTCATCCTCACCGCCCGCCGCACCGACCGACTCGAAGCTCTGGCCGCAGAGCTCACCGCGAAATACAGTACCTTCTGCCGCATCCTGCCTGCTGATTTGGAGCAGGAGAGCGAGTGCACCCGTCTCTGCGAGGCGCTGACGGACGAGCGCATCGATCTTTTCATCAACAACGCCGGCTTCGGCGTCTGCGGCAGCTTTCTTGAGACCAGCGGCGAGAAAGAGCTCTCCATGGCGAAGGTCAATGTGCTGGCCATGCACCAGCTGTTCAAGTTCGCCGTGAAAAAGATGGAGGCGCAGGGCTTCGGCACCGTGCTCAACGTGGCGTCCTCCGCCGGGCTGCTGCCGGGCGGACCCTATATGGCGGGCTACTACGCCACCAAAGCGTACGTTGTCAGCCTGACCCGGGGCGTGGCCGAAGAACTGCGCCAGCAGCACAGCCCGGTCTACGTCTGCGCCCTCTGCCCCGGCCCGGTGGACACCGAGTTCAACGAGCGGGCCGATGTGGTGTTCGCACTGCGGGGCATCAGCCCGGAGCTGTGCGTCGAGGAGGCCATGCGGGGGATGCTGCACCACAAGACCATCATCGTCCCGTCGGCCCTCATGCGGGCGGCGACGACGGCCCAGCGGTTCATGCCGATGGCGATCTTAATGCCCATCATGGCCCACCAGCAGAAGAAAAAACTGGGCTGAAGGGCTATTGTGTGCAACAAGCAGCAATCCCGGCCTTTGCAAAACCCGTTTTTATGACGATTTCACGAAAACGCAACAAAATGAGAAAAAATTTGCAGTAATTGTGCCAAGAAAACACCTTGACAGTCGGAATAAAGAATGCTACTCTAGTATACAAGAGGGTGCAGGGCCGGACAGTCCAAATCGCTGCTTCCCGTGGCGGCAGTTGGACTACAGGTATCGTCCGGCAGCGCAGCGCCCCGCAAAGCAAAATTCTGATTGGAGGACTTAATTATGGCACAGTGTACTCCCAAATCCTTTGACCTGACCGGCAAGGTCGCGCTCATCACCGGCGCATCTTACGGCATCGGCATGGCGATCGCCAAGGCAATGGCCGCAAACGGCGCTACCATCGTCTTCAACGACATCAAGCAGGAGCTGGTCGATAAGGGCATCGCCGCTTATGAAGAAGCTGGCATCAAGGCTCACGGCTATGTCTGCGACGTCACCGATGAGGACGCCGTGAACGCCATGGTCGCAAAGATCACCGAGGAAGTCGGCCATATCAACATTCTGGTCAACAACGCCGGCATCATCAAGCGCATCCCCATGACCGAGATGACCGCTGCTCAGTTCCGTCAGGTCATCGATGTTGACCTGAACGCTCCGTTCATCGTCGCCAAGGCTGTCATCCCCGACATGATCGCTCAGGGCGGCGGCAAGATCATCAACATCTGCTCCATGATGAGCGAGCTGGGCCGTGAGACCGTCTCCGCCTACGCTGCAGCCAAGGGCGGCCTGAAGATGCTGACCAAGAACATCGCCTCCGAGTACGGCGAGTACAACATCCAGTGCAACGGCATCGGACCCGGCTACATCGCTACCCCGCAGACCGCACCTCTGCGCGAGCGTCAGCCCGACGGCAGCCGTCATCCCTTCGACAGCTTCATCGTCGCCAAGACCCCCGCAGGCCGCTGGGGCGAGGCTGAGGATCTGGGCGGACCCGCTGTCTTCCTGGCTTCTGCCGCTTCCGACTTCGTCAACGGCCTCATCCTGTACGTTGACGGCGGCATCCTGGCTTACATCGGCAAGCAGCCGCAGTAAGTTTTTCCATATCCGGCATTTTTGCGCCGTGTCCGCTGCCTTCCGGGTGCCGGGCGCGGCGCTCTTTTGTTTCCCATATCGACTTTTTTCCCGGAATCTGCTACACTGGTCATAATAATAAAAACAGGAGGACTTTCCCATGAAGATCGCACTTATCAACGAGAACAGTCAGGCCGCAAAGAACGGCATCATCGAGGCCGCTCTGAAGAAGGTCGTAGAGCCGATGGGCCACGAGGTGGTCAACTACGGCATGTACGCTGCCGATGACGCCGCACCGCTGACCTATGTGCAGTGCGGCATCCTCGCCGCCGTCCTGCTCAACAGCGGCGCTGCCGACTACGTCATCACCGGCTGCGGCACCGGCGAGGGCGCCATGCTGGCCCTGAACAGCTTCCCCGGCGTCATCTGCGGCCATGTGGAGGACCCCGTGGACGCCTACACCTTCGCCCACGTCAACGACGGCAATGCCGTGGCCATGCCTTTCGCCAAGGGCTTCGGCTGGGGCGGTGAGCTGAACCTCGAGTACTGCTTTGAGAAGCTGTTCGGCTTCGGCCACGGTCAGGGCTACCCCAAGGAGCGCGTCGAGCCCGAGCAGCGCAACAAGAAGATCCTCGACGGCGTCCGCGCCGCCACTTTTAAGCCCCTCATCGAGTGCCTCAAGAGCATCGATCAGGACCTGCTGAAGGGTGCCATCGCCGGTGAGAAGTTCGGCGAGCTGTTCTTCGCCTCCTGCAGGGACGAGGAGCTGGCCGCTTATATCAAGAGCCTGCTGGCTTGAGCGGTGACCAGAGCATGACAGCCCTGTATCACCTGAACGAGAACCTCGCCCACCTGCTGGAGGGCTTTCTGGAATCGGCAGTCCCCCTCATCGCGGGGCTGGCGGAGGTCATCGGCCTGTTCATCATCGTGACGAGTCTTGTCAAGGCCACCTACCACTATGTGCGGGCGACCTTTTTCCGCGACCGGTACGACTTCCACCACGAGATGAGCACCGGCCTGACGACGGCATTGGAATTTCTCATGTCGGCAGAGATCGCCAAGACCTTCCTTCTGCAGAACCTCGAGTCGGTCATCCCGCTGGCGGCGACTTTCGCGCTGCGCGCTCTGATGAGCCTGCTGCTCCATGTCGAAATGCGGGCAGCCCACAAGGGGGAAAAATGATGCCTGCCAAAGTTTTCTTTGCCCATTCTTTTCCGGTTTGTGCAGAACGTCAAAAATAGCATCCAGCTCTTGACACTTTGACCAAACCGCCTTATACTCTTGCCATCGAAAGCAAAGGCGCTGACGGATGAAAGATCCGCCAGCGCCTTTTGTGTTTCCGGGGGAAGTGTATCCCCTGCGGCCAAGGGAGAAATAGAGGGCTTCCTTTTCCGGATTTTCCGCGCTGCTGCGCAGATAGAGGGGTGCAGCAGCCGGAGTGTACGCGCCGCCGGGCTGGCACCCGGCAGCCAGATCATTGGGGAGGTATCTGCGTCATGTTCAGCTCCGTCAACACCTGTTGGACGCTCGTAGGAGCGTTCCTCGTCTACTTCATGCAGGCCGGCTTCGCGCTCTGCGAGGCAGGCTTCACCCGCGCCAAGAACACCGGCAATATCCTCATGAAAAACATGATGGATTTTTGTATCGGCACGCCCTGCTACTGGCTCATCGGCTTCGGCCTGATGTTCGGCGGCACCGGCGCTCTCATCGGCGGGTTCGACCCCTTCATTCAGGGTGATTATTCTCATCTGGGCCTCGACATCCCGCTGTGGGTGTACATCGTGTTTCAGACTGTCTTCTGCGCAACAGCAGCCACCATCGTCTCCGGCTCCATGGCCGAGCGCACCAACTTCAAAGCCTACTGCGTCTACTCCGCAGCCATTTCGCTGGTGGTCTACCCCATCTGCGGCCACTGGATGTGGGGCGGCGGCTGGCTCCAGAGCATGGGCTTCCACGACTTTGCCGGTTCTGCAGCAGTCCACAACGTCGGCGGCGTCATCGCCATGCTGGGCGCGGCCCTGCTGGGTCCCCGCATCGGCAAGTACGACAAGGACGGCAAGCCCCACGCCATCCCCGGCCACAACCTGACCGCCGGTGCTCTGGGCGTGTTCATCCTCTGGTTCTGCTGGTTCGGCTTCAACGGCGGCTCTTCCCTGAGCCTTTCCACCGATGAGACCATGACCCTGACCGGTCTGGTCTGCTTCAACACCAACCTTGCGGCAGCAGTTTCTACCTGCGTGACCATGCTCTTTACCTGGAAGCGCTACGGCAAGCCCGACGTCTCCATGACGCTCAACGGCTCTCTGGCTGGTCTGGTGGCCATCACCGCAGGCTGCGACACCGTTTCGCCCTTTGGTGCTTTCATCATCGGCTTTGTCGCCGGCATCCTCGTGGTGCTGAGCGTCGAGTTCTTCGATAACATTGCGAAGATCGACGACCCTGTGGGCGCGGTCTCCGTCCACTTTGCAAACGGCGTCTGGGGTACCATTGCCGTGGGCCTCTTCTCCGACGGCGGAAACGGTGTCGGCAAGGGCCTGTTCTACGGCGGCGGTCTGAGCCAGCTGGGCATCCAGCTGCTGGGCCTCATCGTGGTGGACGCCTATGTTCTGGTCGTCATGTTCGTCATCTTCAAGCTCATCGACAAGACCATCGGCCTCCGCGTTCCCGCTGAGGTGGAGATCGACGGTCTGGACATCCACGAGCACGGTCTGGCTTCCGCTTATGCCGGTTTCGCCATCTCCGATGCAAACTCTGCCGCCATGGTCCCCAACGAGAACACCGACCTCGGCGAGGACGACGCTTCCAAAGCTTCTGCAAAGCAGATGGACGCCGCTGTGCCTGTGGTGCGTGAGCCTGCTGTCATCCACGACGGCATCTACGACACCGGGATGCACAAAGTGTCCATCATTGCAAAGCTCTCCAAGTTCGACCAGCTCAAGAGCGCCCTCAACGATCTGGGCGTCACCGGCATGACGGTCACCCAGGTCATGGGCTGCGGCATCCAGAAAGGCACCACTGAAAAATACCGTGGTGTGCCTGTGGACAGCACCCTCCTGCCGAAGATCAAGGTCGAGGTCATCGTCTCCAAGATCTCGGTCGATTCCGTGGTGGAGGCCGCCAAGAAGGCACTTTACACCGGCCACATCGGCGACGGCAAGATCTTCGTCTACAACGTGACCCGCGTGGTCAAGATCCGCACCGGCGAAGAGGACTTTGCCGCCCTGCAGGACGTGGAGTAAGCGTCCCCCTGATTTCAGCGCTATCCCGCCGAGACGGCGTGGATATATTGTTCTCCTTTTTCCTTTTTTCTGATAATTCCAAACACAGCTCAAAGCCCCGCTCCTTCGCACAAGGGAGCGGGGCTTTGGCGTTTCTTGACAGCGCCCGTCCGTCGTGCTATCTTTGTGGGCAGGATATAAAAACACAGGAGTGTTATCATGAAAGAATTTTTGAAAAAGGAGCTTTATTCCTTCCGAGCCGTCGCGGCCATTCTGGCCCGCTGGCTGCTGTTGGCCGTTCCCACCGGCCTCGTCTGCGGTGCCGTCGGCACAGCGTTCCACCTGGCCGTGGAGCACGTCACCGAGTGGCGGGCCGAGCACATCTGGCTGCTCTGGCTGCTGCCGGTGGCAGGTCTTGCCATCGTGGCACTTTATAAGGTGACGGGCTGCGAAGGGATGGGGACGAACAACGTCATCCGCGCCGTCCACAGCGGCGAAAGCGTCAGCCCGCTGCTGGTGCCGGCCATCTTCTTCGGCACGGTGCTCACCCACCTCTGCGGCGGCTCGGCCGGACGCGAGGGCGCGGCTTTGCAGATGGGCGGAAGCATCGGCTACAACATCGCAAAGCTCTTCCGCTTCTCCGACCACGACCGCCGCACGGCCACGGCCTGCGGCATGGCTGCGTTCTTCTCGGCACTGTTCGGCACGCCGCTGTCGGCGACCCTCTTCGGCATCATGGTGGAGGACGTGGGCCTCGCGTTCTCGGTGGCCTTTGTTCCCGGCTTCGCCGCTGCCCTCATCGCCTACGGCGTCTCGCTGGCCTGCGGCATCTCTCCTACCCATTTTGAGCTGACCGCACCGGCGCTTTCCATTGATTCTACTCTGCTGGTGGCTGTGCTGGGTGTTGCCTGTGCGCTGGTGGCCCGGGCATTCTGCTGGCTTCTCCACACCATGGAGCACGAAATGCCCCGCCGCCTGCCAAACCCCTGGGTGCGTGCCGTCGTGGGCGGTGTTGCCGTGGTGGCCCTCTCCTACCTGATGGGCGTGGGCCGCTACAACGGCGCGGGCATGGGCGTCATCACTGCCGCCGTGGAGCAGGGACAGGCCCTGCCGTGGGACTTTATCTGCAAGATACTGCTGACCGCCCTGACCCTCTCGGCGGGCTTCAAGGGCGGCGAGGTCGTCCCCAGCTTCTACATCGGTGCGACCTTCGGCTGTGCATTCGGCCCGCTGCTGGGCCTGCCCGCCGGGTTCTCCGCCGCCGTGGGCCTCGTCTCGGTGTTCTGCGGCGCAACCAATACGCTTATCCCCTCCATCCTGCTGGCCTATGAGCTGTTCGGCGGCGTGGGGCTGGAGCTGATCGCGCTGGGCTGCGGCGTCTGCTATATGCTCTCCGGCACCCACGGCCTCTACAGCAGCCAGCTCTTTGTGACGGAGAAGCTGCTGTCGGAGTATACGGAGAGCTGGGGGAAGCGGCTCAGAAAATAAAAAAGGAACGGCAGCGCGTCGCTCCGTTCCTTGACAAATCCGATATTTCTGGTTATACTACAAATAGAAAAGGCGCTGGCCCGCAAACGGCTGGTCCCTCACCATAATAAGTCAAGAAAAAATGACCGGTCTAGTTGGGGAACTCAGAGGCGGTCATTTTTCTTGTCTTTATCGTCGCTGTGAGATACAGTCCAAGTGATTTGAAACGTCACATAAATTGCACCGCCAAGAAGCGAGAGCAACGCGGTAAATTCCAAAATACTCATGGTCTTATCCCCCCTTTCCGCCCTTGAGCGTCCGGGGGAGCACGAATCTGCAAGAAAATCGCCTTACCCGGCACTCAGGTACCGGTAAGGGACAGCCGCCTGTGTTTGTGGTCAGCGCCTTGCCGCCAGAGGCGGCATCTATACGATACCATATTTCGCCTAAAAGTGCAAGAATTGTCCAGTTTAAATTTCTGCAGGCCAGCCCTTGATTTTTTCTGCGCCCCGTGCTACAATCATCTGTAGTTTCATCCTGTGTAAAAACGATGATGCGGACAAACCGAAGTCCCGTTCTCCATGCCGCAGAGAGGGCTGCCGTCCGGAAGGACGCGCTGCAAGCAGCCTGCCATGTGCCGGACTTCTACCACCGCAGAGTGCAGAGGCGAACCTCTGCCGGGTGCGCCCGTTACAGCACAGCGAGTGGCGTGCAGCAGCACGCAATTCGGGTGGAACCGTGGAACGCAGTTGGGTCTTTCAAAGGCGCTTCATCCCGTAGAGCAAATGCGGGGTGAAGCGTCTTTTTTGTTATACCAAACGCATTTTTCATGTCAAGAAGGAGTAACACCATGAAGATCATCTATAAGGACGGTCATGTGGACGAATGCCCGCAGGACCAGGAACTGCACGTCATCCGTCACACCGCAGCCCACGTTATGGCTCAGGCCATCAAGCGCCTCTACCCGGAGGCTGACTTCGCCTTCGGCCCCGCCACCGAGAACGGCTTCTACTACGACGTTGACCTCGGCGACACCAAGCTGACCGACGAAGACCTGGCCAACATCGAGAAGGAGATGCGCAAGATCACCAAAGAGAATCTGGCCATCAAGCCCTTCATCCTGCCCCGCGCAGAGGCCGTCAAGCTGATGGAAGAGCGCCACGAGAACTATAAGGTCGAGCACATGGCTGACCTGGCCGACGAGACCGAGTTCAGCTTCTTCCAGCAGGGCGAGTACGTCGATATGTGCATCGGACCTCACCTGACCTACACCAAGGCTCTGAAGGCCTTCAAGATCACCCAGCAGTCCGGCGCATACTGGAAGAACGACAAAGAGAACAAGATGCTGACCCGTATCAACGGCGTGGCTTTCCACAATCAGGAGGAGCTGGACGCCTGGGAGAAGGAGCAGCAGGAGGCCCGTGAGCGCGACCACCGCAAGATCGGCAAGGAGATGGGCCTGTTCATGACCGACGACCTGGTCGGCCGCGGTCTGCCCATGTTCCTGCCCGCAGGCTACACGGTCTGGCAGGAGCTGGAGAACTATATCAAGGAGAAGGAGCGCGCCCGCGGCTACCTGCACGTCATGACTCCCTGCATCGGCACCGTGAATCTGTACAAGACTTCCGGCCACTGGGACCACTACCGCGAGAATATGTTCCCCGCCATGGAGATGGAGGGCGAGAGCTACGTCCTGCGCCCGATGAACTGCCCCCATCACATGATGATCTACGCAAACCGTCCCCACTCCTACCGCGACCTGCCCATGCGCATCGGCGAGATCGCCCACGATTTCCGTTACGAGTCCTCCGGCACCCTGAAGGGCATCGAGCGCGGCCGTCACTTCTGCCAGAACGACGCTCACCTGTTCTGCACTCCGGAGCAGATCAAGAGCGAAGTCGCTGATGTCTGCAACCTCATCTTCGAGACCTACAAGGACTTCAACATCACCGACTACCGCTGCGTTCTGTCCCTGCGTGACCCTGCCGACAAGAAGAAGTATCACGACGACGACGCCATGTGGAACCACGCTGAGAACGCTCTGCGCGAGGTCCTGACCGAGCTGGGCATCCACTTCACCGAGGAGATCGGCGAGGCTGCTTTCTACGGCCCCAAGCTGGACGTCAACGTCAAGCCCGCTGTCGGCGCTGAGTACACCCTGTCCACCTGCCAGCTGGACTTCTGCCTGCCCGCAAAGTTCCACCTGACCTATGTGGACAAGGACGGCACCGAGAAGACCCCCGTTGTCCTGCACCGTGCGATCCTCGGTTCTCTCGACCGCTTCATGGCCTACCTCATCGAGGAGACCAAGGGCAAGTTCCCCACCTGGCTGGCTCCTGTTCAGGTCAAGGTTCTGCCCGTCTCCGAGAAGACCCTCGAGTATTCCGAGGCCATCACCGAGAAGCTGGTGGAGGCCGGTATCCGTGTGGCTCTGGACGACGACAACCAGAAGATCGGCTACAAGATCCGCGCCGCACAGCAGGTGGACCGCGTGCCTTATATGCTGGTCCTGGGCGCCAAGGAAGCCGAGGCCGGCAACGTCTCCGTCCGTGATCGCAAGGGCGAGACCACCACGATGGAAGTGGACGAGTTCATCGCAAAGGTCACTTCTGAGATCAAGAACCGCAGCCTGTAAGTGATATGATTCCTGATTATATTGATGAAGTCGAGTGTCCGAATGAGGAAACGATTGCCGCCATGTTGGAGGCTGAACGCATTGCGAAGGACCCCAATGTAAAGCACTACACCGATTTGGATGAACTTTTTGAAGATTTAAGGAAATAACAAATGCCGCTCTTCCCTTGATAGGAGAGCGGCATTTTTGTGCCTTGGAATCAGGTCATCCCTTTGGTTTTCTCGTCAATCAGCGAAAAAATCCTATCATATGTACCGTTCAGAATCGCCTGACGCGGCATCCAGAAATCAAACAGCTCTTTTAGTCCTGCCGAATCCCCGCAGATTTTTCGGGTCTGCTCATAGGCAAATGTATTCGCATCGACTTCATTCGGTTGTCCAAGATACAGGCTTGTAAAATATCCTTCGCTACCTTCTAATTTACATTTCAGATAATGATTTTCCACCAGTTTATAGCAAGTCCCGTCGAACATGATGATATACTGAACGCTTCGATTTATCGTCTCATTAAATCGCTCCGGTTCAAGATACTGGGATGCGTGCCGCAGCTCATGAAAAAGATAGAACATTCTTTCGTACTCAGGCTCTTTGTCCAGCCCCTCTGCATTTATAAACACAGTCCTGCTGGAAGCGTCAAATGTTCCCTTTGCTGTTTTGTATCCGGCAGGCATCTCAAAGGACAAATACAGATTCAGCCCATGCTCCCTACAATACGCGTCGAAATACTTTTTATATCCAGTCATTCTCTCGTCACCGGCTCGCAATTCTTATGAAAAATGCCCCTGCCGAAGCTATTTTAGCGTTCTGCAAGGGCATTTTCGTTTACGCTTTGTTATTTCAACAGGTTATCATCCGTGAAGTAATCGATTTTCATGGACTTACGCACTTCGGCGAGGGTGGCAGCGGCGGTCTTTTCGGCCACGGCGCTGCCTTCCTTCAGAATTTCCACGACCTCGGGCAGGCGCTGCTCCCACTCCTTGCGACGGTTGCGGATGGGCTCCAGCTCGGCCTGCATGACGCTGTTCAGGAACTTCTTCACCTTCACATCGCCCAGACCGCCGCGCTGATAGTGTGCCTTCAGCTCGTCGAGGTTCTGGTACTCGGGCAGGAACTCGGCAAAGTGCTCCGGGCGGCTGAATGCATCCAGATAGATGAAGACGGGGTTGCCCTCCACCTTGCCGGGGTCCTGCACGCGCAGGTGGTTCGGGTCGGTGTACATGGACATGATCTTCTTCTTGATGTCCTCGGGCTCGTCGGAGAGGTAGATGCAGTTGCCGAGGCTCTTGCTCATCTTGGCCTTGCCGTCGGTGCCGGGCAGGCGCAGGCAGGCGCTGTTCTGGGGCAGAACGATCTCCGGCTCCACCAGAGTCTCACCGTAGACGGCGTTGAACTTATGGACGATCTCGCAGCACTGCTCGATCATGGGGCGCTGGTCCTCGCCTGCGGGGACGGTAGTAGCCTTGAAGGCGGTGATGTCCGCAGCCTGGCTGATGGGGTAAGTGAAGAAGCCCACCGGAATGCTGGACTCGAAATTCTTCTGCTGGATCTCGGCCTTGACGGTGGGGTTGCGCTGCAGGCGGGAGACGGTGACGAGGTTCATATAATAGAAACTCAGCTCGGTCAGCTCCGGCACCATGGACTGGATGAAGATGTGTGCCTTGGCGGGGTCGATGCCCACGGCCAGATAGTCCAGAGCGACCTGCAGGACGTTCTGGCGCACCTTCTCCGGGTTGTCGGCGTTGTCGGTGAGGGCCTGTGCGTCAGCGATCATGATATAGATCTCGTCGAATTTGCCCGAGTTCTGCAGCCGGACACGCTCCTTCAGAGAGCCGACATAGTGGCCGACATGGAGCCGGCCCGTCGGGCGGTCGCCCGTCAGAATGATCTGTTTCATACTTTTCTCCTTTTTCATCAGGCGCATTTTTCCTCAACCTCTCCGTCACAGCTGACGCTGTGCCACCTCCCTTGATAGGGGAGGCTCTGGCGAAAAGGGTAAGTTTTCGGCTTTGCCAAGGGCTCTCCTATCCGGAGAGCTGGACGCCGCAGGCGGCCTGAGAGGTTCAGTTTTTATAAGTATATCCCCCGCCGCTTTCCCTGTCAACAAAAGCCGCACCGGAACGGACAAAAAAGAAAAAGCGATGGAAAACTTCCATCGCTTTACTGGCGCCTCTTGCCTGACTCGAACAGGCGACACCCTGATTAACAGTCAGGTGCTCTAACCGACTGAGCTAAAGAGGCATCTATATAAAACGGCGCAGAGCCGTTTTACTACTAAAATGGTGACCCGTACCGGAATCGAACCGATGTTAAAGGCGTGAGAGGCCTCTGTCTTAACCGCTTGACCAACGGGCCATACTACCATTGCATCGGGTGTTGTTCCCGACTCGGTTATTTTAGCACAGCGCACCCGCTTTGTCAACAGGCATTTTCAATTTTTTCAGCAAATTTTTCAAAAAATCAGAACAGCCGACGCACTCTGCCCTTCACAGCCCCCAGAAGGACGTTCAGGTAAAGACCCATGACGCTCTCCACCTCGCCCAGCTCCATGTTCTGGCGCTGGGGCAGGCCGGCCAGCGTACCGCGGTAGAGGCAGCGCAGCTCGGGCAGCTCGGCGTAATCGCTGGGGTGCATGAGGGTGCTGGGCTTTGGCAGCTCCAGCGCACCGCTCTTCTGGAGCACCTCACTGACGAACTGGGAGCAGAAATAATGCCGGCGGCGCTGCCAGCGGATATGCATCCAGCAGAGCAGCAGACCCAGCGAATTGAAGCGGTAGAGCTCCCCGTGGTGCATCATGTGCTGGGTGCGGCGCTTGGCGCGGGTGTAGGCTTCGTCCGTCACTTCCAGCGCGTAGAGGGCGCAGGGGATGTTCTCCCGCATAAGAAACACGCCCCGGTTCAGGTACTCCCGGCTGGGACCTGCGGGGAACATGGTATAACCATTCTTGCGGGTAGAGCTGTAGAGGGTGCTCAGGTCCTCGTCGAAGGCGAGGGAGATGTGGGTGTACTGCGCACCGGTCAGGCTGTACACGAGGTTCGAGAGCAGGGTGCCGGAGCGGGTAAGAAATATGTAAAGCGTCTTCATCGTCGTTGTTTCTCCATGCTGGCGGCTCATGACCGCGGATCAGATTGGCTCAGTATATCATAAGTTGTGCGTTTTTTCCAGATAAATCGCAAAATATCCACAAATATTTTGTGTCTCTACTTATAATACGTTTTTTCGCGGCTCAAAATTGCAGCCTCTTCTCTCCTGTTTTCCGCTCCTTGTATCCCAAATCGACAAAATTTTATCAAAGATCTGTTTTTGGCATAAAATCTTTAATTTGTGCAGGCAAACGGGCCAGGATTTTTACGAAACTGTCTCAAATACCCCGGATTCTTAATAAGATTTGTTGCTTTTACCCGAAGAAAACCGCCCCGCCGGTTGATTTCGGCCCCAATTTATGTATAATGATATACAGGAGAATACGCATCTGTATTTCTTTTCGTCGTCCTTTTGCGGTGTCCTTTTGGCTGAGGACAGCTTACCGCTGGTGTCTGGGCGATGACCTGAACGAAAGAAGAGGTATAAGTATCATGGCAAAGTTGGATCTGAGCAAGTATGGTATCACCGGCACGACCGAGATCGTGTACAACCCCTCTTACGAGCAGCTGTTCGACGAGGAGACCAAGCCCGAACTGGAAGGCTACGAGAAGGGCCAGGTCAGCGAGCTGGGCGCTGTCAACGTCATGACCGGCATCTACACCGGCCGCTCCCCCAAGGATAAGTT
This sequence comes from Faecalibacterium sp. Marseille-P9312, assembly GCF_902497445.1. Lineage (NCBI taxonomy): Bacteria > Bacillati > Bacillota > Clostridia > Eubacteriales > Oscillospiraceae > Faecalibacterium > Faecalibacterium sp. Marseille-P9312. Next base: position 188,742 of record NZ_CABVEW010000004.1, read on the forward strand.
CATCGTCATGGATGAGAACTCCAAGGACACCGTGTGGTGGACCAGCGACGAGTACAAGAACGACAACCACCCCGCTTCTCAGGAAGCCTGGGAAGCTGTGAAGGAGATCGCCAAGAAGGAGCTCTCCAACAAGCGCCTGTACGTCGTGGATGCTTTCTGCGGCGCCAACAAGGACACCCGCATGGCCGTCCGCTTCATCATGGAAGTGGCCTGGCAGGCACATTTCGTCACCAATATGTTCATCAAGCCCACCGCTGAGGAGCGGGAGAACTTCGAGCCTGATTTCGTTGTCTACAACGCTTCCAAGGCTAAGGTCGAGAACTACAAGGAGCTGGGCCTGAACTCCGAGACTGCTGTGCTGTTCAACATCACCAGCAAGGAGCAGGTCATCGTCAACACCTGGTACGGCGGCGAGATGAAGAAGGGTATGTTCTCCATGATGAACTACTTCCTGCCGCTGAAGGGCATCGCTTCCATGCACTGCTCTGCCAACACCGATAAGGAGGGCAAGAACACTGCCATCTTCTTCGGTCTGTCCGGCACCGGCAAGACCACCCTGTCCACCGACCCGAAGCGTCTGCTCATCGGCGATGACGAGCACGGCTGGGACGACAACGGCGTCTTCAACTTCGAGGGCGGCTGCTACGCTAAGGTCATCAACCTGGACAAGGACTCTGAGCCCGACATCTACAACGCCATCAAGCGCAACGCTCTGCTGGAGAACGTCACTCTGGACGCTGAGGGCCACATCGATTTCGCCGACAAGAGCGTGACCGAGAACACCCGCGTCTCCTACCCCATCGACCACATCCAGAACATCGTCCGCCCCATCTCTTCTGCACCCGCAGCCAAGAATGTCATCTTCCTGTCTGCTGATGCATTCGGCGTCCTGCCTCCCGTCTCCATCCTGACTCCGGAGCAGACCCAGTACTACTTCCTGTCCGGCTTTACCGCAAAGCTGGCCGGCACCGAGCGCGGCATCACCGAGCCCACCCCCACCTTCTCCGCCTGCTTCGGTCAGGCCTTCCTGGAGCTGCACCCCACCAAGTACGCTGAGGAGCTGGTCAAGAAGATGCAGAAGAGCGGCGCCAAGGCTTATCTGGTCAACACCGGCTGGAACGGCACCGGCAAGCGCATCTCCATCAAGGATACCCGCGGCATCATCGACGCCATCCTGAGCGGTGCCATCAACGAGGCTCCCACCAAGAAGATCCCCTACTTCGATTTCGAGGTCCCCACTGCTCTGCCCGGTGTTGACCCCGCCATCCTCGACCCCCGCGACACTTACGCAGATGCCGCTCAGTGGGAAGAGAAGGCCAAGGATCTGGCTGGCCGCTTCATCAAGAACTTCGCAAAGTACGAGGGCAACGAGCACGGCAAGGCTCTGGTCTCCGCCGGCCCCCAGCTGTAAGCTGACAGCACCTCTTACATAAAGAGCTTCAAGCCCCCTGCCCGAACTCTAAGGAGTCCCGGGCAGGGGGATTTTTATGTCCCGAAAAAATGGCGAAACCTATTTTTTTTTTGCGGAACCATGTTATACTTAGTCCAAATTCTGCACCGCGGCAGGAAGCCTTTCGGGACATATAAGGGGTATTGCTTATGAATAATCAGACGGTCAACGACTACTTCAAGCACCACTGGGTGAAGCTCATGCTCTTCGCGCTCTTTACAGCGGCGGTATCCTTTTTCGCGCCGCTGAAAAACTTCCAACTCAAGTGGCTCATCGACTCCAAGAGCAAGCAGGAGGCGCTGGGCTATATGGGGCTGGTGTTCCTCATCACCTTCACCAGCTGGTTTTTCGAACGGCTGAGCCGCCGCTCCTTTACAAAACTCGCCTGCGGTGCCGTGGAGCAGGTACGGGGACAGGTCATGGAGCGGGTGCTGCGCCGCCCGGTGTCCCAATATCAGCGGGAGGGCGACGCAGCCTATCTCTCCCTGCTGACCACCGACCTGCGTACCCTCTACGACGACTATTATATGTCCCTCTTCAACATCGCATTCTGGGGCGGCATCATGCTCTGTGCGCTGGGGATGTACCTTTACATCAGCCCGGTGATGCTGGCGGCCATCCTGCTTGTGACCGTGCCGCCGCTGGTCCTGCCCCGGAAGATGAATGAGCGGCTCAAAGCCTCCCGAGACGCTTTTTCGCTCCAGATGGCGGGCTACACCCAGCAGCTCAAGGAGCTTCTGGGCGGGTTCGAGGTCATCCGGGGCTTTCTGCGGGAGGACGCCTATGCCGCCCGCCACCGGGATGCTGCCCGGCAGGCCCGCGACAGCGAGCAGGCCTACCAGCAGAGCCTCAACGCCATGGTGGTCAACACCTCTCTCATCAGCAACCTCATCTTCCCCATCGTCATGCTGGTGGGCCTTTTTCTCGCTTTCGACGGGCGGCTGACGATGGGCACCGTCTCCACCGCCGCCAGCATGGCGAACTTCGTCATCACGCCCTGTAATCAGATCGCCCAGTGCTGGGCCAAGGTCAGATCTTCGAAGGGCATTCGTCAGCGGCTGGAAGCAGCCATGTCCGGCCCGGAAAAAGTCTCTGCGGGCCGGGCCATCGATAAACTCGAGCACATTGAGTGCAAGGACACCGGCTTTGCCTACCCCGGAGCCGCTGCACCGGTGCTGCGCGGCGTCCGGCTGACGGTCTCCGGGCAGGAAAAGGCCGTCCTCGTGGGCGAGAGCGGCTGCGGCAAGTCTACACTGGCAAAGCTGCTGTTCCAGTACTACCCAGACTATACTGGCAGCATCCTCTTCAACGGCCAGCAGCTGCGGGACATCGACCGTCAGAGCCTCTACCAGCGGGTAGGCTACATTGCCCAGACAACCTATCTCTTCAATGACACCCTCCGCAGCAACATCTGCCTCGGCGCGGACTTCCCCGAGGCTCAGCTTTCCCACGCCATCGGGACGGCGGGCCTCACCGACTGGGTGAGCACCCTGCCCGACGGCCTCGACACCCTCATCAGCGAGAACGGCAAGAATCTCTCGGGCGGGCAGCGCCAGCGCATCGGCATCGCACGGCTGGCGCTTCGCCGGTACGACCTCATCATCGCCGACGAGATCACCGCCAGCCTCGACCCCGACACCAGCGGACAGGTCATGGAAAATCTGCTCGCTCTCCCCTGCATGGTGGTGGCCATCACCCACGACGTCTCGGGGGCGTTCATGAAACAGTTTGACAAGGTATACCGGGTGGAGCACGGAAGCGTTTCTAATTTGTTGTAATTTGTCAATTTTTATGATATTCTAAGAGTGCCGCTTTCGGGCGGCACAAAGGCACTGCGCTGCAAATGCAGATGGTCAGTCTCCTTCCCGGCTATGCGTCGGGAAAGGCATCTTTTTGTATCGGCTTACTTAAAAAGAAAGCCCTCCCGTCGCACTGAGGCGAAAGGAGGGATATTCATGACTCTATCAGAAGTTTTACTCCTGCTCACGCTCCTCTGGGACGTGATGAAGGGCTCTTTTGACATCGTTATGAAGCTTTCTAACAAAGAACATGACGACAACAAAAAAGATTGACCATCTCAGACGCCTACCAAGCACGAGGGTCAATCTTTTTTGATTCACTGCCGGTAAGGAGCTGACCATTTTGCGGCCAGTGCCTTTCCTTTGATTTTAGTATAGTAGCATCGCCGCTTTTTGTCAAGCGGTGTTCTTATTTTGCCGCGTCGAACTCGGCCAGAATATCTTCCGTGGGAGCCGGGGTCACGAGGCTGACCACCGCGCAGACGGCCAGCGAGACGAGGAAGGCGGGCAGAAGCTCATAGATGCCGAAGACGCCGCCCAGCGGGCTGACGATGTACTTCCAGACGAAGACCATCAGGCCGCCGGAGAGCATACCGGCCAGCGCACCCTGCCAGTTGCAGCGCTTCCAGAACAGGGCGCAGAGGACGACAGCGCCGAAGGAGCCGCCGAAACCGGCCCACGCAAAGCTGACGATGCCAAAAACGCTGGAATCCGGGTCGCGGGCCAGCACCACGCCCACCACGCTGACGCAGATGATGGTCAGGCGGGCTGCGAAGAGGCTCTGCTTCTCGCTCAGCTTGAGGTGGCCGAACTCCTGCAAAATGTTCTGGGACACGCTGGACGCAGCGGCCAGCATCTGGCTGTCCGCCGTGGACATCGTAGCCGCCAGGATGCCTGCAAGGATGAGTCCGGCCAGGACTGCTGCCAGCACACCGTGCTGGCTGATGAGGCTGGCGATGCGGACGATGAGGGTCTCACTGGACGAGCCGCTGAGGAATTCCAGCGCACCGACCCTGGTCATGCCGAGGCCCACCATGCCGATGACGATGGACGCCGCCATGGCGATGACCACCCAGACGGTGGCGATGCGGCGGCTGAGCACCAGCTTCTTCTCGTCCTCGATGGCCATGAAGCGGAGCAGGATGTGGGGCATACCGAAGTAGCCGAGACCCCACGCCATGGTGGAGACGATGTCCAGCAGGCTGTAGGATGCGGCCCCGCCGGTCACGGCGTCGTGGCTGGCTGTCATGGTCAGGTAGCCGGAAAGGCTCTGGGCGTTCTCCACCACAGCACCCCAGCCGCCGGCCACAACGATGCCGTAGCCCAGCACCGCGATGAGGGCCAGCGACATGACCATCGACTGGATGAGGTCGGTGGTGGTGACGGCGCGGAAGCCGCCCAGGATGGTATAGCCCACGATGACGAGGGCCGACACCAGCATTGCCGCCATGTAATCTACGCCGAAGAGGCTGTGGAACAGCTTGCCGCAGGCCGCAAAGCCCGAGGCCGTATACGGCACAAAGAAGACGATGATGATGACTGCGCCCAGAGCGTTCAGCAGGTTGCGCTGGTCATGGAAGCGAAGCGACAGGAACTGCGGTACCGTGATGGCGTCGAGGTTGGCCGAATAGCGGCGGAGCCGCCGGGCCACGATGAGCCAGTTGAGCCAGGTACCCAGCGCAAGGCCGATGGCCGTCCAGCCCGGCGAGGCGATGCCTGTCAGGTAGGCCAGACCCGGCATACCCATCAGCAGCCAGCTGGACATATCGCTGGCCTCGGCACTCATGGCCGTGACCAGCGGCCCCATCTTCCGGCCGCCAAGGTAGAAGTCGGTGCTGTCGTTGTTGGTCTTGCTGTAGGCGAAACCCACCAGAAGCATGGCCGCAAGATAGACGACGATGGTGACGATGATACAGATCTCACTCATATACGTTCCCCCTTTGGTGCTTTTTTCCTCTATGATAAAAGCATGGCCCGATTTTACCACAGTAAAGCGTCAAAGTGCAAGACCCTTGGGCAGATTCTTCCCCTATGACCGAAATTTCGTCCTTTGCAGCGTCCAAAACCGCTCAATATGCCAACAGGCCGTCCTCCGGAGGAGAACGGCCTGTTGGTTCGGATGAAGAAAATGATGAAAACAAAGAAGATGACAGATTATTTTGCGGCTTCGCCTTCGGGGAAGATGATCTTATTCACGAAGAAGAAGATGACCATCGAGATGCCGCCGTTGAGCACCGTGGTGCCGATGTTGTAGATGAAATCAGGCACCAGCAGACCGGCCACAGCCACCCAGATGCAGTTGATGGAGTTGACGATGCAGGTGATGAGGCAGAAAGCCAGCAGATACCAGCCGATCTGCTTGGCGAGGCTGCCCTTGCTGCGGAAGACGAGGCTGCGCTGGATGGGGAAATTGATGCACTCGCCGATGACCATGGCCACCATGTAGGCGCAGAAGTAGGGCAGGCCGCCGTGGGCCGCGTCATAGCCGAGGATATTCCACTTGAAGGTCTCGCCGAACAGGGTGATGTCGATGCCCGGCCAGCCGAAGTCCACCACCGGCAGGCTTGCAAACGCCTTGGGCAGGAACTGCAGAAGCAGGTATTTGAACACGGTGATGAGGTTGGACACGATGACGAACAGTCCGCCCTCCCGCACCCATTTGGCCGCGGCCGGATGCTTTGCGGCAAAGTTATTCCAGAAATTCATGGCCTTATTCCTTTCAGCTGTTTTTGAGCCGGTTTTCCATCTGGCTGTTCAGGATGAGATTCTTGACGAACTCATAGATGACCCGGAGGATGCCCACGAGCCAAAAGCCTTTCAGCTCCCAGACGAGGCCGTCCACCATGCCCATGCTCACCATGCCGTTGGTCATCTTGGCCAGCGCGCGCAACGGCATATTATACTGGAACACGGTGTTCAGGTCGGGGGTGCCTTTTGCAAAGCTGCTGTCCAGACGGCAGCGCAGCACCTTCTGTGCCACCCAGCCCAGCGGACTGCGGCCATGGTCCATCTCGCCCAGCGTCATGTTCCGGTCGATGCGGACGACATCCTCCGGGATCGGATGGCCCAGCAGAGCCTCGAACTCGGCGTCGGTCACATAGGTGATCTGACCGGAGACGTAGTGGAGCAGGTCGAGACCCTCGTAGGGGTCGGGAGCGTTGGTCCCCTTGACGGAGACTTCCGCTGTCAGCCGGATGTCCTCGCTGGATGCACCCACGCGGAGCTGATAGCTTCCGCCTTCGACTTCCCAGCGGTCAGTCTTGACGTTCCAGTAGCGGAACGCCTTGTCGTCCAGAGCGATGCTCACCGTCCTGCTCTCGCCTGCTTTCAGGAATACCTTTGCAAAGCCCTTCAGCTCCTGCGCCGGGCGGAAGACTTTGGCGTCCTGCTTTGCGACGTAGATCTGGATGATCTCGGCACCGGCACAGCTGCCGGTGTTGGTGACGGTAAGGGTCACGCCCTTCTCGTCTGCCTTCAGATCACTGTACGCGAAGGTGGTGTAGCTCAGGCCGTAGCCGAAGGGGAACGCCACCGGCACACCGGCGGTCTGATAGTACCGGTAGCCCACATACAGGCCCTCGCGGTACTCCACGTTCCGGCCCTCGCCGCCGAAGTTCGCCTTGGCGGGGGTATCGTCGTGAGCCTGCGCCCAGGTCTGGGACAGCTTGCCGCAGGGGCAGAGCTTGCCGGTGAGGATGTCTGCCGCCGCGCCTGCGCCTGCCTGTCCGCCCAGTGCGCCGTAGACCAGCGCCCTGCACTGGCCGACCCACGGCGTCTCTACCGGCGCACCGGCGCTCAGCAGAACGACGACGTTCGGGTTGACGGCAGCCACAGCGGCCAGAAGCTGCTGCTGGTTCTCGGCCAGCTTCATGTCAGAGCGGTCAAGGCCCTCACTCTCCCGCAGCTCATCGAGGCCGAGGCAGAGCAGAACGGTGTCAGCCTTCTTTGCGAGGGCCACAGCCTCTTCCAGCTTCTCGGCGTTAGCTGCACCCTGACGCTCGAAACCGGAGGCATAGCCCACGAAGGTGATGCCGCTGTCGTCGGCCTTGATGCAGTCCAGCAGGGTGTCCACCTGCAGGGCGTTGACGGCGCTGGAGCCTGCGCCCTGATAGCGGGGCGTCTCGGCAAAGTCGCCGATGACGGCCAGCTTCTCATTGGGCTTGAGCGGCAGGATGCCGCCCTCGTTCCTGAGCAGGACGATGCTCTCTGCGGCCGCGCGGCGGGCAAGCTTATGGTGCGCGGCAGCGTCGAAGGTGCGGGGCGCTTTTTCCACCGCAGCGTGGGTGGAGAGCACCAGTTCCAGCATCTCGTCGAGGCGGGCGTCCACGTCGGCCTCGGAAATTTTGCCGTCCTGTACGGCCTTCATCAGCTCCCGGATGGAGTCGCCGCCGGGACAGGGCATTTCGAGGGTGGAGCCGTTCTTCACGCCGAGGGCGTGGTCATTGGAGCCGCCCCAGTCGGTGACGACGGCCCCGTCGAAGCCCCAGTCCTTCCGCAGAATGTCCTGCAGCAGGTGGGCATTCTCGTTGGCATAGGTGCCGTTGATGAGGTTGTAGGAGGTCATGATGGTCTTGGGCTTTGCCTCTTTCACCACGATCTCGAAGCCGGTCAGATACAGCTCCCGCAGGGTGCGCTCATCGAGCACCGAGTCGCTGGCCATGCGGCGCAGCTCCTGACTGTTGACCGCAAAGTGCTTGGGGCAGGCAGAGATGCCGTTTTTCTGGATGCCGCGCACATAGGCAGCGGCCATCCTGCCCGCGAGGATGGGGTCTTCCGAGAAATACTCGAAGTCGCGGCCGCAGAGGGGGCTGCGCTGGATGTTCAGGCCGGGGCCGAGCAGGACAGCCACTTCCTGTGCGGCGGCTTCCTCGCCCAGTGCCTCACCCACGGCTTCGCCCAGCTTCTCATCCCAGCTGCACGCCGTGGCGGAAGAGGTCGGGAAGCAGGTTGCCGGAACGCTGGGGTTGAGGCCCAGATGGTCGGCGGCGCCGGCCTGCTTGCGGACACCATTGGGGCCGTCCGAAAGGGTGATGGCCGGGATGCCCTTGCCCGGCAGAGCGCGGGTGGTAAAGACAGTCTCGCCCGAGAGCAGAGCGCATTTTTGCTCTAAGTTCAGTTTCTGGATGATGTCGGTATGCTTCATCGCATTTTCCTCATTTTATCCTGAGCAGGGCAAAGGCCCGCTGTCTGGTGCAGCGGGCCTTTGCCGTTGGTTCAGTTCAGGTGCTGCATGGAGAGAGGATCCGGTTTAGACTTCTTCTTCCTCTTCCTTGCGCTTCTTGTAGTTCTTGATGGCGGTGTACTCCAGGCCAACGATGAGCAGCGCGGCCACGACGTCAGCGCCGATCAGGACGATCTTCCACTTTGCCATGCCGGGGTTCAGGTTCTCAGCCTCATAAGCGCGGCTGTTGACCACGGTGTAGAGGATGTTCTTGGCAGAGGTGCGCATTGCCTGCTTGCTGCTGTTGGTCAGAACAGTCATCTTGTTGTAATCGTTGCCGGTGGTGCAGAGCATCAGGTCGCTGCCGTTGCGGACGCCCTGATCAGCGGTCATGTAGCCGTAGACACCGAAGTAGTCGGTCTCGACGAAGCCGAGGAAGCCCCACTCACCGCGCAGGACGTTCTGCAGCAGCTCCTTGCAGCCGCCAGCCCAGCGGCTGCCGATGTAGTTGAAGGAAGACATGACAGCGTGGCAGTCAGCATCCTTGACAGACATCTCGAAGGGCTTGAGGTAGATCTCGCGGATAGCCTGCTCGTTGGACCAGGTAGCCAGCATAGAAGTACGGTTGCCTTCCTGATCGTTCAGGGCGAAGTGCTTCATGTAAGCGTAGACGCCGTGCTCCTGTGCGCCTGCGATGGCGTTTGCGGCCATAGCACCGGACAGGACACCGTCCTCCGAGTAGTACTCGAAGTTACGGCCTGCAAAAGCGGTGCGGTGGATGTTCATTGCCGGGCCATACCAGCCGGAAGTGTTCATCTCGTTGGCCATCTTGCCGATGCTGTCGCCGAAGTCGTGTGCCAGATCTTTGCTCCAAGTCATGCCGATGAGGGTAGCAGCCGGGAAACCGACAGAGCCGACGCCAGTGAAGTTGTTGTTGATGGACGCAGGGCCGTCACAGTCGTTGGTGCGCACCTTGCCGATGCTGTCCACAGCTGCAGTCTGATAGCCGCCGAAGCCGATGGTCTGCTGCAGGTCGTCGATGCTCATCTCATCCAGCAGGTCATCCCACTTGGAATCGTTGTAATCCACGCCGCGCAGGTCAGCCAGCTTGAGGCCGTTCTTTGCGCCGGTGGTGATGTCCTCTGCGTTGGGGTCATCGTCCTTCTCGTAGTTGACCTCAGTGTAGGTGTGTGCGTTGTCGAAGACAGCCTTGACCTCATCGCTCATGTTGTAATCAGCAGGAGCGGCAGTGGCCTCAGCATAGTTTGCAAAACCGTCCGCACGGGACAGATAGGTGATCTCGCCCTCTGCGAAATCGAACTGATTGGTCGCTGCAACAGCGTCGCTCTCGCGCTTGTTGGACTCGTTGTAAACGATGTCGGAGGCGACAGTGTAGGTCTTGGAATCCAGAACATTGTGGGAGTCAGAGTTGGTGCTGATGATGTAATCGCCAGCCTCCAGCACATAGCAGCCGTTGTTCTTGTAATCGTAGGAAGCCAGATCCTCGACCGGGATGGTGAAGTCGATGGTCTCGCTCTCGCCGGGGGCAAGCTCGCTGGTCTTGGCGAAGTCCAGCAGGTTTGCGGAAGCCTTCTCAATGCCGCCGTTGGTGTACGGAGGATCGTTATAGATCTCCACGACATCCTTGCCGGCAGCAGAGCCGGTATTGGTGACGGTGACAGAGAACTTCAGGCTGCTGCCGTCGCTGGTGATGTCGCTCATCTTCTGGGTGAAGGTGGTGTAGCTCAGGCCGTAGCCAAAGGGATAGACAACTTCCTTGTCGTAGTCGATGAGGCCTTCATCGGCAGCAGTCTCATAGAACTTGTAGCCGACATAGATGCCCTCAGCGTAGTTGACGAAGGATGCAGTAGCGCCTGCGGGGTCGAAGAAGCTGGAATCGGAATCCAGCTCGGTGGCGTTGGTGTACTTGAAGTCACCGAAGTTGTTCCACCACGGAGAAGCGGTCAGGTCAGCAGCATAGGTGTCAGCGGTACGGCCGGAGGGGTTGACCTCACCGGCGACCACGCGGCCAAAGCCCTCAAAGCCGGACTGACCGGTGCCGGGGCAGAGCAGGACGCCCTTGATCTGGGGGTAGTTCTTGACCCAGTCCATCTCGAAAGCGTTTGCGCCGTTGTAAACGACGATGACGTTGTCGAAGTTGGAAGTGACGAGGTCGATGAGCTCTTCCTCGCGGTTGGACAGCTGCAGGAAGTGGTCGCCCTTATCCCAGTCATTGCCCTCGTTCAGGGTGTCATCGTAAGTGCCGTTGTAGTAGCCGGTACCGCGCTGAGAACCACGGTAATCTGCCACACGACGGACCCAGCTGCCGTCCACGACAGCAGACATATCGGTGGGAAGGTCTGCGCCCTCGCCGCCGACGCGGGTGATGACCACCATGGCAGTGTCAGAGTATGCCTTGGCGTTTGCCATCATCTCGTCGGTGTACAGGCTGACATTCGGCTCGGGCAGGGTCCAGTCCTGCTGTGCCATGCCGACGCTGGGGCGGGTGGAGCAGTAATCGGTGTAGAACTTGCTCAGCTCGTCGTTGGTCTCGATGCCTGCATCATGCAGACCGGTGAGCAGGTCGGTGACAGGGTAAGCGTCGTTCAGAGCGCCGGAACCGGTGCCGCCGTAGCAGGGGCTGGTGGAAGCCCAGCCGAAGACGTTCAGCTTGGAGCCGGAAGCCACAGGCAGGATGTTGTCATCGTTCTGAGCCAGAACGACGCCTTCCTGGGTGATCTCATTGACCAGCTCGGTGGCCTCTGCGGAAGTCTCCTCACTGATGGAACCTTCGCCGGAGACCAGGTCCAGCATGGTGGACATGGGGCCGGTGCAGATGAGGTTGACGACAATCGCCAGCGCCAGCAGAATGGCGAGGCCGGACTGCGCACGGATCATCTTCTTTTTCGCTTTGGGCATCTTCCGCACCGCGAACATCACGAGGAGCGCGAGTACGAGGACGACGCCGAATGCAATCAGATAGTTCTGAATGTTCGAAACTACCTGCATTACATCATCCATATTGATGGACAACATAATTTTCTTCCTCCTTATTCTGAATCCATATTTTCCGGGTACAGCTCCCGGAGCATTGCCACTATTATAAATGGATTCAAAGAAAATTCACAAACATCTTCACAATCTGTCATTTTGGAGGCATGTTTTGCAGAAGTTTCAATTTGGTTTCAAATTTTATTGTGCTAATCCACAATTTCGAGCGCGGTTTTATTGTGCATCATGCCAAAAGCAAAAACTCCCCCAGCCGCTGACGCGGCAGCCCCCTCAAAGAGGCGGCCCTTGGCAAAGAGGACAATGTTTCGCTCTCTACCAAAGGCTCCCTCCCTGAGGGAGCTGTCATCGCAGGTGACTGAAGGAGTCCCTTTACTTTTCCGGGACCGGCAGCAAGATCCGCAGGGTGAACCAGCCGTCGGCCCAATGAAGGGTCATGGTGCCGTCGTGGCGCCGGGCGGCCGCCTGCACGCCCTGCAGGTCGTAGCCGCCGTGGGCGTTGTGGACGGGCAGACCGTCCGCGCCCAGCTCCACGGGCTGGGCGCAGTAGTTCTCGAAGCGGAGCATCACGCAGCCGCTCTGGTTATAGATGGCCACCCGCAGCAGACGCTTTTCGGGGTCAGGCTCGGCCAGCACGCTCTCGATGGCGTTGTCCAGCGGCGCGCCCACGAGGGTACACAGCTCCCGCGTGCTCAGAAAGCCCAGCTGGCTGCCGTCGGCCACGCTGGTCATGTTGATGCCGCGCTGCTGGCAGTCCATGCTTTTGGCGGTCAATAGGGTATCCAATACCGGGTTGCCGGTCTTGTTCTCGGCTTCATACTGCCGGAGGCCGCTCTCCATCCGGGCCAGAGCCGCGTCCTGCTTGGCCCGGTCGCGCTCGGCGCGGATGTCCGCGATTTGAATTTTCAACTCATGATAGCGGCTGTTGATGAGCCGGATGCCCTCCTTGCTCCGCTTGTACTGCTCGTACTGGCGGTGGAGCACCTCGTCCATGGCGGCAAGCTCGCTGTGGAGCGCCGCCTCCCGCAGCTGTTCGTGCTGGACCGTCAGGATGAGCACGCCGCAGATGTCCACCAGCGTGCGGATGTAGTAGACGCTCATGTCCACCTCGCGGTCGCCCAAGAACAGCAGGTTGCTCACCGCGAAGACCATCGCCGCCATGACGACGGCCACGAGGGCCGCTTTTCCGCTGATGACGATATGGCCCTTGGGACTTTTGTGCTTATGCTCCAGCACCCAGATGCAGCCGAAAACGCCGCCATAGACCACCACCAGAAGCAGCAGTGACAGGCCGTCGGCCCCGCTGCGCTGAGGCCAGAGGAAGCAGTGCAGCTGCCACTCGGCGCTGGCCGCCAGCTCTGCCAGAACGAAGGCCCGGGCGCAGACATAGCCCGCTTCCAGCAGGGAGATGGTGCGGGTGACCCAGAGGTATAAATACTGTATCCCCACAGCTGCCGCCATGCAGGGGATCCACCACGCCAGCGGAACTCTGCCCGTGGCCTGCAAAAAAGCACTCAGGGCCAGCGCCCATGCCGCACTGGCAGCGATGGTGGCCGTTTTGCCGAAGCGGATGCCCAGCGGCAGGGCGTAGATGCCCACGGCCAGACACTCGGCCAGCGCCGTATACAGGCGCGGGATGTTGGGCAGTGCCGTCATGCACCCTCACCCCCGATGTGGTCGGCCAGCGCCGCGAGGAAGGCTTTCCGCCGGGGGCGGCTGACCTGCAATTCGTAGGCTCCCACCTGCACCATCCCCTGCTGCACGCTCTTCACCTGTGCCAGATTGACAAGGTAGCCGCTGTTGCAGCGGGCAAAGGGCCTCTCGGCCAGCTTTTCTTCAAAGGCTTTCAGGGTGCCTGCCGCCACGAAATCGCCCTCTTCGGTATAAAAATGGACGCGGTGCCCCTCGCTTTCCAGATAATAGATGAGGGACGAATCCAGCCGCCGCATCCCGCCCTCCACCGGCAGAGCCAGATAATGCCGTGCGCGGCGGCGCAGCTGTTCTTCGGCCTTGCGCAGCTGCTGCGAAAACGCAAAATAAGGCACCGGCTTGAGCACATAGTCCAGCGCGCCCACGGCGTACCCGCCGATGGCGTACTGCGCCATATTCGTGATAAAAACGATGATGACGTCCTTGTCCAGCTCCCGCACCCGCCGGGCCGTCTCCATTCCGTCCAGATGCTTCATCTCCACGTCCAGAAACAGGATGTCGTACACCGGGCGGTAATCATCCAGCAGCTCCATGCCGTCGGCGAACTCCGTCACCGCGAACTCGGTGCCGTACTGCCGGGTGTGCCGCTGCACATAGCCCTGCAGCTGCGCCCGCACCTCTGCCTCGTCCTCGACCAGAGCAATGCGTATCATTGCCGCACCTCCTTTTTCCGCAATTTTTCTGGTTTTTATTGTAACACGAAATAGGGCGTGTGGCAAATAGGAGAACGAAAGGAGGCCCCGCAAAGCGGGGCCTCCCGACAGCTTATTCGGTTTCCTCTTTGATGCTGTCTCCAAACAGCACCCGCAGATAGTCTCTGCACCCGTAAAGCACACGGTCGATGAACACATCACTGCCATTCACATGGTAGAAGATCAGATAGCTTCCGCTGACCAGAAACCTCTCGTCACTGTTTGCGTCGGAGACGGAGGCTAACGGTGCTCCCATCAATGCATGTTCCTGCAATATCCGAATTTTCTTTGTAATTTTAGCCACTGCCTTTTTAGCCGCAGCTGTATTTTGCAACTCATCCGAAATATAATCCCGAATCTCTAAAAGATCACCTTGTGCTTTCGGTGCTACTATCACTTTATTCATCGGCAATTCCGAGATTTTTCTCTACGGCCTCCAGCGTCAGCCAACCTTCCGTCTCCCCTGAACGGCGGCCCTTGGCAATTTCGTTCATGAGCCGGATGGTAGCCTGTGCCTTTTCATAATCGTGCATATCCACGATAGCGTACCGGCCGCGGCCATTCTTGGTCAGAAAGACCGGTGCCCCTTCCTCGACATCCCGCAGCACCTCGGTATAGTTTCTCAAATCGGAAATAGGTTTGATGTTCGGCATAAGATCAGCTCCTTTCAAGTCTAGTATAACAGATGCGCTGTAAAATTCAACAGCAAATTTGCAGCGTAATAAAACAGCAGCCCCGCTTCATCTGCCGCGAGGCTGCTGTTCTGTGATTGGAAAATTTCAGGCTCAGTTCGTCTTGACGGCCACAAGGATACGGATCTTCCTGCCGCCGGAGCAGCCGAAGTTGTCGTACCAGCCGATGAGCTTATAATCCTCGGTGTTGATCTTGGGCAGCGAGGTGGCGAAATACTGGCCGTTCGACCACAGATACACCTGCATATCGTCGGCGGTCTCATAGCGCTTGTCGCCGCTCATGACCGAAGCTGCGCCCAGCTTATCGATGACTACCGGCGAGAGCTGGAGCATCCGGTTGATGGTCTTGCCGTCGGCAGAACGGCCGATGGCGATGCCGCCTGCGATAATGGGGTACTTGGTGGCGGTGCTGTAGGCCACCTGCTTGCCGCCGGAGTAGCAGACGTAGGTCGCGCCCTCGCCCAGATAGTTGAGGAAGTCGCCCAGTGTACCGCCCACGCTGTCGCCGGTGCGGCGGAGCACATAGCTGAACAGCTGGTCCGTCTTGCCGGTAAGGGTGTTCCAGGTAGAGCTGACGACGCTGCCGTCGATGAGGCCGTAGAGCACATCGCTGGTGCTGGGGAAAAGGATGTTCTTCACATCCTGGAAGGTCTCCTCATCGGTCTTGGCTGCCTTGGTGGTGGTCCCAGCGGGGAGGCCTGCGGCCTCTCTTGCGGCGTCCTGTGCCTTGTCGCTGATCTTTTTGTCGATCTTCTTGGCGGCTTCGTCCGTCAGGCGGCGGACAGAATCCAGCGCAGCGTACTCCCACAGGTCACCGGTCACATCGTCGAGGATGACCCGGTCGATCTGGCCCGCAGAATTGGTGGTGTAGTAGCGGACGTCGCTTTCGCTCAGAGTTACCCCCGATAGGCGGCTGGGGCGAACTGCCCCAGCCACACCCTCCGACGTCGTATCGATGATCTGCACGTTGTCTGCAAACGGGGTGTCGCCCAGCGCGGTGCCGTCGGCGCTGACGGTGCCGCTGGTCGAGCGGGGCGAGATGGACTGGACGCGTTCGCCGTCACCGTCCACGCTGATCTCCACCAGCTTGCCGGCCGGGAAATTGAGCTTATTGTTCACATTGACGGTGCGGGCGGTGCCGTCGGTACACATGACCGAGACAGCCTGCTGCACCTCAGCGCTGTTCGTCTCCACGAGGGTGCGGGATGAGGACTGGACCACGCCGTAGAACACAGCGTCTGCCGCGTCGCCGGTGAGGACGGAGACGGCTGCATCGTTCATGCCCAGCAGCAGAGTGACCACCTGACCCACGCCGCCGCCGGACAGGGAGGACAGCTGGTAGGCCACAGAGGGCGAGGCGATGGTGTAGGTGACGCCGGCCACGGTCACAGAGGTCGGAGCGCTGGCCGAGGGCGAGACAGCCGTCACGCGGCCTGCGGCGCGCTTGTTGTAGAGCCAGACGGTGCGGGCGCTCTCGTTATAATAGTAGACATCATAGGGAGAGAGGGCCGCAGAGGTGGTGACTTCGTCGTTGCGGTAGATGGCCGCCGGGGCGAAGGGCAGGACGGTGGAGGCATCTGCCACGAAGGGACCCTTGACGTTGTCCAGCAGGACCGAAGAGATGTCCACCTGGCCATTGTTCACGGCAAAGCCCAGGGTGGAAGCGTAGACCTGACCGCTGCCGTTCATGGCGGTGAGGGCGTTGTAGAAGAGCATGGTACCCTGCTCGAGGGTCAGAGTCTCGCCCTGACGGGCATTGATCTCATTGCGCAGGCCCAGCGCGCCGGCCTTGCTGAGCTGAGCTGTGGGGAAGGTACCGCCCAGCTTTGCCACATCATAGCCCAGCAGGCGCAGCGCCATGGTGCAGGCTTCTTCCAGCGTGACAGTGTTATCCGGGCGGAAGCTGCCGTCGGAGTAGCCGGTCATCCAGCCGTTCTGGACAGCGGTGCGGATGTAGACCGCATAGGGAGAGTCGCTGTCTACATCGCTGTAGAGGCGGCCGGTGCGGCCCTGTGCCGTGGTGGTATCGCGGTAAGCAGAGAATGCGGTGAGGAGGCGGGCCGCCTGCCCACGAGTGAGGGGCGCACCCAGAGAACCGGCCTGCTCGGCGGTCAGACCGCCCAGTGCCGTCGCCGTCTGGACTGCCGCGTTGGAGCCGACCGCAGAGGCGGGCAGCACCAGCATAGAAACAGCCACGCAGACAGCCAGCAGGAATGCGAGGAATCGTTTTTTCATGGTAAACTCCTTAATCATATCTGAGTGCTTCGATGGGGTTCAGGCTGGCGGCACGGCGGGCCGGCAGGAAGCCGAACAGGACACCGATGCCGCAGGAGATGCCCACGGCGATGGCTGCTGCGCCCGCCGAGGGGGTGACGTTCAGGGTAATATCCGTCAGGATATACGGAAGGATCTGGTTGATAATGGCCGACACGACATAGCCCAGCACGATGCCGAGGCAGCCGCCCAGCGCCGACGTGACGCCGGCCTCCACGACGAACTGGGTCAGGATGGTGCTCTCCTGTGCGCCCAGTGCCTTGCGGATACCGATCTCACGGGTGCGCTCGGTGACGGACACCAGCATGATGTTCATGATGCCGATGCCGCCGACCAGCAGCGAGATGCCTGCAATGGCCGTCAGGACGCCCACCATGACGTTGATCATGGAGGACATCTGCGCCATTGCCGCACTCAGGCTCTGGACGTAGACATAGTCGTCCTTGCTGACCAGCTTCTTGATGCTTTTTTGCATATACTCCTGTGCCTCATCCGAGTGGTCCGCGTCCTGCAGGACCACATAGTACTGGCTGACACTGCTGGTGTTGTTGACGCTCATCAGGGTGGTATAGGGGATAAGAACAATGTCGTCGTTGCCGCCCTCGTACTGGGCGGCGGGTCTGGAGCGGCCCTCCAGCACGCCCACGATGCGGTACTCGCTGGCGCCTACCTTGAGGGTGCTGCCGAGGCCGTTGCCGCCGAAGATCCTGCGGTCCACATAGTCGCCGATGACACAGATATTCTTGTTGTCTATCAAATCGGTGTACTGGATGCCCCGGCCCTTGGCCACCTTGTAGTTGTTGATGGTCGTGTAATCTTCGTTGACGCCGCTGATGTAGGTGCGGCGGTACTTCTCGCCCGCCACCCGCAGCGTGTCGCTGCCGGCGCTGGCAATCGGCGAAAGACCCTTATAATACTCGGGCTTTTCATTGATGATCCTGTACACATCGTTCACTTCCACCGAGCGGGTGCTGGCGGTCATGATGTTGACGGCCAGAATATCGCTGCCCATGTCGGAGTAGAAGTCCTGCATCATGTGGGTCATGCCGTTGCCGAGGCCGACGATGACGATGACGGCCATGACGCCGATGATGATGCCCAGCATGGTGAGGAAGGTGCGGACTTTGTTGCTCAAGACGTTCTGGACGGCCTGTTTGAAGGTCTCCTTTATCATGCCTGCGTCCCCTCCTCTCCGGCTTTCAGCTCTGCCATCATGAAGTTCGGCTGAACGACTGCCTCGGGTGCGTGGGCGTCGCCGTCGTAGACGACGCGGCCATCTTCGAGGCGGATGATGCGCTCGGCCTGCACAGCAATGGAGTTGTCGTGGGTGATGAGGACGACGGTATTGCCCTGCTTGTGCAGTTCCTGGAGCATTCCCAGAACTTCGCGGCTGGTGTGGGAGTCCAATGCACCGGTCGGCTCGTCGGCCAGGATGACCGCCGGGCCGCGGGCCAGCGCACGGGCAATGGACACACGCTGCTGCTGACCGCCGGAAAGCTGGTTGGGCAGGTTTTTGAGCTTATTGCCCAGACCCACCCGCTCAAGGGCAGCCTTTGCCGTCGCGTGGCGCTGTGCGGCGGGGATGCCCGCATACACAAGGGGAACTTCCACGTTCTCCAGAAGGGTCAGCTTCGGCAGCAGGTTGTACTGCTGGAAGATGAAGCCCAGCTTCTCGTTCCGGATGCTTGCCAGCTCACGGCGGCTCATCTTGCCGACATCCCTGCCGTCCAGCAGATAAGTGCCTTCGGTAGGCACGTCCAGACAGCCGATGATGTTCATACAAGTGGATTTACCAGAACCGGACTGGCCGACGATGGCCACGAACTCGCCCTTGTTGATTTTGAAAGAGACGTGGTCGGCGGCCTTTACGAGGGTATCACCCATCTGGTAATACTTGCAGACCTCATCAAATTCTATCAGCGTGCTCATTCGTCATCTCCTTCGGCGGAGGCCATCGTGTTGCTGTAGAAGTCGGTCGCGCTGACGCTGGAGTTGTCGTAAGCGATGGTATCGCCCTCCTGCAGGCCGCTCTTCACTTCGATGTAATCGTCATCGCTGATGCCGGTGGTCACCTTGACGTAGACGAAGCCGTCGGGAGCGGTCATGGAAGTCTCAGCATTGGCAGCGCTGGGCGAATCCTTGGTCACCAGCACATAGCTGCCCCGGACGAGGGCGGCGTTGGGCAGGGCCAGAACATTCTTGACGCTGGCGGTGGTGATCTTCGCAGTGGCGTTCATTCCAGGCAGCAGCTCGCCCATGTCGTCGATGCGGACGGTGACGGGGTAGCTGGTGGAGCCGTTGGCGGTAGTGCCCGCCACGAGGATGCTGCTGATGACGCCCTTGTAAGTCTCACCCGGGACGGCGTCGGCGGTGATGTCCACCTCCTGGCCGACCTTGAGGGAGCGGATCTTCAGCTCGTCCACGTTGAGCTTCATTTCCAGATGGCTCATATCGTAGATGGTGCAGAGGTTCTGCATGGCGGTGTCGTTGGCGCTGAGCTTGTCGCCGGCCTTGACCTTCTTATCCACGATGGTGCCGCTGATCGGGGCGTCGATGGTATAGTGGCTGATGGTCTTCTCGGCAGAAGACATCTGCAGCTCGGCAGAGCGCAGGTTGTCAGCGGCGTTTTTGGTCTGCTTGTCCAGATCCTTGCCGGTAATGCGGAGGATGACGTCATCCTGACGGACGGT
Source organism: Faecalibacterium sp. Marseille-P9312 (assembly GCF_902497445.1). Classification (NCBI taxonomy): domain Bacteria; kingdom Bacillati; phylum Bacillota; class Clostridia; order Eubacteriales; family Oscillospiraceae; genus Faecalibacterium; species Faecalibacterium sp. Marseille-P9312. The sequence goes on from NZ_CABVEW010000004.1 coordinate 208,219, forward strand.
GCTGCCCTCCTTGACGCAGAGTTCAGACACGGTGCCGGAGGCAGCTGCCGCGACAGTCTCCTCGCGCTGGTAAGTAAAGTGTGCGGAGTTGAGGGAGCTGACGCCGTTCACCTGTGCCACAGCGGCCTGTGCGGTGGTCAGGCTGCCCGCGTTGGGAACAGCGATGGTGACGGTGCAGGTCATCAGGCTGGCGTCGCCGGCAGGGTCTGCACCGGAAACGGAGCGGATGGTGCCGTTCAGCGTCTCAAAGGTGGTGTCCGGCATGACCTGTGCGGCCTGACCGGCGACAAAGCTCTGGGCCTCTGCGGCAGGGAAATCCACGGCCAGCAGCATCACGGAGGTGTCGCGGATGGTGGCCACAGTCTGACCAGCCTGCACGGCGTCGCCTGCGGCGACTGCAAAGGAGCTGACCTCGCCGCTGATCCTGGTGCGGACGTTCTGCATATCCGCAGCGTCATCGTAATTGCGCTGTGCCTGCTCCACCGAGAGCTGTGCGCTCGCGAGGTTGTTTTCCACATCCGAAATGTCGATGGTGTAAAGAATATCGCCCTTCTCGATGCTGTCGCCCAGCTCAAAGTCGGCGGTGAGCACCGTGCCGGTGACGAGGGACTTGACGGTGTAGGAATCGGCGGCGTTGATGGTGCCGTTGCCGTCGTAGACGTTCACGATGTCGCGGCGTCCCAGCTTCTCCTGCGTGTAGGCAAGGTCTGCCGACGCACTGCGGCTCCTGCGCGGCACGATGACCGCCACCAGCACCGCTGCGGCTGCGACCACCGCGATGCAGCGCTTTTTGTGGGTCTTGATAAAGTGGAGCACCTTATTTTCTCCGCCGGTATTCTCCTGCGGAGAAGCGTCCTGTGTCTTCTTGTTGAAACCTAGCATGAAAAGCCTGACCTCCTGTGTTTCATGAAAAAGAAAAGTTCTTTCTGCCTGTTTTCATTCGTTCTGCGCTTTCCCCCACAGCATCCGCCAAAAACGTCCTGTCTGCGAGATGCTGCCCCGGGTTAGCGGCGCAAACCGTTATAATGATACCACCTAACAAAACGGACTACAAGAAATTTTTCCTGCAAAATTTGCAACTTTTTTGAAAATTTTTCCATCATCTCTGTGTCTGGAAGCCGGAACATCAGACAGAGCTTTCGGATGAAGAGCTCATCCACTCGCTCCGGCCCTTTGTGCAGCGGCTTTTGGGATACCGTCAGAAATAACCTGACGCTCCGTGAGATGCCGGCTCTGATGGGCGGTGACGGCACGATGGAGCAACAAACAGAAAAAGACTTCCGCTTTGAGAATGACCCTCAGGCGGAAGTCTTTTTACTTTCTGAAAAAACAAAAGAAAAAGCACCAAGCATTTCTGCCTGGTGCTCTTTGTGGTGCACCTCCAGGGACTCGAACCCTGGGCCCACTGATTAAGAGTCAGTTGCTCTACCAACTGAGCTAGAGGTGCATATTGTCAAGATGCGGTTTCTTCATCCTGACAACTATGAGTCGGCGACTACCTATTTTCACAAGCCGTTTCCAGCTAACTATCTTGGGCACGAGTGAGCTTAACTGCTGTGTTCGGAATGGGAACAGGTGGAACCTCACCGTCATCGTCACCGACCATATGACTAGCTAAGTATATCATTTCTGATTTACTTTGTCTAGTGTTTCAGAAGGACGTGCCTTCAAAACTGAATAATCACTGCTACTTCTCGTTGACTTGAGATACTCAAGCGAATTGTGGTCAAGCCCTCGACCTATTAGTACACGCTTGCTGAATGGATCACTCCACTT